>NZ_JAPYKM010000035.1:0-72837 GCF_029623465.1 Pseudomonas sp. RIT-To-2 | reverse complement strand
AGGCGCAACAGCCTTCCATGTGGGACCGGGCGAAGCTCGGGAAGGCCGCACCCGCAGTATCAGGCCCACCGCCCCAGATCGCGCCCACAGCATTATCAGACCGTTCCGGATTCTGCCCCCTGCCCCACATCTGGTAAGGTTCCCACCTGTCCAATATACCCAGCCAAGGAACCGCCCATGCCGGCCAATCCCTCTATTACCCCAGGTTTCATGGTGGTTCACGGCAACCGTCTCGATGAACTGCGCAGCCTGGTGGTCAGTTGGATGCGGCGCTACCCTCTGGCCCCCTTGGAAAACGAGATCGCCCTGGTGCAGAGCAACGGTATCGCCCAGTGGCTGAAGTTGGCCCTGGCTGAGGATACCCTCGAAGACGACCTGGGCGGCTGCGGTATCGCCGCCGCCATCGATGTGCAACTGCCCGGCAGTTTCATGTGGCAGCTGTATCGAGGGGTGCTGGGCAAGGACGAAATTCCCCAGACTTCTTTGCTCGACAAGGCCCCGTTGACCTGGCGCCTGATGCGCCTGCTGCCGCAACTGATCGACCAGCCCCATTTCGAGCCCCTGCAGCGCTTCCTGACGGACGACAACGACCTGCGCAAACGCTATCAGTTGGCCGAACGCCTGGCCGACCTGTACGACCAGTATCAGGTGTACCGCGCCGACTGGCTTGAAGACTGGGCCGCCGGCCGTCATCAGTTGCGCAACGTCAGGGGCGAAGCCAAAGCGCTTCCCGAAGCCAATTGCTGGCAAGCCGAGTTGTGGCGCGCGCTGCTGCACGACGTTGGCGAACAAGGCATGGCCCAAAGCCGCGCCGGCGTGCACCAACGCTTCATCGAACGCATCAACAGCCTGGAAGCTGCACCGGCGGGGGTGCCCAACCGTGTCATCGTTTTCGGCATCTCTTCACTGCCTGCCCAGGCGCTGGAGGCTCTGGCCGGGCTGGCACGGTTCAGCCAGGTGCTGCTGTGCGTGCACAACCCCTGTCGCCACCACTGGTCTGACATCGTCGCCGACAAGGATCTGCTGCGTCATCAATACAAGCGCCAGGCCCGAAAGCAGGGAATGCCTGCTGTCATCGACGCCGAGGCTCTGCATCAGCATGCACACCCGTTGCTCGCCGCCTGGGGCAAGCAAGGTCGTGACTACATCAACCTGCTCGATAGTTATGATGACCCTAGCAGCTACCGCGCGGCGTTTCGCGAAGGGCGCATCGACCTGTTCAGTGAGAGTGAGCCGCACACCCTGCTGGCCCAGTTGCAGGACGACATCCTCGAGTTGCGTCCATTGGCGGAAACGCGCGGCACCTGGCCTGCGGTCAACCCCGCCAAGGACCGCTCCGTTCGCTTCCATGTGGCTCACAGTGCCCAGCGTGAAGTGGAGATCCTCCACGACCAATTGCTGGCTCGCTTCAGTGCCGACCCGCACCTTCGGCCTCGTGACGTTATTGTCATGGTCCCCGACGTTGACAGCTATGCGCCGCATATTCGCGCCGTGTTTGGTCAGCTCGATCGCAACGACCCGCGCTTCATACCCTTTACCCTCACGGACCAGAACCAACGGGGTCGAGACCCGCTGCTGATCGCCATCGAGCACCTGCTCAAGTTGCCTGACAGCCGCTTTGCGGTCAGCGAGATCCTCGACCTGCTGGACGTTCCCGCTCTGCGCGCTCGCTTCGGCGTGCAGGAGGCTGACCTTCCTACGCTGCACCGCTGGATTGAAGGCGCGGGTATTCGCTGGGGCCTCAACGCTGCGCAGCGTGCCGGGCTGGGACTGCCCGAGCGACTGGAGCAGAACAGCTGGCGGTTCGGCTTGCGGCGCATGCTGCTAGGCTACGCCGTCGGCGGTGGGCAGGGGTATGGCGGCATCGAGCCATATGACGAAATCGGCGGGCTGGATGCTGCCCTCATCGGGCCCCTGGTGGGCCTGCTCGACGCGCTCGAAGTGGCTCATCAGGTACTGTCGCAACCTGCGCAACCCCAGGAGTGGGGGGCACGGCTACAGGGCCTGACCCAGGTATTCTTCCAGGCCAGCAACGAGCACGACGACTACTTGCTGGTACAACTCGAAGAACTGCGCGAGCAATGGCTGCAGACGTGCGAGTCGGTAGGGCTCAATGACCAACTGCCATTGACGGTGGTGCGCGAAGCCTGGCTGGCCGGGCTTGACCAGGGCAAGCTGTCCCAGCGCTTCCTGGCCGGTGCGGTGAATTTCTGCACGCTCATGCCCATGCGCGCCATTCCGTTCAAGGTCGTGTGCCTGCTGGGCATGAACGATGGCGATTACCCGCGCGCGCAACCACCGCTGGATTTCGACCTCATGGGCAGTGACTATCGCCCGGGTGACCGCTCGCGCCGCGAAGATGACCGCTACCTGCTGCTGGAGGCTTTATTGTCGGCGCGAGAGCAGCTGTACATCAGTTGGGTCGGCCGCAGTATCCGGGACAACAGCGAGCGCCCGGCGTCGGTGCTGATCGGCCAACTGCGCGACCATCTGGCCAGTGGCTGGCAGCTTTACGGCGCCGCGGAAGGTGCGTCGCTCAACCCTGGCGAGCAGCTGGTGCACAGTCTTACCCTGGAGCACCCCTTGCAGCCGTTCAGCAGCCGTTATTTCCATGAAGGCAGTGGCCTGTTCAGTTTTGCCTCCGAATGGCGGGTGCTGCACGCGGAACAGCAACCGTTACCCCAGGACGATCTGCTACCGAGCCACGAGCAGGATGAGCCCCTGGCACTCACGCAATTGCAGGACTTCCTGCGCAACCCCGTACGGCACTTCTTCAGTCAGCGGTTGAAAGTGTTCTTTGAAACTGCCGAGGCCCCCCTGGCCGACGAAGAACCTTTCGTGCTGGACGCGCTCGAGCGTTACACCCTCAGTGATCAGTTGCTGACCACCGCGATGGCCGTGACCGATGACGTCGATGGTGCCCTTCACGGGCAGGCCTTGCGCATGCAAGGCAGCGGGCTGCTGCCCATGGCCGGTTTTGGCGAATGCCTTCAGCAGGAGCTGATAGAACCCTTGCCCGACCTGTTGCAGCGCTACCAGCAGTTGCTGGTGCTCTGGCCTACCCCGGTCATCGCCGCCAGGCCTGTCAACTTCGAATACCAGGGCTTGCGCCTGGATGGCTGGGTCAGCGGCCTGCACCAACGCGCCGACGGCAACCTGTTGAGTGTCACCGCCATTGCCAATGCCATTGGTGGCGCCCGTTCGCGCAAATGGCACCGTCTGACCCGTGCCTGGGTCAATCACCTGGCCGCCTGTGCCGTAGGGCTGCCCCTGACCACCGCAGTGGTGGCCAGCGACGATACGCTGGTGCTCGCCAAGCTTGCTCCGGAGCAGGCCCGGGAAGTGCTGGGCCACCTGTTGCTGGCGTGGCAACAAGGCATGCGCCGGCCACTGCCGGTCGCCGTGAAAACCGCGTTCGCCTGGCTGCTGGCTCAAGGCGACCCGGTCAAGGCCGAGGCCGCGGCGCGTAAAGCCTATGAAGGCGATGGCATCACCACCGATGGGGAGCGCCGCGAAAGCGTGGCCCTGGCTCGCCAATTTCCCGATTTCAATACGTTGGTCGACAGCGAAGAGTTCGAAGGTTGGTGCGATGCTCTCTATCGCCCGATGTTCGAAGCTGGCTGGCGTTCAATCGATGCCGACGAGGCCCGCTCATGAACGACCATCGCGAGGTGCCCCTGGCACTGGCATTCCCCCTGCGCGGCAGCCAACTGATCGAAGCCAGCGCGGGCACCGGCAAGACCTTCACCATTTCGGCGCTGTACCTGCGCCTGGTGCTGGGCCATGGCGGGGAAAGCGCCGGCTTTGGCCGTGAACTGCTGCCGCCGCAGATTCTGGTAGTGACCTTTACCGACGCCGCCACCAAGGAGTTGCGCGAACGTATCCGTACGCGCCTGGCTGAAGCCGCGCGGTTTTTCCGCGATGAAATGCCCAGCCCAGATGACCTGATCAGCCAACTGCGCGGTCAGTTTTCCGAGCAACACTGGGCCGCCTGTGCCAACCGGCTGGATATCGCCGCACAGTGGATGGACGAGGCCGCGGTATCAACCATCCATAGTTGGTGCCAGCGCATGTTGAGGGAGCATGCCTTCGACAGCGGCAGCCTGTTCACCCAGACCCTGGAAACCGACCATAGCGACCTGCTCGGCGAAGTGGTGCGCGATTACTGGCGGCGCTTCTGCTATGTCATGGAAGGTGAAACCCTGGCCTGGGTGCGCGGCCATTGGGGCAGCCCGGCTTCGTTGCTCCCTCGTGTGCGAGCCCTGTTCGGCAGCCCGCGGCGTGGTGATGGCCAGCAGGAACCCGCCGAACTCATTGCGGCGGCGCTGGCCGAGCGCAAACAGGCGTTGCAGCAGCTCAAGGCCCCATGGGCCCAATGGGCGCTAGAGTTGCGCGCCATCTGCCTGGAAGCCGTGGCGGCCAAGGCCGTGGACGGGCGCAAGATGCAGGCCCGCTATTTCGAGCCCTGGTTCGACAAGCTCGGTGCCTGGGCCAGTGATGAAAACCTGGTCGAACTCGACATCGGTACTGGCTTTACCCGCCTGACCCCCGACGGCATGGCAGAGGCCTGGAAAGGCGACCCGCCACGCCACCCGGCCCTGGAGGCGATGCAGGGCCTGGTTGAAGCCTTGGGCAGCCTGCCCACCCCGGATGCCGCGGTACTGGAGCATGCGGCTCGCTGGGTGGGCGCGCGCTTCGAGGAGGAGAAGCGCCGTCGCGCTGAAATGGGTTTTGACGACATGCTGCTGCGCCTGGACGCCGCGTTGCAAGGGCCGGGCGGTGAGCACCTGGCCGGGCTGATCCGCGAGCAGTTTCCGGTGGCGTTGATCGACGAGTTCCAGGACACCGACCCGGTGCAGTACCGGATTTTCGAGAGCATCTACCACATCGAGGCCAACCAGCCCGACAGCGGCCTGTTCCTGATCGGTGACCCCAAGCAGGCCATCTACGCCTTCCGGGGCGCTGACATCTTCACTTACCTGCGCGCACGTCAGGCCACTACCGGCCGCCTGCACACCCTGGGCACGAACTTCCGTTCAAGCCACGCCATGGTCGAGGCGGTGAACCATGTGTTCAAGGTGGGGGAGCAGCGCGAACGGGGGCGTGGAGCCTTCCTGTTCCGCCAGGGCGACGACAACCCCGTGCCGTTTCTGCCGGTGCTGGCCCAGGGCCGCAAGGAGAGCCTGAGCGTCGACGGCCAGGTGCCGGCGGCGCTCAACCTGTGGCAACTGCAGACTGAAGCACCTGTGTCCGGTGCGGTTTATCGTCAGCAGCTATCAGCGGTGTGCGCCAGCGCCATCGTCGACTTGCTCAACGGCGGCCAGCAAGGACGCGCGGGCTTCACCAGGGCCGGTGACCCGATGCGCCCGGTGATGCCCGCCGACATCGCCATTCTGGTCCGTGACGGCAAGGAAGCCCAGGCAGTGCGCGGCGAACTGGCCGCCCGCGGCGTGCGCAGTGTCTACCTGTCCGACAAGGACTCCGTGTTCGCCGCTCAGGAAGCCCACGACCTGCTCAGCTGGCTCAAGGCTTGCGCCGAACCGGACGCCGAGCGCCCACTGCGGGGCGCGCTGGCCACTACCACCCTCAACCTGCCGCTGGCCGCCCTGGCGCAATTGAACCAGGACGAACTGGCCTGGGAACAGCGGGTCATGCAATTCCGCAGCTACCGCGCCTTGTGGCGCACCCAGGGCGTATTGCCCATGCTGCGCCGCTTGCTGCATGACTTCCGCCTGCCCCAGAGCCTCATGCAGCGCAGCGATGGCGAGCGGGTGCTGACCAACCTGCTGCATTTGTCCGAACTGCTGCAACAGGCCGCCGGTGAGCTGGACGGGGAGCAGGCGCTGATCCGTCATCTATCCGAACACCTGGCCACTTCCGGGCAGGCCGGGGAAGAGCAGATCCTGCGCCTGGAAAGCGATGAGCAACTGGTCAAGGTGGTCACCATCCACAAGTCCAAGGGCCTGGAATACCCACTGGTGTTCCTGCCCTTCATCTGTTCGGCGAAACCGGTGGATGGCAAGCGGCTGCCGCTGTCCTTCCATGACGAGCAGGGCCAGGTACACATGACCCTCAGCCCTACGGCCCAGCAGGTGGCCCAAGCGGATGACGAACGCCTGGCCGAGGACCTGCGCCTTCTCTATGTGGCCCTGACCCGGGCCCAGCACGCGTGCTGGCTGGGCGTCGCCGACCTCAAGCGGGGCAATACCAAGGAGTCGGTGCTGCACCGATCGGCACTGGGTTACCTGCTGGGCGGCGGTCAACCACTCGGCGAGTCCCAGGCGCTGGCCGCGTGGCTGCGTGACCTTCAGGCGGGCTGTGCAGCCATTCACGCACAACCCATGCCGCAAGCGGATGCATTGCACTATGTGCCGCCACGCAACGAAGCTAACCTGCTGCCGGCCAAAGTGCCGAAGCGTCGAGCCGCGGAAAACTGGTGGATCGCCTCCTATAGCGCGCTGCGTATCAGTGCCACCATCACGCCCGGCAATGCCCAGGCCCCGGAAAGCCCGCAGGCCCAGAAGCTGTTCGACGACGAGCGCCTGGACCCTGCCGCCCCCCGCGAAGTCCAGGCTACGAGTGGCGACATCCACCGTTTCCCCCGTGGCCCCAACCCCGGCACATTCCTGCACGGGCTGCTGGAGTGGGCCGGGCGCGAAGGGTTCGGCACCGTCGCCGCCCAGCCGCAACTGCTGGCCGACATGGTGGCGCGACGGTGCAACCTGCGCGGTTGGACAGGCTGGATCGCGACCCTGGATACCTGGCTGCAACACCTTCTGCAGACCTCGCTGAACCTGGCCGACGATGTACCCCAGGTACGCCTCGCCGACCTGCAGCAGTACCAGATCGAAATGGAATTCTGGTTCGCAAGCAACCGGGTCGACGTCACCCAGCTCGACAACCTGGTGCGCGAATACACCCACGGCGGCGCTGCTCGCGCGCCCGCCGAAGGGGCCGTGCTCAATGGCATGTTCAAAGGTTTCATAGACCTGACATTCGAGCACCAGGGGCGGTACTACGTCACCGACTACAAATCCAATTGGTTGGGCGCTGACGAAAGCGCCTACACCGAGGCGGCCATGACCCAGGCCATTCTTGACCACCGCTATGACCTGCAATATGTGCTTTACCTGTTGGCGCTGCATCGCCAGCTAAAGGCACGCCTGCCCGAATACGATTACGACCAGCATGTGGGCGGCGCGGTGTTCGTCTTCCTGCGCGGCGTGCACGCGCCCAGCCAGGGCCTGGCGTTTGCTCGTCCACCCCGGGTGCTGATCGAGCGTCTGGACGAGCTGTTCCGCGGCGTCGTCCGTCAACCCGAACCCATGGGCGACCTGTTCGAAGGAGAACCGGCATGAGCCGCACATTTGCCGACCTGCTGCCCACTGCGCTGGAAGCGCGAACCCTGATTGATCTGGCGCCCCTGCGGCGCGTCGATGATCTGCTCGCCCTGCTCGACCGTTGGGCCGAGCGTGGCTGGCTGCGGGCGCTGGACAAGGCTTTCGTGGCCTTTCTGGCCGAGCGCGACCCGGGTACCGACCCCCTGGTGCTGCTGGCGGCGGCGTTGACCAGCCACCAGTTGGGCCACGGGCATGTCTGCCTCGACCTTGCGCAGACACTGGAAGAGCCGGATTTCGCCCTGTCACTGCCACCCGAAGGGGATGCCTTGGCAGGCCCCCTGCTGCTGCCTTCGCAACTGCTCAAGGACTTGCACGCCGACGCCTGGCGCGCCACCCTGGCGGCTAGCAGCCTCGTGGCCATGGCTGCCGATGACAGTGGTGAGCGCCCACTGGTGCTTGCCGGCCAGCGCCTGTACCTGCGCCGCTACTGGGCGTACGAGCGGCGTATCGATGTTGCCCTGCGCCAGCGTCTGGCCGAACAGGAGGCCACGCCTTCGGATCTGCGCGCGCGGCTCGAGCAGTTGTTCGGCGCCCCGGCGGGCGGGCGTATCGACTGGCAGAAGCTGGCGTGTGCCTTGGCCACCCGCAGTGCGTTCAGCATCGTCACTGGTGGCCCAGGCACGGGCAAGACCACCACGGTGGTGCGCCTGCTGGCATTGCTGCAGGCCCCGGCCGTGAAAGCGGGCGCGCCTTTGCGCATTCGTCTGGCGGCGCCTACCGGCAAGGCCGCGGCGCGCCTGACCGAGTCCATCAGTGCCCAGGTCAAGCAGCTCGAAGTCGATGCCAACGTGCGGGACAAGATTCCTACGGAAGTCACCACGGTGCACCGCCTGCTGGGCAGCCGGCCCGGCACCCGGCATTTTCGCCACAATGCCGCCAACCCCTTGCCCCTCGATGTGCTGGTGGTAGACGAAGCATCGATGATCGACCTGGAGATGATGGCCAACCTGCTCGGCGCGATGCCCGCACACGCGCGCCTGGTCCTGTTGGGTGACAAGGACCAGTTGGCTTCGGTGGAGGCGGGGGCTGTGCTGGGCGACCTGTGCCGGGATGCCGAACAGGGCTGCTACAGCCCGCAGACGCTCGGCTGGCTAGAGCAGGTCAGCGGCGAGCCGCTGGCGGGCAGTGGCCTGCGGGTGGGCAGCGCCGAGGACAACCCGTTGGCGCAACAAGTGGTCATGCTGCGCCACTCGCGTCGGTTTGGCGAAGGCAGCGGCATCGGCCAGCTGGCTTTGCGGGTCAACCGCCAGGAGGCCGAGCAGGCGCGTCAGTTATTGGCTGGCGAGGACTATCAGGACATTTTCTACCTGTCGAACAACGACAGGCTTAACACCCTGTTGCTCAAGGGGCATAGCGGCAGAGGGCCCGAAGGCTACACGCATTACCTGAAGGTACTGCAGTCCCGCCGCCCTGCGCCACGAACCGCCCTGGACAGCCCCGAGTGGTCGCGCTGGGCCAATGAGGTGCTGCAAGCGTTCGAGTCCTTCCAGCTGCTATGTGCGGTGCGCAAGGGGCCATGGGGGGTCGATGGGCTGAACCAGCGTGCCACCCAGGCCCTGACGTCGGCGCGGCTGATCGACGGCGACCAGCCCTGGTACGAAGGCCGTCCGGTGCTGATGACACGCAACGACTATGGCCTGGGCCTGATGAACGGTGACATCGGTATTGCCCTGCGCTTGCCCGAGGGAGGCGATGTCGACCGCCAGGTGCTGCGGGTGGCATTCCCGCGCAACGACGGCCAGGGTGGCGTGCGCTTCGTGTTGCCCAGCCGTCTCAATGACGTGGAAACCGTGTTCGCCATGACCGTGCACAAATCCCAGGGCTCGGAATTCGCCCATACCGCCTTGATCCTGCCTGACGCTTTGAACCCGGTACTGACCAAGGAATTGATCTACACCGGCATCACCCGTGCCAAGCACTGGTTCACCTTGATCGAGCCCCGCAAGGGCGTCTTCGAGGAGGCCGTGCGCCGCAAAGTCAAACGCCTCAGCGGCCTGATGCTGGAGTAGCCCTGGCCGCCGCCAGCTCGGGAAGCAGGCGCTGCGGTGTACCAGGCCTGACGCGGCGCCGCGGCTGTCCCAGCGCTTCATGAGTTGCTCGCCAACCGCGTCGGCGTTTCCTCCACCATCCCCATGAAGCGCCGTACCCGCTCGGCGTCCGGGCTGTGGCGGATATCTTCAGGCGTTGCATCCAGTTGCACGATACCGTTCTCCATGAACACCACCCGATCGGAAATGGACAAGGCAAAATCCATCTCATGGGTGACGATCACCATGGTCATCCCTTCCTTGGCCAGGTCGGCAATCACTTTGAGCACATCCCCTACCAGCTCCGGGTCCAGGGCCGAGGTGGGTTCGTCAAACAGCATTACCTGCGGCTCCATGGCCAGTGCCCGGGCAATCGCCACCCGTTGCTGTTGCCCACCGGAAAGCTGGTGCGGGTATTTGCTGGCATGGGCCAGCAACCCGACCTTGTCCAGCAGCACGAATGCCTGCTGGCGAGTGACCGGCTTTTCGCCCCCGTGGTAGAGCGGTGCCAGCGTGATGTTTTGCACCAGGTTCAAGTGCGGGAACAGGTTGAAGTTCTGGAACACCATGCCAATGTGCCGCACGCCCCGGCGCATCTGGGGGTTGTTGGGGCTGTCGCCGGCGTGGATGAAGCTTTCGCCGAACAACACGATCTCGCCCTGGTCGATGCTCTCCAGACCGTTGATGGTACGAATCAGCGAGGTCTTGCCCGAGCCAGACGGGCCGATGATCGACACCACCTGGCCGCAGGTAATGTTCAGGTCGATACCCTGGAGCACCCGATGGTCGCCGTAGCGCTTGTGGATGTTCTGCAACTGCAAGGCTGGGGCTGTGCCTGGCGGCAAAGGCTGGCGAGACGATGCCGGGCGCAGGGCCAGGCTTTGCCGCAGTTGCGCCAGCGGGTTGGCGGCCAGGGTCTGTGGCGTGCGCTGGTTCAGGTCCAGGTAACGTTCCAGGCGTTGCAACAGCCAGCCGAACACGCTGACGATCAGCACGTAATACACCGCCACCGCCGCCAGGGTTTCCATTACCAGGAAATTCTGTGCGTAAAGGCGCTGGCCCACGGTCAGCAGCTCGGTCAGGGAAATCACCGAAATCAGCGAGGTGAGCTTCACCACGGTGATGTATTCGTTGATCAGGGTGGGCAGTGAAATACGGAAGGCCTGGGGTATGACGATCAACCGTTGCAGGCCCAGGGCGCCGATGCCCAGGGCGCGGCCGGCCTCCTTCTGACCTTTGTGTACAGAGATCAGACCGCCACGGTGAATCTCGGCCATGTAGGCCGCTTCCGTGACAACCAAGGCGAACAACCCGGAATAGAAGGGGTCGGACAGCACGCCGCCGGTGACCGGAAACAGTTGCGGCAGGTTGTAGACGAACACCACCAGTACCAGCAGCGGAATACTGCGAAAGAACCAGATATAGACCCCCGCAGGCACGCTGAGCCAGCGTTGACTGGAGAGCTTGGCACTGGCCAGGCCGAAGCCCAGCAGCATGCCGATGGCCCAGGCCAGCGCACTGAGCTCGACCACGGTGATGCAGGCCTCCCAAAACGCGGGCATGGAAAACAGCGAGATAAAGTAAGACCAATCGAATTGCATGGGCACCTCCCGCAGCCGGCCCGGGGGGCCGGCTGGCTCCAGGGTCAGTTGGAGGCTTCTTCCAGGTTGTACTTCTTCAGGATCGCCGCGTATTCACCCGATTGCTTGCTTTGGGCCACGGCCTTGAGCAGCGCCTGGTAGGTCTCCTCATTGCCCTTTTTCACATAGATGCCCAGGGTTTGCGGGTAAACCAGATTCTGCGAGGTCACCACCACGCGGCCCTTGGTCTTCTCGGCGATCATGTGTGCGGCACCGGCGATTTCCACCTGGGCCTGGATGTTCTTCGACAGCAGCGCCTGGGTGACTTCGGGCGCCGAGGGGTATTCGCTCACGGCGATAGCACCTTTGTTGTTCGGGATGCAGTAGTCGGTAGACAGCTTCTGGAACTGCGCCACCCAGGTGGTGCCCTGTTCCAGTCCGATCTTCAGGCCGCACAGGTCCTCCGGCGCGCCGGGCTTGAGCGCGCTACCGGCCGGTACCATGATTGCCGCGCCCGTGCGGGCGTAAGGAATGGTCATGGCCTGGGCCTGGCGTTCAGGGGTGATGTACATGCCGGAAATGATCGCGTCATAGTGCCCGGCATTCAGGCCCAGAATCAGGTTGGGAAACTTGGTGTCGACGAATTCGGCCTTGGCATCCAACTGTTTGGCCAGGGCATGGGCCAGCTCCGGGTCGGAACCCACCACGTTCTTGTCATTGTCGTAGGACTCGAATGGCGGGTAAGTGATTTCCATGCCCACCTTCAGTTGGCCAGGGGTAGCGGTGGTCGAAGCCAGGGCGGCGCCGGCGCTCATCAGGCAGGCGGCCAGCAGGGACAGGCGAGTGGGGTTGAACATGTGTGCGCTCCAGGGGGGGAAGTATGGGCCGACGACAGCGTCAGGACGGCTGAACCTGTTTTTTCAGATGACCGAAACTCGAAGGCTTGCGAGCCTTGGCAGGTAGCTGCAATTCTCCGTTTTCCACGCGCTTGCGCAGGTACTGATAGGTCTGCAGCGCCTGGCTGTACATGTGCTCGCCGATGGCGATCTCCTCGTAATCCATGGCTCCCTTGGCGAAGCTGGGCAGGGGCTTGATCTGGGTGTGGTAATCGCAGGCGTAGAACAGTGGGAAGGAATAGCGCTCCTGGCTGACCTTGCGTACCCGGTGGGCAGTGGCCACGAACGTGCCGGCGGTCATTACTTCCAGCATGTCGCCGATGTTGACCACAAAAGCATCGGGAACGGGCGGGGCGTCGATCCATTCCCCCAGATCGTTCATCACCTCAAGGCCCGGTTGGTCAGCCTGCAAGATGGTGAAGCACTCGTAGTCGGTGTGAGCACCAATACCCGGTGCGTCCACGGCGTCGGCGTCGAACGGGTAATGAATCAGGCGCAGTTTCGACGGCGGGCGGGTCACCAGCGGGTCGAAATAGCCTTCCTGCAAGCCCAGGGCCAGGGCGAAGCCGTCGAACAGCTTGCGCCCCAGTGCGAACACCGCAGCGTAGTAGGCCTGCACTGACGCCTTGAACCCAGGCACCTCGGGCCAATGATTGGGACCCAGCAGTGGCGTGTTGGCCACCACTAGTGGGTCGTTGGCGGGCACCTCGAAGCCCACGTCGAACGCCTCCTTGTGGTCAGGCTTGCCCTTGGAATACACCTCTTCGCCCTCCGGGACGAAACCCTTGTGGGTGTCCGATGCGCCGATGTAGTGCTTCATTTTTGCGGCCAGCGGCTGAGCGAAATAGTCGCGCGCGGCCTGGCGCAGGTTGTTGATCAGTTCGGGGGCGATGCCGTGGCCGGTGATGTACAGGAAGCCGACCTCGCTGGCGGCCCGGCCCAATTGTTCTGCCACCGCCAGGCGGTGTTCCAGTTCGATGCTGAACAGCCCGGCGATGTCCACCACCGGAATGCTCTTGAAGTTGGCCTTGGGCTCGGTATTGTTCATCAGGGTTCCTCAGCTGTGGGCGCCACGGAAACGCTCGAAGTGGGCGCGCTCGGTGCGGGCCATCCACACGTTGAGCGACCACAGGTCGGCGACCGGAACATTGGTGAAAGGCAAATGGTGCAGGTACCCGTCGGCGCCGAACTCGGGTGTCAGGGTGCTGACCGGGTAACCGCGCTGGCGCTGGGCCTGCCACACGGCTTCCCAGTGCTTCTGGTGAAAGGCCAGCTCGCAGGCGTATTCCGGCGCGCCAGGGTGGGGCACTTGCGGCCCCTGGTCGTAGCCGACCCGCGCCTGGATATGGTGTACCCGCTCGATGAAAGCGCTCAGGTCGTCAGCCGGGTCGTCCAGCAGGCGCTCGCAGGTCACCACCCAGTGGCTGATGTCGCTGGTGAAGCGAAGCTCTGGCAACTGGCGGATCAGTTCCAGGGTGACCCAAGGGTTGAACAGCGAGCGCGAGCGGTGTGTTTCGAAGCTCAGGAACTGGCCGTGCTTGTGGCCCAGCTCCAGAGCCCGGCCAAAGAAGTCGACCTGCTGCGCCAACGGCCAGCGGTCATTGCCGGCCAGCACGTTGATAAAGCGCGGCGTCAGCTCGCCGGCCCAGGCCAGCTTGCTGTCCAGGTCGTTCAAATGTTCGGCGGGCAGGGCTGACTGTTGGGGCAGTACGTCGTAGGCAGTGAAAAGAGTACAAATGTAACTCAGCGAGTTGGCGTGCAGAAACGCGGCGAACTCGCTGCGCTCGCGAGCCACCAGGGGCAGCCGCGCTTCCATGCCGTCGAAGCCGGCGGCCTGCAGTTCTTCCAGGGCCTGAGCCTTGCTCGCGGTGTAACCCCACAGGGTGCGGAATATTTCCAGCTTCATTGATGCTCCTCATGCTACTCACAGCACCCCGGCGGCATGGGCCGGGGCGTCATTGGTGTGGGCAGTAGCAAAAGGGCACTCGGGTGGCCGGTTCTCTGGTGGAACCGGTCCGGTTTGATGGGTTGATCTTAGGCAGCTGGCAACGGTGGAAAGAATAGGAAAGCTTAAATCGATAGTTCAGGATTTCCACAACCAATAGCCGGCTACTGAAGCCACGACGTCACCAGGGGCCTTTGAAATCCGCGGACGCGATCCGGGCGGTGAAGCGGGCGTCATGCCCCGCGCGGTCGCTCAAGTAGGGGAAGCCGTCTTCGACCAATCGGCGCACCCTGCCGCCCTCAGTGCTGACCAGGGTGAGATTGTCCACCTGCGCGCCCGCCTCGGGGCGTGATGCCCCCAGCCCGTTGATCTCCCAGAGTGGAGCGTTGAAGGGGTTCAACTGATACAGCGCCAGGTAACCGTTACGGCTCTTGTCCAACGTATAGAACTGGAAGGGATTGTTATGAGCCTGCTCCTGAAAGACGCGCAGGTTGTAGCGATAGCTTGGCAGGTCCGAGCTGCTGGCAATGCGGTGGCAGGCGAACCAGAAATGCAAGCCAACCAACCTGCCGGCCACCTCATCAAGGCCCAGCGCCACGCGCTTTTTGCCTGAATAGCTATCGCCTGAGCTGCAATAGATCCAGCCATTGTCCAGCGCCGAGGGGGCCTGATCGAGGTAGGTGGCGCTAAGGCCGTGCAACTCGGGTTGGCCGTTGGGCAGGGTCCAGTGCAGTGAGGCATAGAAACTGAGCTCGGGGATGAAGTCTGCAGGCATGGGGAACATTCCTTGTTCGTGTGTGGGAGCTGCTAACCTAGCGCGACCGCGGGGTGGGCAGGCGCTAACTAAGTACGGCGCCAGGCGAGGCGTTATTCGGCGAAGCGGAGTTCCACCGTCTCGCCCATCAGGTAAGGCTTGTTGAGCTCCGTCACCTCCCTGATGTAATCCCACAACAGGTTGATCCGCTTGAGCTTGCGCAGGTCCTCCCGGCAATACATCCAGAATTGCCGCGTCACACTGATTTCCCCCGCCAGCACCGGCAACAGATCGTGGGCCTGGGCCGCCAGAAAGCACGGCAGTATCGCCATGCCCCGGCCCTGGCGTGCCGCTACGTATTGGGCGATGACGCTGGTGCTGCGCAGGTTGGCACTGGCGTTGGGCAGCAGGTTGGCCAGGTACAGCAGCTCGGAGCTGAACGCCAGGTCATCGACATAACTGATGAAGCGCTGGCCTGCCAGGTCGCGGCTGTGGCGGATCGGGGGGTGGCGGTCCAGGTAGTCCTGCGTGGCATACAGTTGCAGGCGGTAGTCGCACAACTTGCAGCACACATAGGGACCGTGCTCCGGGCGCTCCAGGGCGATGACGATATCGGCCTCGCGCTTGGACAGGCTGATGAAGTGCGGCAGTGGCAATATATCGACGCTGATGGCCGGATAGCTGTCGATGAAGTGACTTAGTTGCGGGGTGATGAAGAAGCTGCCGAATCCCTCGGTGCAGCCCATGCGTATATGCCCCGAAAGCGCCACGCCAGAGCCCGAGACCTGTTCACAGGCCATGTGCAGGGTGCTCTCGATGGACTCCGCGTAGCCCAACAGGCGCTGTCCTTCAGCCGTGAGAATGAAGCCGCTTGTGCGCGACTTCTCGAACAGCAGGGTGCCCAGCGCCGCTTCCAGCGATGTGATGCGCCGTGACACCGTGGTGTAGTCCACGCCCAGGCGTTTGGCGGCGTTGCTGGCCTTGCGGGTACGCGCCACTTCCAGGAAGAACTTCAGGTCATCCCAGTTCAGGGAGCCCAGGGAGGTGAGGTTTTTTTGCATGTTGGACCGGCTTTTATCTGCGTTCTTGTTGGATGTTTGCACATCTATACTCCAGGAAAGAGCCATCACGCCATGCACAAAAACAATTACGCGGAGGTCTTGATGAACGTTTCGGTAAATACCGCTATCCAGCCAGTCAAGTTGCTGATCGACGGCCAGTGGGTACAGTCCCAGGCCGGCGAATGGCGGGACATCGTCAACCCGGCTACCCAGCAGGTACTGGCCAGGGTGCCGTTTGCCACGCGGGAGGAGGTGGACGCTGCCGTTGCCGCAGCGCAAGCGGCCTATGTCAGTTGGCGCAATACCCCGGTGGGTGCGCGCATGCGCATCATGCTCAAGTTTCAGGCGCTGATTCGCGAACACTCCAAACGTATCGCCCAGACCCTCAGCGCAGAACAGGGCAAGACCATCGCCGATGCCGAGGGCGATATTTTCCGGGGGTTGGAAGTGGTGGAACACGCCTGTTCCATTGGCAGCCTGCAGATGGGTGAGTTTGTCGAAAACGTTGCCGGCGGTGTTGACACCTACACCCTGCGCCAGCCCATCGGCGTGTGCGCGGGCATCACCCCTTTCAATTTTCCAGCGATGATCCCGCTGTGGATGTTCCCCATGGCCATCGTCTGCGGTAACACCTTCGTGCTCAAGCCCTCCGAGCAAGACCCGCTGTCCACCGTGCAACTGGTGGAGCTGGCGCTGGAAGCCGGTATTCCCAAGGGCGTGCTCAACGTCGTGCACGGCGGCAAGGACGTGGTGGACGCGCTGTGCACCCATGCCGACATCAAAGCCATTTCCTTCGTCGGGTCCACGGCGGTGGGCACCCATGTCTACAACCTGGCGGGCCAGCACGGCAAGCGTGTACAGGCCATGATGGGCGCGAAGAACCACGCCGTGGTACTGCCTGACGCCAACCGTGAGCAGACGCTCAATGCGCTGGTAGGGGCGGCGTTCGGGGCCGCTGGCCAGCGCTGCATGGCCACGTCGGTGGCGGTATTGGTCGGCGCGGCAAAACAGTGGCTGCCGGAGCTCAAGAGCTTGGCGCAGAAACTCAAGGTCAATGCCGGCAGCGAGCCAGGCACCGACGTTGGGCCACTGATTTCACGGCAGGCCCGGCAACGGGTGTTGAGCCTGATCGAAAGCGGCGTGAAAGAAGGCGCGACCCTGGAGCTGGACGGCCGCGACGTGCAGGTACCGGGTTTCGAGGAAGGCAATTTCGTCGGCCCCACCCTGTTTTCCGGGGTGACCACCGATATGCTGATCTACACCCAGGAAATCTTCGGCCCAGTGCTGGTGGTGCTTACCGTCGAGACCCTCGACGATGCCATCGCCCTGGTCAACCGCAACCCCTTCGGTAATGGCACGGGCCTGTTCACCCAGAGCGGTGCGGCAGCACGCAAGTTTCAAAGCGAGATCGATGTCGGCCAGGTGGGCATCAACATCCCGATTCCCGTGCCGGTGCCGTTCTTCAGTTTTACCGGTTCGCGTGGCTCCAAGCTTGGCGACCTGGGCCCGTATGGCAAGCAGGTGGTGCAGTTCTACACCCAGACCAAGACGGTGACGGCCCGCTGGTTCGACGACGACAGCGTCAACGACGGCGTCAACACCACCATCAACCTGCGCTAGGAGCCTGCTCATGAATATCGCCTTCATTGGCCTGGGCAACATGGGTGCACCCATGGCCCGCAACCTGCTCAAAGCGGGGCATCACCTGTACCTGTTCGACCTGAACAAGGCCGTGCTGGCGGAACTGGCCGCCATGGGCGGCACCATCAGCACCTCGCCCAAGGACGCCGCGCAAGCGGGGGACCTGGTCATCACCATGCTGCCGGCGGCCGCCCATGTGCGCAGCGTCTATCTGAATGACGATGGCGTGCTGGCGGGGATTCGCGCCGGCACGCCGGCGGTGGATTGCAGCACCATCGACCCGCAGACGGCCCGCGATATCTCCACGGCGGCGGCGCAGCAGGGCGTGGACCTGGGCGATGCGCCGGTGTCCGGCGGCACCGGTGGCGCGGCGGCGGGCACGCTGACGTTCATGGTCGGTGCTTCGGCGGCGTTGTTCGACACCCTGCACCCGGTGCTGGCGCAAATGGGCCGCAACATCGTGCACTGTGGTGAAGTGGGCACGGGGCAGATCGCCAAGATCTGCAATAACCTGCTGCTGGGCATCTCGATGATCGGCGTATCGGAGGCCATGGCGCTGGGTGCAGCGCTGGGCATCGACACCGGCGTGCTGGCCGGGATCATCAACAGTTCTACCGGGCGTTGCTGGAGTTCGGACACCTACAACCCGTGGCCAGGCATCATCGACACCGCACCCGCGGCACGGGGGTACACCGGGGGCTTTGGCGCCGAACTGATGCTCAAGGACCTGGGCCTGGCCACCGAAGCGGCCCGCCAGGCTGGCCAGCCAGTGATCCTCGGCGCGGTGGCCCAGCAGTTGTATCAGGCCATGAGTTTGCGCGGGGAGGGCGGGCTGGACTTCTCGGCGATCGTGAAGGGCTATCAGAAGCCCAGGTAAGGTCCGGTATCAACCTCCGTAGGACCGGGCAAAGCTTGGGAAGCAGTCGACGCAGATCGCCTGGTACTGTGCCTCGTCTGCTTCCCGAGCTTCGCCCGGTCCACCGGGGTTCGGCCCTCCGTGTGGCAGGCTCAGGCAAACACGAAATATTTGCGCACGGTCTCCACCACTTCCCAGGTCCCTTGCATGCCAGGCTCGACAATGAAGATATCGCCCGCGCGCAGGTGCACCGGCTCCATGCCGTCCGGGGTGATGATGCAGTAGCCTTCCTGGAAGTGGCAGTACTCCCACTTCACGTAGTCCACCCGCCATTTGCCTGGGGTGCAGATCCAGGTGCCCATGATCTTGCTGCCGTCTTCACTGGTGTAGGCGTTGAGGTTGACGGTGTGCGGCTCACCTTCCAGCCGCTCCCACTTGCAGGCATCGAGCACGGGCAAAGGATGGGTGTCGCGCAGCACAACGAGCGGTTTGGACATGACAGACTCCGGCGATGGGTTAAGGAGCCCGCATGCTGAACGGCTGGCGCGTGGCATGAATGCCTGAGGTCGACATGCGAGTGCCCGCCAGCGCCGTGACAGTCAGGCTCGGGGCGCCAGGCAATCCACCAGCGCCCGGGCATGGCCAGGCAACGTGTCGAAGTCGGCGCTGCACAGCAACAACCGCCGCGCCGCCCAGGCTTCGCGCAGGGCCCGGCCGGAAAACCGCAGCGCGCCCTGGCAGCGACGTACCGCCGCTTGTGGCACGATACCCACGCCGGCGCCGGCAGCAACCATGCGCACCACGCCATCGAAGCCTTCGGCGCGGACCCGCACCTGCAGGCGTCGGCCGCAGCGCAGCGCCTGCTCCTCGACCAGAATACCCAGGGCGTTGGTCGCCGCCAGGGCGACATGGCCGTGGGCGAGGCTGTCGATGAAGGTGGCGTCGGGGTGCGCGGCCAGGGGGTGGTCGGAGGGCATGATCAGCATCAAGGGATCATCGCGAAACTGCCGGGTCTGCAGGCCATCCGTGTTCACCGCGTCGGAGATGATGCCCAGGGGAGCGGCACCCTGGCGCAAGGCCTGGGTAATGCGCAGGCTGGGCCATTCCTCGACATCCAGGTCGACACTGGGGTGGCGCTTGAGGAAGTCGCCCAGCAGTTCGGGCAGGTATTCGGTGAGGGCGGCGGTGTTGCACAGCAGCCGGATCTGGCCTTGCAGGCCCTGGGCATACTGGGCCATGTCGAACTGCAGGTGGTCTACCTGGCGCAGCACCCGTCGGCTATGTTCGCCCAGTGCCTGCCCGGCAGCGGTGGGCCGCACGCCGCGGCGGTTGCGCTCGAACAGGGCGATGCCCAGCGACGCCTCCAGGGCACGAATGCGCGCGCTGGCCGCGGCCAGGGACAGGTGGCTACGCTGGGCACCGGCGGTCATGTTGCCACTGTCCAGGGTATGCAGGAAAAGCCTCAGGTCGGTGAGGTCGAAGTGCATGTCAGGCTCCAGCCTCAATCCTTGCAAGAGGCTGAATCAGTATATGGCAGATTTTCAACCGCCTGGGCGCCGTGCACCATGACCGCATGAATACTTTGTTTTCGCTGTATCAGGAAATGGGCTGGGGCTTGTCACTGCTGGTGCTGGCGACCTTCCTGCTGGCCGGCACCGTCAAGGGGGTGATAGGCCTCGGGCTGCCTACCGTGTCGATGGGGCTGCTGGGGCTGGCTATGGCCCCGGCGCAGGCTGCGGCCTTGCTCATCGTGCCGTCAACGTTCACCAACCTCTGGCAATTGATGCTGGGCGGCCACCTGCGCAGGCTGCTCCTGCGCCTATGGCCGATGCTGCTGGCGATATTCGTCGGCACCGCCGCAGGCAGCCTGTGGCTGGGCATCGATGGCGGCCCTTGGGTGGTTCGGGCGTTGGGCGCGGCGCTGGTCCTGTACTGCCTGTGCGGCCTGTTCCTGCCGACCCTGCGGGTGCCGCGCAAGCATGAACCCTGGCTGGGACCGCTGTGCGGTGTGCTGACCGGTATTGTCACCGCTGCCACCGGGGTCTTCGTCATGCCGGCGGTGCCTTACCTTCAGGCCCTGGGCTTGAGCCGGGACGAACTGGTGCAGGCACTGGGCCTTTCCTTCACGGTCTCGACCGTGGCGCTGGCCCTGGGCTTGCTGTGGCACGGGCAATTGGGCAGTGGCGCACTGGGCGCCTCGTTGCTGATGCTGCTGCCGGCCCTGCTGGGCATGCAGTTGGGGCAGTGGCTGCGCCAGCGCATCAGCGCCGTGGTATTCAAGCGGGTGTTCTTCGTTGGCCTGGCGCTGCTGGGCGCACACTTGCTCATCAATGGCTGAGGGCTCGTAGCGCCTCCCTGGGTGGTAGCGGTCACGCCACCGCGCTGGACGGGCTGAGCATTTCCACGCGCTGGAATTCGAAATCCACTTCCAGGTATTCCATGCGCTGCTCGGCAAAGGCTGCCATGTGCGGCAGCGCCGAATGCACGTCCAGGTCCGCCTTGGTGGCCCAGATTTCGTAGAACAGGAACAGGGTGGGGTCGTTCAGGTCGCGCAGCATGTGGTACTCGATGCAGCCGGGTTCACCTCGGCTGGCCTGCACATGCCCGAGGAACAGTTGGTGGAAGGCGTCGGCCATGTGCGGCTTGGTCTTGGCCTTGACGATAAAACCATATTGCTCGGTCATGGGGTGTCTCCAGATAGGGTGACCTCCAGTCTACCGGCAATAATAAACCCGCATTCGTGCTTTCACGGCAAATGTATTTTGCCTTGGCCTGGCTTACTCCGCCCGCGTGAGGCCGGTAAAGTGCGCTCCATTCCTTTACCGAGACCTTTTCCATGAAAAAGATTCTGTTGCTCAATGGCGGCAAGCAGTTCGCCCATTCCGATGGCCGCTACAACGCCACCCTGCACGAAGCCGCCGTGGCTGTGCTCGACCATGCCGGGTTCGACCTGAAAACCACCTTCATCGATGGCGGCTACGACGTTGCTGAAGAAGTGCAGAAAATCCTCTGGGCCGACGTGATCATCTATCAGATGCCGGGCTGGTGGATGGGCGCGCCGTGGACCGTGAAGAAGTACATCGACGAAGTCTTCACCGAAGGCCACGGCAGCCTGTACGCCAACGACGGCCGCACCCGTTCCGATGCCTCGCAGAAGTACGGAAGCGGTGGCCTGGTGCATGACAAGCGCTACATGCTGTCGCTGACCTGGAATGCCCCACAGCAAGCGTTCGACGACCCTACCGACTTCTTCGAGGCCAAGGGCGTTGACGCCGTGTATTTCCCGTTCCACAAAGCCAACCAGTTCCTGGGCATGAGTGGCCTGCCGACGTTCCTGGCCGTGGACGTGATGAAGCGCCCGAACATCGAGGCCGACGTTGAGCGCTACAAGGCCCACTTGGCCCAGGTGCTGGGTTTCAACCTGTAAAAAGCCGGCCCACAGGGTAAAGTACATGACCAGTGTGGGCGCCGCCCTGTCGGCCAGCTTTTCAGGAAAAACCAGGTTGAAAGCCAGATCCGACGAACTCCAGGTATTCATCTCGGTCATCGAGTGCGGTTCCATCTCGGCGGCCGCCGAACAGGTTGGCCAGACGCCCTCGGCTATCAGCCGAACCCTGTCGCGGCTGGAAACAAAGCTCGATACCACCCTGATCAACCGCACCACCCGCCGCATGGATCTGACCGAAGAGGGCAAATATTTCTTCGAGCGCGCCAAGCAGATCCTGCAGCAAATGGAAGAGCTGGAAGAGCGCCTGGCCCTGCGTCAGCAAACCCCGTCCGGCCGCTTGCGGGTCAATGCCGCCGCGCCGTTCATGCTGCATGCCATCGTTCCCCACATAGGGGAGTTTCGCGCACGTTTCCCCGACATCAGCCTGGAGTTGAACACCGACGACCTGCTGATCGACCTGCTGGAGCAGAGCACGGACGTGGCCATCCGCATCGGTGTGCTGGCGGACTCCACCTTGCACGCTCGCCTGCTGGGCCGCAGCCCGTTGAATATCCTGGCCAGCCCCGATTACTTGCGCCGTCACGGAACGCCCCGGCATGTGGAGGCGCTCAGTGAGCACAGCCTGCTGGGGTTCACTCAACCCGACCACCTCAACCACTGGCCCCTGCGCCACGACGACGGTGACCGCTGGCCAGCCACCCCGAGCTTGTCCGCGTCCAGTGGTGAAACCCTGCGCCAGTTGGCGTTGGCTGGCGAAGGGATTACCTGCCTGTCCGATTTCATGACCCGCCATGACATCGAACAGGGCCGCCTGGTACCGCTGCTGGCTCAGGCCAACAGCGGCTACCGGCAGCCGATCCATGCGGTGTATTACCGCAACTCGCAGTTGGCTTTGCGCATCCAGTGTTTCCTGGACTTCATGCAGGAAAAGCTGGCTCACTACGCCCACGCCGATTCGTGACGGCCGGGCAAAAGTCAATTGGCTGTCACCGGCTGTTTCCGCACGGATAACCCCCCGATACTGGCTTTCGTCATTCATTGAACGGGAGCCTCACCATGAACCTATTTGTCACCGGCGCCGCCGGCTTTATCGGCGGTTCCATCGCCACCGGCCTGGTCAAGGCCGGCCATGCGGTCACTGGCCTCGTGCGCAGCGCTGAACAGGCAGAGCAATTGAAGGCCCTGGGAATCACGCCGGTGGTGGGGAGCCTCGATGACCGCGACGTGTTGATCGCCCAGGCCCAGGCCAGCGACGGGGTGATCAATGCTGCCAGCAGCGACCACCGTGGTGCCGTCGAAGCGCTGATCGAAGGCTTGCGCGGCTCCGGCAAACCCTTGCTGCACACCAGTGGGTCGAGCATTGTCGGTGACGCATCGGGCGGAAAGGGCAGTGAGGTGATCTATTACGAAGACCAATTGCCCGAACCGACGGTGGACAAAGCCGCGCGGGTGGCCATCGATAATCTGGTGCTGGCCGCCGCGCAGCAAGGCGTGCGTTCGACGGTGTTGTGCAACACCCTGATCTACGGCCACAGCCTGGGTGTGAACCGTGACAGCGTGCAGTTGCCGCGGCTACTCAAGCAGGCGCGCAAGAGCGGCGTCGTCCGTCATGTCGGCCCTGGCCAGAACATCTGGTCCAACGTGCACATCGAGGACGTCGTCGCCCTGTACCTGCTGGCACTGGAAAAAACGCCGGCAGGTACGTTCTACTTTGTCGAAAGCGGTGAGGCGGCCTTCATCGACATGACCCGCGCCATGGCCAAGGCCATGGGCCTGGGCGAGCCGCAGGACTGGCCGCTGGCCGAAGCGGAGAAGGAATGGGGCTACGAGATGGCCAACTATGGGCTGGGGTCCAACAGCCGAGTGCGGGGCAGACATGCCAGGGAGCTGCTGGGATGGACGCCAAAGCGCACGTCCGTGGAGGCCTGGATTCTCGACGAAATGCTCTGACGTCACCCGGAAAACGGCCGCGGCCAGCGGCCGATTTTTCCGATGTAGGGGTTGTATCCTTCGCCTTCATGGGCCTAACTGTTGCCTCGAACCAATAACAACAGTAAGGACACCCGATGCGTATTGTGTTGTTCAAGACCCTCGCCCTGAGTGCAGCCATCTTCGCCAGCACCCCGTCCTGGGCCGCGTTGCTGGACCATGGCGCGGTGGCGGCCCCCGACCAATACGGCGCCAAGGTAGCGGCGCAAATCCTCGAGAAAGGCGGTAACGCCGTCGACGCCGCCGTGGCCACGGCTTTCACCCTGGCGGTCACCTACCCGGAGGCGGGTAACCTGGGTGGCGGTGGTTTCATGACCCTCTACGTCAAGGGCAAACCCTATTTCCTCGACTACCGCGAGACTGCGCCCAAGGCCGCCAGCCGCGACATGTACCTGAACGAAAAAGGCGAAGTCATCGAAAACCTCAGCCTGGTAGGCGCCAAGGCCAGCGGCGTGCCCGGTACCGTGCTGGGGCTGTGGGAGGCGCACAAGCGCTTCGGCAAATTGCCTTGGGCCGAGTTGCTGACCCCGGCCATCGGCTACGCCAAGGAAGGCTTCACCGTCGCCGACAAACAGTTCCAGTACCGCCAGGACGCGCTGAAGCTGTTCAGCGGCAAGACCAACTTCAATGATTACTTCGGCACCATGAAGCCTGGCCAGACCTTCCGCCAGCCGGAGCTGGCGCAGACCCTGGAGCGCATCGCCGACCAGGGCGCCAAGGACTTCTACCAGGGCAAGACTGCCGAACTGCTGGTGGCGCAGATGCAGGCCGACAAGGGCCTGATCACCACGCAGGACCTGCAGGACTACAAGGTCAACTGGCGTGAGCCGCTGCACATCGATTGGCGCGGCAACATCATCTATACCGCGCCGCTGCCCAGCTCCGGTGGGATTGCCCTGGCGCAGCTGCTGGGCATCAAGGACATCCGCAAAAACGACTTCAAGGGCGTGCCCCTCAATTCCGCGCGCTATATCCACCTGCTGGCCGAAATCGAAAAACGCGTGTTCGCCGACCGTGCCAACTACCTGGGCGACCCGGATTTCAACGATGTGCCGGTGAACAAGCTGGTGGCCCCGGCGTACCTGCTCAAGCGTGCTGACGAGGTCAACCCCAGCGCTATCTCGGCGACCGATAACGTCAAGCCCGGCCTGGAAGCTCATCAGACCACGCACTTCTCCATCGTCGACCATGACGGCAATGCCGTGAGCAACACCTACACCCTGAACTGGGACTACGGCAGCGGCGTGGTGGTCAAGGGCGCGGGCTTCCTGCTCAACGACGAAATGGACGATTTCAGCGCCAAGCCGGGCGTCGCCAACTCCTTTGGCGTGGTGGGCGGTGACGCCAATGCCATCGAACCGGGCAAGCGCATGTTGTCTTCCATGAGCCCGACGCTGGTCACCCGTGACGGCCGGGTCACGATGGTGGTCGGTACGCCGGGCGGCTCGCGGATCTTCACCTCGATCTTCCAGGTGCTCAACAACGTCTACGACTATCAGTTGCCGTTGGCCAAGGCCGTTGCAGCCCAGCGCGTGCATCACCAGTTGTTGCCCAAGGACACCCTTTACTACGACAGCTTCGCGCCCCTGACCGGCCCGGTCGCCGACGAGCTCAAGGCCATGGGCTATACCCTGGAAGATCAGGGCTGGGAGATGGGCGACATCCAGGCCATCAAGGTCACCGGCAAGAAAGTCGAGACCGCCTCCGACCCACGCGGCCGTGGCGTCGGCTTGCTGGCCAAGTAGGCAGGGCTTTGCGCCGGGGCTGCGGCCCCGGCGGGAAGTTCATGAATTTCCCCTGGTACTAGCGGTAAGATGGCCCCTTTTCAGCCATTGGGCCGGGCAGTCAGCCGGCAAAACCAGGAATGCCCATGAAACGCGTCGCCCTTGCCGTAGCCCTCGCAGCCACCGCTGCCTGCGCCCACCAGCCCGCGCCCGCCCCTGCGCCTGCCGCCCCCGTGGCCAAGGCCCAGCCGACGCTCAAGGTGCCGGCACCGGTGGACAAGGGTAACCAGCTGATGTTCGACATGGTCAAGCGCACGCCGTTGAGCAACAGCGTGATGCGTGACGGCGACCAGTTGAGCTTCATGGTGCTGCGCGCCAAGGACGACACCTTGCGCCAGGACATCGCCATGCAACTGCAGGCTTCCTGCGTGGAGCCATCAGCCAGGCTGATGTACCTGGACGGCGGCAAGCGTTCCTACGTGAAAAGCCAGGACGGCCTGTACATGCCGGGTGTGCGCATGCGCAAGGACGTCGCTGAAGCCTTGCTGAAAAACCCCGATTTCGTCGACGCCTGCAACAACACCCCCAAGCCGGACTGGCGCGTGGTGCGCACCGCCGCCAACGGCCAACAGACCCTGATCGACCGCAACAGCCTCAAACCCCAAGGCGACAGCCTGCGTTTCTGGACCGCCTGGGACGAGCCGGTGACCACCTTCGACCTGCCGTACTACGCGCCGATGGCGCAGAAGCGTGAGTACGTGGCCGTGGACTGCAAGCAGCAGACCCTCAAGGTACTGTCCGGTTTTGACCTGGACGAGCGCAACCGCGTTACCGACGGCATCATCCATTTCGTGCCCCAGGCCGAACCGCTGGCCGGCGATGTGGATAACCGCGCCACCTACAAGGCCGTATGCGCCAGCCCCGAGGCGCTGGCGAAGCTGCCCGTGTTCAGCCCGCGCCTGAAAGCCCCCTTGGCCGGTCCATACCCTGGCGTGATGGCCTTGCCGCTGGCCGCTATCAAAGCGCTGAACATGCCGGCCCCGCACAAGGCGCTGAATTACCTGGCCGAAACGGGTACCGCCAACGGCCCCAACGGCCCGGTGCCGCTGGACGTCGAGACCTTCCTGCAACGCGATGCTGCCAGCGGGCAGTTGGCGGTACGCTCACGCAGCGACAGCTTCGACAGCAGCGAAATATCCTTTCGAGGCCTGTTCTCCTTGGCCAGCAAGACCACGTTCCATGGCCTGGACACGGTATTTGAAAGCAGCGCGGTCATCGATGCGCAGTTCCATGGCGACTGGCGTGCCATGCCCGTGGGCAGCACCCTGGGCCTGAACCTGGACACCAGCGCCGTCAGCGCCAGCACGGGTGCGGTCATCACCCGTACCAGCGTGCAGTGCACCATCAAGAGTGAAGGCAGCGCCAACAAGGTCAACCCGCACTTGAGCGGCCAGGCCAAACTGTTGCGCTGTACCGTGGACAGTGACAAACACCAGAGCGTCGACACCCTTTACTACCTGCAAGACTACGGTTACTTCTACCAGTCGGGCACCGACAAGAACGACCACTACTACAGCGAGCGTCAGCTGCGCACGGTGCATTAGTCTGTAGCGGCGACTACACCTGTGGCAGGTGGCAAGCCAGCTCCCACAGGTGCTTCATGGAGAGAATACCTATGCAACGTCTGCCCCTAGCGCTGCTCATCGCCCTTGTCGCCGGTTGCGCCCAGCAAGCCCCCCAGCCTGAAACACCCAAGGCGCACGAGCCGAGCGAAGCGGAAAAAATGCTCAGCGACACCCTGGCCCTGCCACCGGTGCCTGAGTCGGTGATGCGTGACGGCGATACCCTCAGCTACCTGGTAGCGCCAGCGGTCACCGAGCAACAGCCCTACCCATTCGTCACCCAGGTGGCGGCTTCCTGCGTTACGTTCGACGCCAGCATCGCCTATGTGCAGGGCGAGAAGCGCGTTTACTTTGGCAGTGCCAACGGCCATTACATGCCGCCGCGCAGCGTGCCTGCGCAACTGGCCGAGCCGCTGAAAAACAACAGCGCCTTCAAGGCCGCCTGCCAGGCCACCGCCGCGCCAGAGTGGCGGGTGGTCAAGGGGGGCAGCGATGTGTTCTGGGTGCTGCTGGACCGCAACAGTCTTGCGCCCGACGGTAGCGAAACCCGCTTCTGGGCGGCCCTGGACGAACCCACCATCACCCTGGGCCGCCCCTATGGCGCGCCCAGCGCGCAGAAGCGTGAGCATTACGCGGTGGACTGCTCGAAACAGACCTACCGCCTGCTGATGGGCTATGACGTGGACGAGCGCAACCAGGTAACGGACGGCAAGCTGTTCAAGGACCCGCAACCCCAGCCCATCAGCCGTGGCGTGGCCGAATACCAGACGCTGTTTCGCAGTGTCTGTGGCAGCCCCGACGCCCTCGCGGCGCTGCCTGCCTATAGCCCGCGCAGCAAGGCGCCACTGGACGCGCCGCTGCCGGCGGTAGGCGCGGTACCGCTCACAGCCATCAAGCACCTGAACCTGGCGCCACCGGCCAAGCAGCTCAGGCAAACCCGGGAAACCGGCATGGCCAATACCGCCAAGAGCAACCTGCCGATTCGCGAGGAACGCTTCATTCAGGTAGACAAGGCCAGCGGCCAACTGGGGGTGCGCTTGCGCGCCGACAGCTATGAAGGCAGTGAAGTGAGCTTTCGCGGCCTGATCTCCCTGGCGCAGAAAACCCGATTCTTCGGCAAGACGCCGATGAGCGAAGAATCCATGCTCACCAACCTGACCTTCACCGGTGACTGGCAGCAGATGCCCGTTGGCAAGGAGCTGACCTACACCACCCAGGGCAAGCGCAAGAACTCGATGATGGGTGACCTGGGCGAGAGCCGGCAAGTGGTCAAGTGCCAGGTGGACAGCGAAGCACCGGCGGCGCAGATCAATGCCAGCCTCAGCGGGCAGGCGAAGAAACTGCGGTGCAGCGGCGAAGGGGACAAGTACAACCGCGTGGACACGGTGTGGTACCTGGAGGACTACGGGTATTTCTTCAAGCAGGGCACCGACAAGAACGCGCTCTACTACGACGAGCGCACGCTCAAGACGGTCCAGTAACCCCCTTCCCGAGCGTCGCCCGGTCCCACAGGCGTTAGGCCTGTGGGACCGGGCGACGCTCGGGAAAAGGCCGCCGCTGTCTACACGCGGAAGTGGCTGACCATCATCTGCAACTGCCCACCCAGGCGGGCCAGTTCGACGCTGGACGCCGCAGTCTCCTCGCTGGCCGCGGCGGTCTGTTCCGACACATCGCGCACGTTGATGATGCTGCGGCTGATCTCTTCGGCCACCGAGCTCTGCTGCTCGGCCGCTGCGGCGATCTGCTGGTTCATCAGCTGGATGTTGGACACCGTGCGGGTGATGTTTTCCAGCGACACGCCGGCCTGACGGGTCAGGGCTACGCTGCTGTCGGTCAGCTCGCGGCTGCTGAGCATCACGTTGGCAACCTGTTGGGTACCGGCCTGCAGGCCGGCCACCAGGCCTTCGATTTCCTCGGTGGACTTCTGCGTGCGCTGGGCCAGGCCCCGTACTTCATCAGCCACCACGGCAAAACCACGGCCGGCTTCACCGGCGCGGGCCGCTTCGATGGCAGCGTTCAAGGCCAGCAGATTGGTCTGCTCGGCCACGGCCTTGATCACGTCCATGACTTTGCCGATCTTGTCGCTTTCCTTCTGCAGTTGCCCCATGGCCTCGGTAGAGCGCTTGACCTCGCTGGCCAGGCGCTCGATCTGGTCGATGGCCTGGTTGACCACTTTGTCACCGTCACGGGCCTGGCCGTCGGCGTCGGTGGCGGCCATGGAAGCTTGCTCGGCGTTGCGCGCCACTTCCTGCACGGTGGCGGTCATTTCATGCATGGCGGTGGCCACCTGGTCGGTTTCCACTTTCTGGCTGTTGACCCCGGCGCTGGTCTGCTCGGTCACGGCGGACAGTTCCTCGGCGGCGCTGGCGATCTGGGTCACGCCGTCGCGGATGCTGGTGATCAACTCGCGCAGGGTGGTGCCCATGTTCTGGATGCCTTGTTGCAGCACACCCAGTTCGTCCTTGCGGGTGACCCGCAACGTCTCGGTCAGGTCGCCATCGGCGATACGCTTGACCGCTACCAGGGTGTCCTGCAGCGGGCGGGTGATCTGGCGGGTGATGATCAGGGCCGCGGCAATACCGAAGAACAGCGCCAGCAGGGTAGCGATGGTCTGCACGGTACGGGCCTGGGCGCTCTCGATGTCGCGGCGGTCCAGTTGGATCTGGTACAGGGCATCGCTCAGGCGCACGATTTCGTTACCCTCGTCGGTCATTTCCTTGCGGGCCTGGACGATGTCGGCGTTGGCGTTCTTGAAGCTGGTCAGGGCCTGGCGATAACTGGCCACCGATGCTTCGAACTGGCGCAGGTTCTCCGGTTGCGACGCCAGCGCGGTTTCCAGCGCTGGCAAACCGGACTGTGCGGCGTCCAGGCGGGCGAACGCGGACTGTTCATTGCTGGCGCTGGCATCGGCCAGGTAACCGCGTACTTCGTAGCGCACCACCAGAAGCGATTCCTTGGCCTTGTCCACGGCCAGTACTTCATCCAGGCGGCGATCTGCTTGCACGCCCTGGCTGATCTTTTCCAGCGCCGCGAAGGCGGTGGCCGCAGTGTCATTCAGGCCCTGGCGCGCGGTATTGCTGGTGCGGTAAGCGGCGCGCATCTTGTTCAGCGATACCTTGTAGGCTTCCAGCTGACCATTCTGCTCCTTGAGCAGCTTGATGTTGTCGGGGCTCTTGAAGGTGCCGAGGATTTTCTGCTGTTGGGCTTCGAAGCCGTCCAGGGTGGTCTGTACCAGTTGCGCGGCAGTGTCGTCGCCGTTGGCGAGCATGTACTGCAGGCGCGCCACGCGCAGTTTGGTCAGGGCAGAGTTGAGCTGGGTGATGTCACTCATCCAGTTGCTGCGGTCAATGAGCCCGCCCATGCTGTTCCAGCTTGTCAGGGCCAGCAAGGTAGTCAGGACCAGCACCAGGCCGAAGCCCAGGCCGAGTTTTTTGTTCACGCTGATGTTGGCAAACCAACTGTTCATGCATTCCCTCCAGAAACGTTTGTGCGCTACTTGATCGTTGGTTGCTGGGGGTCATTTTCTTATCGTTGGCGGCCAGCAGATTTTCTCTTCTTAGGCACGGAGTATCGGCGGGGGCAGGGGAAACATGAAAATTTAGTCATGACCGTTCGGCGGGGCGATTGAATCGCTCCCTGCCCCCCAACGGGGGGCAGGGCGTTCAGGCGAACTCTTGCAGGGCGTCGTTCACGGCGGCGAGGAAATACTCGTGGGAGGCGCGGTCGAACAGGATCTGGAAGGTGGGTACGGTGTCGTGGCCGACGTTGATCACGATCACGTTGATCCGCGCCGCTGAGGTCTGGGCCACCGCCCCGGGGCCGAAAGCTTCGGGCCGCAGGTCGACGCCGCACAGCTTGGCCATCAGCGCCGGCAGCTGATTGCCGCTGAGCTGTATCCAGGCGTGGCTGTCGTGGCGCGGCAACAGGTAGTTGGCGCTGTGGTCCAGTTCCCAGCGCGCTTCTTCGTCGGCGATGCGCTGGCCAGCGTCGGCCAGGCTGCCCAGCAGAAAGTATTCGGTGGGCGAGAGCCGCGCGATGTGGCTGCCATCGGCTTGGGTGACCGCCCGGTTGGGAGCATCTGGCAACAAGAAGCCACGCTGGCGCAGATAGTCGGCACTCTGGGCGCCACGAAAACCGACCCTGGGCACGTCGGTGAGGTCGAGAAGAACGCAGCGTTGCAGGGCCGGCTGGCCGATGTACGTTTCAGCTTTCAGACTGGACATGGCTTACAGCTCCTGGCGCAGGTTGTCAGGGTCGAAGAAGGGGAGTTTCACTACGGTGGCCTGGACCATGATGCCGCCTTCCACACGGATGGGAATGTGTTGGCCAGGCTGGCTCTGGTCAAAGCCCGCATAGGCCAGGCCGATGACCTGTCCCAGGGTTTCGGAGTATTCGCATGAGGTGACGTTGCCGCTGATGTCCGGCCCACTGAGCACCAGGTGGCCTTCCAGCGGTTGCAGCGAGCCTTTGGGCAGGGTGAAACCCACCAGTTTGCGCGTCATGGGCTGGGCCTCGAGGATGTCCACCGAGCGGCGGCCGACGAAAAACGGCTTGTTGCGGCTAACCGCCCAACCCATGTCGATCTCGGCGGGGTGGGTCATGCCGTCGGTGTCCTGGCTGATGATGACGTGGCCTTTTTCCAGGCGCAGCAGGCGCTGGGTTTCCACGCCGAAGGGGCGAATATCGAAGGCTTTGCCAGCTTCCATCAGTGCATCCCAGAGGCGCACGGCATGGCGGGCCGGTACGTGAATCTCGTAGCCCAGTTCACCCACGAAACCCACCCGCAGCAGCCGCGCCTTGATGCCGGCCACGGTGCCCTGGCGCACGGCCAGGTAGGGAAAGCCCTGGGGGGACAGGTCCAGGTCGGTGCACACCCGTTCAAGCACTTTGCGCGCGTCCGGCCCCGCTACGTTGACGGCGGAAATGGCTGCGGTGACGTTGGCGATGTCCACGTCCAGGCGCCACTGGGCGTTCCACTTGAGCATCTGCTGGTAGATGCGGTCGACGCCGCTGGTAGTGGCCGTGACGTAAAAGTGGTTCTCGGCGAAGCGTGCGCACACACCATCATCGATTACTACGCCGTGCTCGTTGGTCATCAGTGCGTAGCGCGAACGGCCCACCGGCTGCTTGAGGAACGCGAAGGTGTACATGCGGTTGAGCAGTTCGGCGGCGTCCGGGCCGCGCACGTCCAGGCCGCCCAAGGTGGACACATCGATGATGCCGACCTTGTTGCGCACATGCAGCGCTTCGGCCTGCATGCACTGCTCGCGTTGCGAAGCCTTGCCGTAAAACGCCGGCCGCTGCCAGATACCGGCAGGCATCATTTTCGCCCCGGCTTCCAGGTGGCGGCGGTGCAGGGGCGTCTGGCGGTAGGGGTCGAAGGCACGGCCGGCGACATGGGCGAGTTTCTCCGCCACGAACGGCGGGCGCGCGGTGGTGACCCCGGTTTCACTGATGTTGCGCTGGGTGGCCTGCGCCACCAGCCGCGCCGTAGGCAGGGCCGAGTGGCGGCCCTGGGATGGGCCCATGCCGACGGTGGAGTAGCGCTTCACCAGTTGCACGTCGCGGTAGCCGATCTTGGTGGCGTTGATGATGTCCTGCACTTGCAGGTCTTCATCGAAGTCGACGAAGTCCTTGCCCTTGGGGTGCGGGAAAATCGGCCAGGGGAAGTTGACCCGCGCCTCGGGCGCCAGGTTGACGCGTACCTGGGCGTTCAGGCCCAAAGCGGTGACGATGTCGGCAGCGCAGTTGGTGGCGTCGCTGAGCACGTTGTCCAGGCTGTGGCAGCCGTTCACCGAGCCGGCCACATGCAGAATCCTCGGCAGGCCGCTGAGGGTGAATTCGGCCAGTTGATCGTCATAGGCCAGCTTGCCCCCGGCCTGGCATAGCAGTTGGTAGACGGGCATGTAGCCGCCGGACATGCACAGCAGGTCGCAGTCCAGTTTCAGCGCGCTGCTGGCCACCTGGCCCTGGCCGGTGATCTTGCGCAGCTCTACGCCGCTGACGTGGCGCATGCCGCTTTCGTGCAGGGCTTCGAACACGGTGGTGTCGACATGCAAGGCGATGGCGCGCTGCTCCAGTGCGCGCAGCAGGGCGCGGTCGGCGGGGCCGTTGCGCAGGTCGACCACGGCGGCCACTTTCACGCCCTGGTCGTGCAGGTCCAGGGCGGCCAGGTAGCCGTCATCGTTGCCGGTCAGCACCACGGCGGTGTTGCCCGGTTTTACCGCATACAGCTTCATCAGCCGTTGGGCGGCGCTGGTCAGCATCACCCCGGGCAAGTCGTTGTTGCGGAAAATCACCGGCTGGTCGAACGAGCCGCTGGCAACCAGGCACTGCTCGGCACGCACCTTGTACATCCGCTTGCCCTGGATCACCGGCAGATAGTTGTCGGTAAACCAGGCGTTGCAGGTGGCTTGCTTGAGGATCTGGATATTGGCGTGGTTCTCCACTGCGCTCACCAGTTCGCGGCGCAGGATTTCGGCGCGGCTGCCGTCGATATCGAAGCGCGCATAGGTCAGCGAGCCACCGAGGACCGGGCTTTGCTCGATCAGCAGCACCTTGGCCCCGGCATTGGCCGCACTGAGCGCGGCTTGCAGGCCGGCAGGCCCGGCGCCGATCACGGCCAGGTCGGTGAACAGGTAGGCCTTGTCGTAATACTCGGGCTGGAACTTGAGGTCCAGCACGCCTAGCCCGGCCTTTTTGCGAATGATCGGCTCCCACACCTTCCACATGCCCTTGGGCTTGTAGAACGAGCGGTAGTAGAAACCCACCGGCATGAATTTGGAGAATTTGCCCAGCCAGGCGTCCTTGTCGTTATCCAGGGTGCCGTTGAAGTTCTGCCCGGTGGCGGCCAGGCCCTGTACCAGTGGCTGCATGTCGGCCAGTACATTAGGCTCACTCGGCAGTTGTACCAGGCTGTTGGCGTCTTGCCCGGCCATGCTCAGCGGGCCGCGCGGGCGGTGGTATTTGAACGAGCGCGACAGCAGGAAGCGCCCGTTGGCCAGCAGCGCGCTGGCGATGCTGTCACCGGCGAACCCCTGGTAGGGCTTGTCGTCGAAACTGAAGGTCAGCGGCTGGTCGCGGTCGATCAGCAGGCCCATCGGGGCGGGGAGGCGACTCATCCTGCGATCTCCTTGGAGGCGAATGCCACGCGGGTGGTGAAGACTTCCTTCGGGTCGAAGGTACGGATGATCTCGTCAGTGACCGTGTGGCGCTCTGCCAGGAACCAGTAGCTGGACGGCGTGTGCATCCACCATTCGCGCACCACGCCGGCGATGTTGTCGCAGTTGAACACGTAGTCGGCCCATTGCGCGTCGGTGCAGGTGACGGGATCGGGCATGGCCTTGAATTCGCCGCCGTAGGTGAATTCGCTGATGTTGCGCGGCCCGTTGAGCGGGCAATTCATGATTTTCATCGTCCGGTCCTCAGTGGCTGGCCGCGGTGGCGCCCATTTCGTTGACTTGCTTGAAGGTGCTGAAGCGGGCCAGGCCGAAGGGCTTGATCAGCTCCGGCACCTTGCCGCCGCTGGCCACCAGTTCGGCCATGGTCTTGCCGCAGATGGGTGTGGCCTTGAAACCCCAGGTGCCCCAGCCCGCGTCCAGGTAATAGTTCTTCACCGGTGACAAGCCCATGATCGGGCTGTAGTCCGGGGTCATGTCGGTGATGCCCGCCCATTGGCGCATCAGCTTGGCGTTGGCCAGGAACGGGAACATCTCGATGGCGTGGGCCAGCAGGCTTTCCTTCAGGTCCAGGGTAGAGCGGGTATTGAACAGCGGGTAAGGGTCGGAGCCGCCGCCGAACACCACCTCGCCACGGCTGGTTTGCTGCACGTAGCAGTGCAACGCCGAAGAACTCACCAGCGGGTCGAGGAACGGCTTGAACGGCTGGGTGACCATGGCCTGCAACGGGAACGTCTGGATGGGGGAGCGGATGCCGGCCTTGGCCATCATCAGCGAACTGTGCCCCGCGATAGCCTGCACCGCGCAGCCGCACCGGATGGTGCCGCGGTTGGTTTTCACGGCGGTGATGGCGCCGTTCTCGATCACCAGTTCCTGCACTTCGGTGAGCTGGTGGATCTCCACCCCGCGTTTGGCCGCCTGCTTGGCATAGCCCCAGGCCACGGCGTCGTGGCGGGCGGTGGCGCCGTCCATGTGCCACAGGCCGGCCAGCACCGGCAGGTGGCCGGGGTCCAGGTTGAGGCTGGGCACCAGTTCGCGGATCTGCTGGCGGTCGATCATTTCGGTACGCCCGCCAAAGTGCTTGTTCACCTCGGCGCGCTGGCGGAACGAGCGCACGGTGGCGTCGGTGTGCGCCAGGGTCAACTGGCCCCGGTGCGAATACATGATGTTGAAATCGAACTCGTTGGACAGGCCCTCGAACAGCCGTACCGACTCGGCATAGAACTTCACGCCTTCGCTGGTCAGGTAGTTGGAGCGGATCACGGCCGTGTTGCGCGCCGTGTTGCCGCCACCCAGGTAGGACTTTTCCAGCACGGCAATGTTGGTGATGCCGTGGTACTTGGCCAGGTAATAGGCCGTGGCCAGGCCATGGCCGCCACCGCCGATGATGACCACGTCATAGGAGGGCTTGAGTTCCTTGGGCGCTGGCAGGTCGACCTCGACCGGGTACTCCGAGCTGAGCCCGTATTTCAGCAGATTGAAGGGCATGGGGCCTCCGGCAGACTGCGTGGGGTGGCCTGCTGCAGCGCAGCGGTCAGGGTATTTTTCATCAGAAAGGCGATGGTCATGGGGCCCACGCCACCGGGTACCGGGGTGATGGCGCTGGCGATGGGCAGGGCGCTGTCGAAGTCGACGTCGCCGACCAGGCGGCTGCGGCCTTGGTCTTCGATGCGGTTGATGCCCACGTCGATGACCACGCAACCGGGCTTCAGCCAACTGGCGTCGACCATGCGCGGGCGGCCTACGGCGGCGATGACGATGTCGGCCTGGCGGCACAGTTGCGCGGCGTTCTGGCTGCGTGAGTGCAGCACGGTGACCGAGCAATGGGCCTGCAACAAGAGGGCGGCCATGGGCTTGCCGACGATGTTGGAGCGGCCGATGACCACGGCATGCTTGCCGCTCAGGTCGCCGAGGGTGTCGTGCAGCAGCTGCATGCAGCCGCTGGGCGTGCAGGGGGTGAGCACCTCGCGACCCTGGCTCAGGCCGCCGACGTTTTCACTGTGGAAACCGTCCACGTCCTTGCCGGGGGCGATGGCCTGCAGCACGCGGTTTTCATCTATATGGGCCGGCAGCGGCAGTTGCAGCAGGATGCCATTGACCTGGGCATCGGCATTCAAGCGTGTGATCAGCGCCAGCAGCGTGGCCTGGCCGGTGTCGGCCGGCAGGCGGTGTTCCAGCGACCGAATGCCGGTCTCCTCAGCGCGCAGTACCTTATTGCGCACGTACACCTGGCTGGCGGGGTCGTCGCCCACCAGGATCACCGCCAGGCCCGGCTGGATGCCCAGGGCGGCGATATCGTGCTTGACCTGCGACAGCACGCGGGCTGCGGCGGCCTTTCCGTCGATTACTTTGAGGCTGTTCACCGGAAGATCACCGTGCGGTCCTGGTTGAGGAACACCCGGTGCTGCAGGTGGTACTTGACTGCCTTGGACAGGGCCACGGTTTCAGTGTCGCGGCCGATGGCCACCAGGTCGTCGGGCAGGTACGCGTGGTCCACGCGCTGCACTTCCTGCTCGATGATCGGGCCCTCGTCCAGGTCGCTGGTGACGTAGTGGGCCGTGGCGCCAATCAGTTTCACGCCGCGCTGGTAGGCCTGGTGGTAGGGCTTGGCACCCTTGAAGCCGGGCAGGAACGAGTGGTGGATGTTGATGGCCCGCCCGGACAGTTGTCGGCACAGGTCGTCGGACAGAATCTGCATGTACCGCGCCAGCACCACCAGGTCGGTGCGGGTGTCGTCCACCACTTTCATCAGTTCGGCTTCCTGCTGGGCCTTGGTTTCTTTGGCCACGGGCAGGTAGATGAAGCGAATGCCCTCGCGCTCGGCCATGGGCCGCAGGTCCAGGTGGTTGGAGACGATGGCGGTGATGGTCATGTCCATCTCGCCTTTGTGGTAGCGGTACAGCAGGTCGGTGAGGCAGTGGTCGAACTTGCTCACCATCAGCAGCACGCGCATGGGCTGGCTGTTGTCGTGCAGCTCCCAGTCCATGTCGAACCTGCCCGCCACGTCGACAAAGCCGGCCTTGAGCTGGGTGATATCACCCGCGTGGCCATCGTTGAAGCGGAACACAGCCCGCATGAAAAACCGCCCGCTCAGTTCGTCGTCGAACTGCGCCATCTCGCCGATGTAGCACGCGTTGCCGGCCAGGTACGACGTCACGGCGGCCACGATGCCCGACGTGGCCGGGCAGCTGATCTTGAGAATGAACTGGTGTTTTTCGTGTTGCATGGCTTGTCCTCGGGAAAGGTGGCGGCAGCGCATCGCAGGGCGAAAAAAAGCGTCCCACCGGGAATTGCCTGTGGGGAATAAAATATTCTTGGATGGGATTTATAGGGGAAAGCGAGGAGGGCGTCCAGAGGTTCTGGAAACTTTTTTAACTGACAGGAATTTTTTTGCTTTTTGGGCGCTTGTGGATCGGGCGAAGCTCGGGAAGAAAACCCCACGGTCTGGCTGGCGTCAGCGGTGTTCTTTTCTCGAGCTTCGCCCGGTCCCACAGAGGGGGGCGGCGGTGTGCTGACTAGGGGGTGTCGGTGCCGTAATTCATGATCGACAACAGCTTGATCGGCACCTGCACCAATTGCTCGGGGCCATGGGGTATCTCGCCATCGAAGGTCAGGCTGTCACCCGCCTCCATGCGGTACAGCTGGTTGCCGTGCCGGTAAATCAGTTCACCTTCCAACAGGTGCAGGAACTCGGTGCCTGGGTGCGAGAAGGTCGGAAACTCCTCGCTGGCGTCGTCCATGCTGACCATGTACGCCTCGAAGCTCTTCTTCGGCCCGCGGGTATGGTTGAGCAAGTGGTAGGTGTGGCCCTTCTCGGTTCCCCGGCGGACCACCTCCAGGCCTTCGTCGGCCTTGACCAGCAGCGCGCTGCTACCTTGCTGGTCGTATTGGCTGAAGAGCTTGGACATGGGCATGCCCAGCACATCGCACAGGCGGCTGAGGGTGTCGAGACTGGTGGACACCTGGGCGTTCTCGATCTTGCTGAGCATGCCCTGGCTGATGCCGGCGATACGCGCTACATCAGCCAGTTTGAGTTCCTGCGCCTGGCGCTGGCGCTTGATCTGCATCCCCAGGTATTGCTCGAGCTTGAGGCGGGGTTGGGGCTCGATGGGCATATTCATAAAGGCCTGCACGGTTTCTGTTCGTTAATAATAGTTTCGCACCAGGAATGTGCAAAAAGGGGAGCGCCGCCGTTCGGCGTTTGCTGGTATTCCCCATGGGAAAACTATATTCCCATATAGACAGCGCAAAAAGCTTCTTTTTACGAGTGTGTTCCTCGCTCAGCAAAACTGGCAAGCCGCTTGCATTCCCATTGGGAAAGTAAGTTTCTTTAGCGGAATAAACGACCAGCCAGCCAGTTGCGAGGAGTGAAGTGCACATGTTGCCAGAAGAGACCCAGCGCATTATCGAGCAGCACGGGATCAAGTACGTGCTGGCGCAGTTCGTCGATATCCACGGTGCCGCCAAGACCAAGTCGGTACCGGTGTGTGGCCTCAAGACCGTGGCCGAGGAAGGCGCGGGTTTCGCCGGCTTCGCCATCTGTGGCATGGGGATGGAGCCCCACGGCCCGGACTTCATGGCCCGTGGCGACCTGTCCACCCTGACCCCGGTGCCATGGCAGCCAGGCTACGGCCGGGTGGTGTGCATCGGCCACGTGGAAGGCAAGCCTCACCCCTATGACAGCCGCTACGTATTGCAACAGCAAGTGCAGCGCCTGGCTGACAAGGGCTGGACCCTGAACACCGGCCTGGAGCCGGAATTCAACCTGATGCGCCGCGACGCCAGCGGCAAGTTGCAACTGGTGGACGCCAGCGACAACCTCGACAAGCCTTGCTACGACTATAAAGGCCTGTCCCGCTCGCGCGAGTTCCTGGAGCGCCTGACCGAAGCGTTGCAGAAAGTCGATTTCGAGATCTACCAGATCGACCATGAGGACGCCAACGGCCAGTTCGAGATCAACTACACCTACAGCGACGCCATGACCTCGGCCGACCGCTTCACCTTCTTCCGCATGGCCGCCGGTGAGATCGCCAACGACCTGGGCATGATCTGTTCGTTCATGCCCAAGCCGGACCCCAAGCGCGCCGGCAATGGCATGCACTTCCACTTGTCCATCGCCAGCGCCGAGAACAAGAACCTCTTCCACGACGCCAGTGACCCCAGTGGCATGGGCCTGTCGAAGCTGGCCTACCATTTCGCCGCCGGCCTGCTGGCCCACGGCCCGGCGTTGTGTGCCTTTGCTGCGCCCACGGTCAACTCCTACAAGCGCCTGGTGGTGGGCAATTCGTTGTCCGGCGCCACCTGGGCGCCGGCGTTCATCGCCTTCGGTTCCAACAACCGTTCGGCCATGGTCCGCGTGCCTTACGGCCGTCTGGAGTTCCGCCTGCCGGATGCCGGGTGCAACCCGTACCTGGTCACCGCCGCCATCATCGCCGCTGGCCTGGACGGTATCGACCGCCAGTTGATGCCCGACCAGGTGTGCAACGAAAACCTCTACAAGCTGAGCCTGGAAGAAATCGCTGCGCGCGGCATCAAGACCCTGCCGCAATCGCTCAAGGAAGCCTGCGACGCGCTGGAAGCCGACCCGTTGTTCAGCGAGGTGCTGGGCCAGGAAATCGTCGGCGAGTTCATCAAGCTCAAGCGCATGGAATGGGTGGAATACAGCCGCCACGTCTCCGACTGGGAGATCCAGCGCTACACCGAATTCTTCTGATTCTTTCCCTTCAATAAAGCGCTGGCGGCGCCTGTGCCGCACAGTGAAGGAGACCTGTTATGTGTGGAATCGTGGGGCTGTACCTGAAGAACCCGCAGCTCGAAGCCCAACTGGGCAAGCTGTTCGAACCGATGCTGGAGGCCATGACCGACCGAGGCCCGGACAGCGCCGGCTTTGCCATCTACGGCGACGAAGTGGCCGATGGCTGGGTCAAGCTGACCTTGCAGAGCACCACCGACGGTTTCGATTTTCACGCGCTGATGAGCGCCCTTGAAGGGCAGTTGGGTTGCTCGCTGGACTGGTTCCAGAATGCTACCGCCGCCGTGCTCAAGGTCAACATCGACGAGGCCAGCGCCCGCGCCGCCCTGGCCGAACTGGCGCCTGAACTGCGCATCATGAGCGCTGGGCAGAGCATCGAAATCCTCAAGGGCATGGGCCTGCCACGGGAAATTTCCCAACGCTTCGGCTTGGCCGGCATGAAGGGCAGCCACATCATCGGCCATACCCGCATGGCCACCGAGAGCGCGGTGACCATGGAAGGCAGCCACCCGTTTTCCACCGGTGCCGACCTGTGCCTGGTGCACAACGGCTCGTTGTCCAACCACTTCCGCTTGCGCCAGGAACTCAAGCGCGAAGGCATCACGTTCGAGACCGACAACGACACCGAAGTGGCGGCCGGTTACCTCACCTGGCGCCTGCAGCAAGGTGACTCGCTGAAGGAAGCGCTGGATAACTCGCTGGAAAACCTCGACGGCTTCTACACCTTCGCCATCGGCACCCGGAACGGCTTCGCGGTGATCCGCGACCCGATCGCCTGCAAACCGGCGATCCTCGCCGAGACCGACGATTACGTGGCCATGGCCTCGGAGTATCAGGCGCTGTCGAGCCTGCCGGGCATCGAAAACGCGAAAATCTGGGAGCCGGCACCGGCCACCCTTTACGTCTGGGAACGCGAGTCGGCCTAAGGAGCACGCACATGAAAACCATCGATCTTTCCACTGCCAGCGTGCGCGACCTCAACCAGGCGCTGCACGATCAAGTGAACAACGTTGAAGACCGCGAGTGGGTCGTCACCCATTCCAACGGCAAGCACAACCTCGCGGTAGGTGTGAACGAAGCGGTGTCCATCGATATCCAGGGCCATGCCGGCTATTACTGCGCGGGCATGAACCAGAAGGCCTCGATCACCGTGCACGGCAATGTCGGCGTCGGCTGCGCCGAGAACATGATGAGCGGCTATGTGCGGGTCAAGGGCAGCGCTTCGCAGGCGGCCGGCGCTACGGCGCACGGTGGCCTGCTGGTGATCGAAGGCGATGCCGGCGCGCGTTGCGGCATCTCCATGAAGGGCATCGACATCGTCGTCGGTGGCAGCATCGGCCACATGAGCTGCTTCATGGGCCAGGCTGGGCGCCTGGTGGTGTGCGGCGATGCGGGCGATGCGCTGGGCGATTCGCTGTATGAAACCCACATCTACGTGAAGGGCAAGGTCGAGTCCCTGGGCTCGGACTGCATCGAGAAAGAGATGCGCGCCGAGCACCTGGAAGAGCTGCAGGAACTGCTCAACCGCGCAGGGTTTGCCCACCAGGCCAGCGATTTCAAGCGCTACGGCTCGGCCCGTCAGCTTTACAACTTCAAAGTCGATAACGCGTCCGCGTACTGAGGAGCATTGATATGAGCGAGAAGAACCCTCCGGTGCTGCGCGAGTCCGCCACCTTCGACCGCCTGACCATTCAGGAAATCCAGCGCGCCGCCGAGACCGGCATCTATGACATTCGCGGCGGCGGCACCAAGCGCAAGGTCCCGCACTTCGATGACCTGTTGCTGCTGGGCGCCAGCGTGTCGCGCTACCCACTGGAAGGCTACCGGGAGAAATGTGGCACTGACGTGATCCTGGGCAACCGTTTCGCCAAGAAGCCCATCCACCTGAAGATCCCGGTGACCATCGCTGGCATGAGCTTCGGCGCGCTATCAGCCAACGCCAAGGAAGCCCTGGGCCGTGGCGCCACCATCGCCGGTACCAGCACCACCACTGGCGACGGCGGCATGACCCCGGAAGAGCGCGGCCAGTCCCAGCACCTGGTATATCAGTACCTGCCGTCGCGCTACGGCATGAACCCCGATGACCTGCGCAAGGCCGATGCCATCGAGATCGTCCTCGGCCAGGGCGCCAAGCCGGGCGGTGGTGGGATGTTGCTGGGCATGAAAGTCACTGAACGGGTGGCGGGCATGCGCACCCTGCCCATCGGCGTCGACCAGCGCTCGGCCTGCCGCCACCCGGACTGGACCGGGCCGGATGACCTGGCCATCAAGATCGCCGAGATCCGCGAGATCACTGACTGGGAAAAGCCCATCTACGTGAAGATCGGCGCCAGCCGCCCTTACTACGATGTGAAACTGGCCGTGAAGGCCGGTGCTGACGTGATTGTCCTCGACGGCATGCAGGGCGGCACCGCAGCCACCCAGGAAGTGTTCATCGAGCACGTGGGCATCCCGATTCTGCCGGCCATTCCGCAGGCGGTACAGGCTTTGCAGGAGATGGGCATGCACCGCAAGGTTCAGCTGATTGTGTCCGGTGGCATTCGCAACGGCGCCGATGTGGCCAAGGCCATGGCGCTGGGCGCTGATGCCGTGGCCATTGGCACCGCGGCGTTGATCGCGTTGGGCGACAACCACCCGCGTCTGGACGAGGAACTGAAAAAAATCGGCTCGGCAGCCGGTTTCTATGACGACTGGCAGAACGGTCGCGACCCGGCGGGCATCACCACCCAGGACCCGGAGCTGTCCAAGCGCCTGGACCCGGTGGAAGGCGGCCGGCGGTTGGCCAACTACTTGCGTGTGCTGGTGCTGGAAGCCCAGACCATGGCCCGCGCCTGTGGCAAGTCGCACCTGCACAACCTGGACCCCGAGGACCTGGTGGCGTTGACCGTGGAAGCGGCGGCCATGGCCCGTGTGCCGCTGGCGGGCACCAGCTGGGTTCCTGGTTCGGGGTATTAAAAGTACCGCACCAACCCTGTGGGACCGGGCGAAGCTCGGGAAGCAGGCACCGCGCAGTATCTGATACTACGCGGTGCGCCGTTCCCGAGCTTCGCCCGGTCCCACAGGTTTTGCGTCATCCGACGGTTGTCGGTTCCATTCCAAGAGGCCATGCATGGCCCAGCGCTTCACCCCATTTCGCTTGCTGCCAGACAACCTTCCATTCCTCGCAGGAGCTTTGAAAATGGTCAACCGTCTACCTGGCATTTCCCTCCTTGCATTGACTCTGTTATCTCCCCTGGCCAACGCCGCCGATACGCCCACGCTGAACCTGGGCAGTACCGCATGGATGATCACGGCCGCCGTGCTGGTGCTGTTCATGTGCCTGCCCGGGCTGGCCCTGTTCTACGGCGGCCTGGTGCGGGCGAAGAACATGCTCTCGTTGTTCACGCAATGCTTCGGCATCGCCGGAGTGGTGGGCGTTTTGTGGGTGATCTACGGCTACAGCATGGTGGTCGACACCACCAACATGGTTGATGGCCAGGTCACCTTCAACAGCTTCGTCGGCGGCCTGAGCCGCGTGTTTCTGGCGGGCATGAACGCCGACAGCCTCGTGGGCGATATCCCGGAAGGGGTGTTCGTGACCTTCCAGATGACCTTCGCCATCATCACCCCGGCGCTGATCGCCGGCGCGTTCGCCGAGCGCATGAAATTCTCCGCGGCGCTGATCTTCATGGCCGTGTGGTTCACCCTGGTCTATGCGCCTATCGCCCACATGGTGTGGGGCGGCGCCGGTGCCTTGATGCACAACTGGGGCACCCTGGACTACGCCGGTGGCACCGCCGTGCACATCAATGCCGGGGTTGCCGCCCTGGCGGCGTGCATCCTGCTGGGCAAGCGCAAGGGCTACCCACACACGCCCATGCCCGCCCATAACCTGAGCCTGACCATGGTCGGCGCGGCCATGCTGTGGGTAGGCTGGTTCGGTTTCAACATCGGTTCGGGCGGCGGCCTCAGCGGCCTGTCGGGCATTGTCATGATCAACACCCAGCTGGGAGCCTGCGCCGGCATCATCGGCTGGATGTTCACCGAATGGTTCAAGGCCGGCCGCCCCAGTGCACTGGGCCTGGCCAGTGGCGCCTTGGCGGGCCTGGTCGGTATCACGCCTGCGTGCGCCTACGTCGGCACGGGTGGCGCGTTGGCCATCGGCCTGCTGTGCGGGGTGATCTGCTACCTGGGGGCCACCAGCCTCAAGCGCCGTTTCGGTTATGACGACAGCCTGGACGTGTTTGGCCTGCATGGCATTGGCGGTATCGTCGGGGCGTTGCTGACGGGGGTGTTCTGCGTACCGTCATTGGGTGGATATGTGCCAAACGTCAGCATCGCCGAGCAACTGCTCGCGCAATTCAAGGGCGTGGCGTTCACCTTCGTGTATTGCTTTGCGGTGAGCTGGGTCATCCTGAAGGTGATCAAGGTGGTGATCGGCTTGCGGGCGGATGAAGCGACGGAGGAGTTGGGGTTGGATCTGGGTGAGCATAACGAGAGTGCTTATCACCCCTGAAGTCGAGGGTGAGCGCCAGAAGGCTGGTAGTGATAAAAGGCGCTTGTAGCGCCTTTTTTCATTGTTGATACATGCACTGGCAGCGACGAAAATTTGTTTTCAACATGACTCATGTTGCGATGATTTTTTCTCATGATCAAATTAACTTGGGGGCAGCATGGAAAGTTCAGGAAAAACTTGAAAATCCGGTTTTCCGTTGTATGCTGCAACCATATGGCATTTCAGCAGTAGCCAAGGACCTACGTCATCAGCCAGTGCTGCTTAAGGAAGAGTTGAAATGCGATATTGTCTGCTATGGGCCTTCCTGGCCGCCGTCCCGCTAGGTGCGTTATCGGCGCAGCCCGTCAAAGATACCAGGCTTTATGCAACTGCCGAGCAGTGGCACAGCGCCTATGTGGAAGACTTGGAGCGCTTCTCCAATATGGACTCGGGCACGTCTGACATGGCCGGTCTGGCAAGCGTGGAGCAACTTATCAGTGCGCAGCTCAAACAATTGGGCGCACAGGTCAGCACCTACCCAGCGTCCCCCGCAACCTCCAACATCGTGGTAGGAGAGTTTCAGGGCCATGGTGATAAAAACATCATGCTGATGATTCATTACGATACCGTGTTTCAGAAGGGAGACACCCAAAAGCGCCCCTTTTCGGTAGAGGGCAATATTGCTCACGGCCTGGGTGTGGCGGATGCAAAGGGCGGGGTTCTGCTGATTCTTTATATCGCCAAAATTCTCCAGCAGAGTAAGTTCGACGAATACAAAACCCTGACATTGCTGTTCAACCCTGACGAAGAAATAGGGTCGCCTGGGTCAAACAGGATATTTTCCGATATTGCGCGGCACCAGGACTACATCTTTATCTACGAGCCGCCCAAAGGGGACTCGGTCACTGTCGGTACACGCGGGGTCGCCCGCCTTGAACTCAAGGTCCTGGGACGCACAGCGCACGCGGGCGCGAACCCGGAAGAAGGCAGGAACGCAGCAGTCGAGCTGGTTAATCAGATCGGTAACTTGCAGGCGTTGGGAAGTGCCGCCAAAGACACCAGTGTGAACTGGACCGTGCTTAACGCCGGCTCGCGTTTCAATGTGATCCCGGATCGAGCCACTGCCACGGCGGATGTGCGGGTTTACGACACTTCAGAGTTTGCGCGAGTTCAAAAGGACGCCGATGCTGCCATTGCACACAAGGCCATTGAGCAGACGCAGGTGGATATCGCGGTCGTCCCCGTCGTGCCGCCGCTGGCGCGCAACCGCAACACTGATTGCCTGGCGGCGAATGCGCGCCAGATTTACCAGGAACTTGGCCGCAATCTCGACTACTCGGTGATGCGCTACGGCACTGACGCCGGCTTCATGTACACCGGTGCCGAAGGCGCCCCGGTTATTCTCGACGGAATGGGGATTTCGGGGGCAAACCTGCATTCGCTTGATGAGTGGGCCGACCTCGATACGGTGGTACCGCGAATCTATCTGGGGGTGCGGCTGATCGAGGAACTGACAAGGCCCACGCCCAAGCGCGTGTGTGAGGTCTGATACAGCAATACCTTCATAGCGCCACCTTGGCGTCACCCGTAGTTAAGTGTCGTGCCGTGCTGCCATTGGCGGGGCGCGTCCGTGCATGCCCGTGAATGCATCACCCGGTTTTAAATAAATTTATTGCGTGCTGTCAATAATCACACACTCGGCCTGAGAGAGGATTGCTATGCAAAAAATAAGTGGTTTAACCGGCTCCAAGTTGGGAGGGGCTGCCATTTTAATGGAGTTGGGGTCACAGTATGGCGTGCTGGATGCACTGCGTGAAACCGATCAGGTAAGTGTGGGTAAACTGCAAAAAATAAGCCGAGTCAATGGAACTGTTTTAGCGGATTATCTCGACGCCCTGGCGCAGGCTGGTTTGCTGCGCCGGGAGGGAAACTCGGCGTCTGTGGTGTATCAAGTAACCGCCGAGTTTGAAACCGTCGTGAACCACGTTGGTTACGTGGCGTGGGCATTGAATGCGTGCGCGCCGCTGCTTAATAACGCCTTGGCATTCGCCACCGATAACGAGGCCGCGCAGGCGTGTTATCCAAGAGAGGGTGGCGTTGTCGCGCGCACGTCACAGTGGATGGGAGCAACATCATTTTATCCACAACCTGAAGATGCCATTGTTCGAATGGTGCCTAGCCGGATCATGGACCTGGGCTCTGGGTCCGGTAGTTTATTGACGCGGTTATTGAATCGGGTTGAAGGTAGTAGTGGTATCGGCATCGATCTCAGTGGCCAGGCAACTGCCCAAGCGCAGGAGTTGGCGCGGTTGAACAACCTGGCTCACCGATTGGAGTTTATCCACAGCCCGATCCAGGCCCTTATTGATAACCCACATTACCTGGAAGGCGTTGAGGTCGTCCATGCGGGCTTCGTACTGCATGATTTATTGCCGGCAGAAGAAGCTGCGTTGGAAGGCTTAATGCGGGCTATCCGCGCGCAGGCGTCCGTACGTGCATTTGTGATCGTCGATGCCATTCCGGCCGCGCCGGATGAATGGGAGCGTACCTTCGCCGCCGCCTTCAATCATCTGCACGCGCATTTCATGTCTCGCCGCTTACTGGCTGAAGATGAATGGCGTGAAAAATTGACCGCTGCCGGTTTCCGTCACGTAGTTATCGAAACACTCAACCACCCAGGAGGCAGAATGATAATTGCCAGCCCATAAATAGCGCGCTATCCGCCAATAACACCCTACAACTATTCGATTAGCAGGTGAGACAAAATGGCTTCTACCGTAAACGAACTTGTTGAAAAGATTAAAACCCATCGCACCTACTCGCACCCCTTTTTCCATAACTGGGCAAGGGTCAAACCTGATGCCCAGGTGGTAGGGGCGTTGTTCCATCAGATTCAGAATTTTTGCGCGTCCACCCGCCCGGGCGGTGCATTTCCAGGCGCACTAAAAGATCACGGTCTGTTGAAGCAAAGCCAACTGCTCAATGAAATCGTCGAAAGTGAAGACGGTCATGGTCCGGAGCTGGCTACGATGGCAGGTTACGTGGTCAACCAGGCCGCGGGCAAACCTGTATGCCGGGATGTCTATGATCAACAAGCAGTAGAGGCGCAGCTGAAAGAGTTTTCCGATCAGATTTTTGGTGGGGTGGCGGGCTACGAGCAGGCGACAGGCCTTACACCACAGACGCGCCGCGCGATTGGCGTGTTTGACTATCGCAGCCGCAGCGACCTTTCCAGCACCTATCGAAATTTGGGTACCGCGCTTGCGCTGGAAATCATCTCGAACCGGCATCTGATTCCCGGAGAAAAGCACTGCCTCATCGATAGTAAACTCTACCGTGCCGACCTGCAGACGCCGGAAATGCATTACCTGCTGGAGCATTGGGGTGAGGTAGGTGCAGAACAACAGCATGAGAAGAACGCGATCGAGGCCGTGGCAAGTGCCTTTGACGATCGCACGTATGCTCAATCCGCCGTCACGGGGGCGGAAGACTTCCTGGATTCACTGGGGGCTTTCTGGGATTCACTTGATTCTGCCCTGATCCAGCCACGCCAGCACACGGTAGCCGTTTGAGCATCACGGCGCGCCTGCGGGCGCGCTGTTTAATAGGGAGCGGCGCCATGCCTGCCTATCTGATTGGAAAAATGCATGTCACCGACGCCGACCGGTACGGTGAATACAAAAAGCTGACCCCTGAAATCGTTGAAAAACACGGTGGGCGGTTTCTGTCGCGCGGTGGCGACAAAACCATGCTGGAAGGGGACGACGAAACACGCAGGGTTGTGTTGGTGGAGTTTCCATCGGTACGCGAAGCCAGGCAGTTTTACGATTCAGTGGAATACGCCGCCGCCCGTTCACTGCGCAATGGGGCCGCAGCGCATATGCAGTTGTTCATCATCGAGGGCCACGAGTAGGTACAGCTCAAGTGCGAGCCATCAGGTCGGGCTCGCACTCCCGTCAGCCGTTGGACCTTGCCCGCTCGAACCGCTGTTCCACGATGCGCGCGCCCCATTGTTCGCCCACATACTCCTCGGCCAGGACAAAACCGGCTTCTTCGTAGAGTTTCCTGGCGGCATCAAGGCCTTTGAACGTCCACAGCCGAATCACTTCAAATTGTTGCTGGTCGCAAAAGGCAACGGCTTCACGCAGCAGTGTTCTGCCGACGCCGGCGCCGCGCAAGCCGTCGGCCACGATGAACCAGCGTAGATGGGCAACGTTGCCGCCCAGGTCTTCACCGTCGATAGCGACCGAGGCGACGATAGCGCCTTGATGCGTTGCCACCCACAGACCATTGCGCGGCGACACCAAGCGGCCGACAAACTCGGCCATTCCGGTCGCGACCTGGCTTTCGAAAAACTGGCCGAAGCCCGAATGGCGCGCATAGAACATAGCGTGCATCTCAGTTACCCGCCCAACCACTCCCGGCATGTAACCTGACCGAATTTCGACGCCGTGGGCCAGCGGGGCACATTGCCCTGCGAGGTTTGCCTCCAGTGCCCGGGCGTAGGTCGTCAGCCCCTGATTAACCGCGTCACGTTCCTTGTCGAGCAGATGGTCCATGGCGCTGATGACCTGTTTGCGGCCATAGCGGGTAATGGCGTCCAGTGTTTGCCGCCCCTGTGGCGTCAGCGACAGCAACTTCATCCGGCCATCGTCATGGCTCGACATCTCCTCCAGTTCACCTGCGTCCACGAGTTTGCGCACCATGCGACTTACACTGGATTTCTCCAGCCCCAAGGTTTCAGAGAGTTGCGCCGCGGTCAGTTCCCCTAGCTTGCCAATTTCCAGAATGGAATGCACCGCCGAGGGGGGGTACTGGGTGGCTGCGAGGGTAGACTGCATGAACCCCAGAAGTCGGACAATTCGGCGGGAAGCGTCTCGGATACTATCGACAAGTACCAGGTCGGGTGCAGGCATGGTGAAAGATCCTTGGATATAGTTGTGCAATACAACCATATGTCATGGGTGCTGAATGTCAAGCGGGCCGGGCCTCAAGATGGCTTTTGACAAGGAGGGCAAGGTCTTCTAGATTGGTTGTACGGTACAACTGGTTGCCCGATATCATGACCTTGCCCTCGCCCGTGACATTGCCAGCATCCGGTCGTATAGCGTGTGTGATCGGGCTCATGCAGATCATGGCGTGGAGCTGTACCTACTTCTTGCTGGCGGTGATGGCCCCACCGGTGGCCCAATCTCTGGTCGCCCCCCTGCCGGTCATCGTCGGTGGGCTGGCGTGGGGCCTATTGGTCGCGGGCGTGTGCGCGCCCTCGGTGGGAAGGATGGTAGACCGGTTCGGCGGCCGACGAGTACTGGCTTCCAGCTCGGTATTGCTCGCTTTCGGGCTATTGGGGGTGGCCGGTGCCACTAACCTGCTTACTTACTATGTTGCCTGGACGGTATTGGGGGGCGCCATGGCCGCGGGTCTTTATGACGCAGCCTTCGCCACACTCGGGAGACTCTTCGGTGCACGCGCTCGCAGCTTGATACCGGTCGTGGTAGTGCTGGCGAGTTTCTCCAGCACCCTGGGCTGGCCGCTGATCACCCAGTTGCAGGCAGCCATGGGCTGGCGCTGTGCTTGCCTTGTATTGGCAGGCTTGCACGTTTTCATCGGGCTACCTACCCACCTGCTGCTGATCCCCGTGGCAGGGCCCTCGATATCCGTGGCTTCACCTGCGGCCACAACGTTGCCGCTGGCAGCTGTAAAAACGCGAGACAGCCCGTTATTCCTTTACCTGGCTACGTTGCTGACCTGCCAGGCGTTCATCGTTTCCTGCCTTTCAGTGCACCTGCTGGAGGTGCTGAGAATGTCAGGTGTCAATGCCGATTCGGTACTGCTGGTGGCAATGGCCATTGGCCCGGCGCAGGGGCTTCCCTTGGCGCTGGAATTCTTGGCGGGGCACAGATGGCACCCGACCTGGAGCACCCGTTTGGCCATGCTATCGAGCTTCCTGGCGATGACCTGCCTGGTAGTGGAACCTGCTCGGATGGCTTTGTTGGCGGCAATCCTTTACGGCGCTGGCAACGGCATGTTGACCATCGCCCGAGGGGCGTTGCCTCTGTCGTTATTCGGGGTAGCAGCTTATGGCAGATACCTGGGGTTGCTTGCACGGCCGATGCTATTTGCCCAGGCCTGTGGGCCCTTGCTCGCTGCATTGGTGTTGAGTGCTTCAGGGCCCACAGCGCTGCTGTCGGGGATGTGGGCGCTAGCGTTGCTCGGATTTGCCATCAGCTTTCTTTTGCCGGTGAGCGAAACGCGGTTGAGGTTACCTTGAGTGCGTCACCCATGGGGTGTATCAGGCACTACACGGTGCCTGTCACGCGTCCAGCTCCGCTGCAGGTCATCGGCGCCACGCTTGGTATGCCTGTGGAACTGGCTAGCCAGTCCCACCTCGCTTCAACACCACCGTACTGCTGGTACAGACCGCAGCGAATGTAGCCAGGTTGCCCGGCTCAGTTATCCCCAAACGGCCCCGCCGCCACAAAAGCCCCGCCTTGATAGACCAGGGTCGGGTCATCGGCAGGCGGCATGGGTTGCGCCTCGACCTTCTCGCGGAACTGTTCGCTGCTGTCCTGCGGCTGGTAGCCCAGGTGCGCGGCGTAGCGGTTGTCCCACCAGTTGGGCGTGTTGTTCGACGCGCCGTACACCACGGTGTGGCTGATGGCATCGGTGTAGAGGCCGCGGGCAATCAATTGGGTGAGGTCGTCGAAGCTCAACCAGGTGCTGAGCATGCGGCGGTTCTGTGGCTCGGCGAAGGAGGAGCCGATGCGGATGGTCAGGGTTTCGATGCCGTAGCGGTCGAAGTAGAAGCTGGCGGTGTCTTCGCCGTAGCACTTGCTCAGGCCGTAGTAGCTGTCGGGGCGGCGCGGGCTGAGGGCGTCGAGTACTTCGGTCTGTTTGTGGAAGCCGATCACGTGGTTGGAGCTGGCGAAGATCACCCGCTTCACGCCGTGGCGCCGTGCCGCTTCATAGATGTGAAACACCCCGCAGATATTGGCACCGAGGATTTCCTCGAACGGCCGCTCTACCGATACCCCGCCGAAATGCACGATCGCGTCCACGCCCTCCACCAAGTGGTGCACCGCCTGTTTGTCGGAAAGGTCGCACAACTGGATTTCTTCCTGATCGTCGTCCGCCGGGGCGATGTTGGCGATGTCAGACAGGCGCAAGGTGTTGCAGAAGGGTTTCAGGCGCTGGCGCAGTTCCTTGCCCAGGCCGCCGGCGGCACCGGTCAGCAGCAGACGATTGAAGGGTTTGGCGGGGGAAGTCATGGGCACGGGCCTCGTTTTTTGGATTATTGTTCGCTCGGTGTCATCGTACAACTTGAAACAAATTATCAAGATCATGGCGGTCTGCTGTCAATCGGCAAAGCACCAAACGGCCATTGACACCTAAACGCCAGTATCGTTATAAGGTAGTTATACGACAACGTATGACCAATTGTTTCAAAGCGCGACTCCCTTCTGTGGGTAACGCTCACCTAACAAAAATACAATCAAGGTGAAGTGATGAAGATTAAAGGCATCCGTTGGTGGATGGTGGCCCTGGTCATGGGCGGCCTGATCGTCAACTACCTGGCCCGTAACACCCTGTCGGTCGCAGCGCCCACGATGATGAGCGAGCTGACCATCTCTACCGAGCAGTACTCCCACATCGTCGTAGCCTGGCAGATCTGCTACGCGCTGATGCAGCCCGTTGCCGGTTATATTCTCGATGCCATTGGCACCAAGATGGGGTTCGCGGTATTCGCCGTGGCCTGGTCGCTGGCCTGCGCCGGCGCGGCGCTGGCCACCGGCTGGCAGAGCCTTGCGTTCCTGCGCGGCCTGCTGGGCCTGACCGAGGCCGCCGGCCTGCCGGCAGGCGTCAAGGCTACCACCGAGTGGTTTCCGGCCAAGGAGCGTTCGGTCGCCATTGGCTGGTTCAACATTGGCTCCTCGGTCGGCGCGTTGCTGGCACCACCGCTGGTGGTCTGGGCCATTCTGCACAGTGGCTGGCAGTTGGCGTTCCTTATCGTCGGCGCCGCCGGCATCGTCTGGAGCGTGGGCTGGCTGTTCCTCTACAAACACCCCCGCGACCAGAAACGCCTGAGCGATGAAGAGCGTGAATACATCCTCAGCGGCCAGGAAGCGCACTTCAAGGAAGAGCCCAAGCAACGTGGCAGCTGGAAAAAGATCGTCGCCAGCCGCAACTTCTACGCTATCGCCTCGGCCCGCATCCTCTCGGAGCCGGCCTGGCAGACCTTCAACGCCTGGATCCCGCTGTACCTGATGACCGAACGGCACATGAACATCAAGGAAATCGCCATGTTCGCCTGGCTGCCGTTCCTGGCCGCTGACCTGGGCTGCGTGCTGGGTGGCTACCTGAGCCCGCTGTTCCATCGCTACTGCAAGGTGTCGCTGTTCACCTCGCGTAAAATGGTCATGCTGTTCGGTTGTTCCTGCATGATCGGCCCGGCCTGCATCGGCCTGGTCGACAGCCCGTACATGGCCATCGCCCTGCTGTGCGTGGGCGGCTTCGCTCACCAGACCCTGTCGGGTGCGCTGTACGCCATCACCTCGGACTCCTTCGGCAAGAATGAAGTGGCCACGGCTACCGGCGCAGGCGGCATGTTTGGCTTCCTCGGCGCAGCGGCGTTTACCGCTGTGTTTGGTGTGCTGGTGACCCAGGTGGGTTACAGCCCGCTGTTCGTGGTACTGGCGATTTTCGACATCATTGCAGCGATCATTGTCTGGACGGTGGCGCGGGAAGTGGTGCGGATCAAGCCGGTGGAGGATGCAGGCACCCCTGTCGGTACCGGTATTGTCGCGGGTTCTTGATGTAGGGCATGAATGGCAACGAGGAGCCGGCCGCTGTGGCCGGCTCCTCCTAGGCTGGTCACCAACGCGTAGCAGCGGACCTGGCCGCGTCTGCTTGACGCGGTGCATCAAACAATCCGCGGCATCCGGGACGCGCTCAGCGAAACGCCGGAACCACCTGTTCGATGAACAGCGCCAGGGACTTCTTCTTCTCCTCATGGGGCAGGCTGTTGTCACACCAGAAGCTGAACTCGTCCACCCCCAGTTCCTGGTAGTGCTTGATCCGCGCCACGATCTCTTCCGGGGTGCCGATCATGGTGTTCTTGCGGATGTTTTCCAGCTGGAACTCCGGCCGCTCGGCGAATTTCTCTTCCGGGCTTGGGTCAAGGAAACCATTCACCGGCACCGTCTTGTTACCGAACCAGGCATCGAACGTACGGTAGAAGCGCGAAATGGCCTTGGCGCCCACTTGCCAGCCGTCCGGATCATCCTTGGCGTGCACGTGGGTGTGGCGCAGCACCATCAGTTGCGGGCGCGGGATGCTGGGGTTGTTGGCCAGCGCCGCTTCGAACTTGTTCTTCAGGTCCACCACTTCCTCGTCGCCTTTCATCAGCGGCGTGACCATCACGTTGCAGCCGTTGGCCACCGCGAAGTTGTGCGAATCCGGGTCGCGGGCGGCGATCCAGATGGGCGGGGTACGCACCGGTTTCGGTACGCTGGTGGAGGTGGGGAATTTCCAGATCTCGCCGTCGTGGGCGTAGTCGCCTTCCCACAGCTTGCGCACCACCGGCACCATTTCCCGCAGGGCGTTGCCGCCGCTGCTGGCCGGCATGCCGCCGGCCATGCGGTCGAATTCGACCTGGTAGGCACCACGGGCCAGGCCCACTTCCATGCGGCCATTGCTGATCACATCCAGCAGGGCACATTCACCCGCTACCCGCAGCGGGTGCCAGAACGGCGCGATGATGGTGCCAGCACCCAGGTGGATGGTGGTGGTCTTGCCGGCCAGGTACGCCAGCAACGGCATCGGGCTCGGCGAAATGGTGTATTCCATGGCGTGGTGTTCGCCGATCCAGACGGTGCTGAAGCCGCCTTTCTCGGCCATCAGGGTGAGCTCGGTCAGGTCCTCGAACAGTTGCCGGTGGCTGACTTGCTCATCCCAGCGTTCCATATGCACGAACAGGGAAAACTTCATGACGCGTACCTCGGATCTTTTGTTTTGGCCCGCCGAAAGCGGGCCTGATGCGGTAGGAGCGCTAGGCGCTGCGGTCGTGATTATTGGTATACCATAATACCAATAATCTGCAATGGATTTATGCCAGGGCCGGCAGCGCGCCCATCTTGCCGCGGCAGTACACCAGGGGGCTGTTGCCGTGCTGCGGCACGATCAGGTTTTTCACCGCACCGACCATGATCGCGTGGTCGCCACCTTCATACTCACGCCACAACTCGCATTCGATGATGGACACGGCGTTGGCCAGCAGCGGGTTGCCCAGTTCGCTGAGGGTCCACTCGATACCGGCGGCCTTGTCCTTGCCCTTGCGCGCGAAGGCATAGGCTTCGGCCTGTTGCTGGCCGGAAAGCAGGTGGATGGCGAAGCGCTTGTTCTTGATCAGCACGGGGTAGGAGTCCGAGCTGTAGTTGGGGCAGAACAGCACCAGGGCAGGGTCGATGGACAGCGAACTGAAGGCGCTGGCCGTGAGGCCCACGACCTGACCGTCGTCGTCCAGCGTGGTGATCACGGTCACGCCCGAGGGGAAGGAGCCCATGACGTTCTTGTAGACGGTGGCGTCGATCATTGCGTGTTCCTCAGTGAGCAGCTGAATTGGTTTTATGCGGCTTTGTTGTCTGATGGTATACCGAGTTTCGGCTTGTGAAAAGTTTGGAATACCATAATATGGTGTTCGTTCGAGAGGGCGTCGATGAACGGCCCCCGAATTGCATTTCCATACAAAGACAAGAACAGAGAATCGAGTGCACCCATGTCCGAAAAGACCGAACAAACGCAGCTGATCGAAAACCATACGGTGGATTACGTACCGTTAGCTGAGCGCCATGGGAAGGCGCGCGATCTCTTTACCTTGTGGTTCAGTACCAACATTGCGCCACTGCCTATCGTCACTGGGGCCATGGTGGTCCAGGTGTTTCACCTCAATCTGCTGTGGGGGCTGGTGGCCATCGTCCTGGGCCACCTGATCGGCGGGGTGGTCATTGCCCTGGCCTCGGCCCAGGGGCCGCGCATGGGCATCCCGCAAATGGTGCAGAGCCGTGGCCAGTTCGGCCGCTATGGTGCTCTGCTGATTGTGTTCTTCGCGGCGATTATCTACGTCGGCTTCTTCGTCTCCAATATCGTCCTGGCAGGTGAATCGATTCACGGCATGGTCAACGCCGTGCCGCTGCCCGCGGGCATCATCATCGGTGCCCTGAGCGCCACCGCCATCGGGGTGATTGGTTATCGGTTTATCCACACCCTCAATCGCATCGGAACCTGGGTGATGGGTAGCGCGCTGCTGGCAGGCTTCTTCATGATCTTCAGCCACGACCTGCCGCTGGACTTCTTCAGCCGTGGCGCCTTCAACCTCTCGGGGTTTCTGGCCACGGTGTCGCTGGGGATCATCTGGCAGATCAGCTTTTCGCCTTACGTATCGGATTATTCACGTTACCTGCCGGCAGATATCGGTATTGCCCGGCCGTTCCTGGCCACCTACGCAGGGGCGTGCTTGGGCACCATCCTGTCATTCAGCTTCGGCGCCGTGGCGGTACTGGCCACCCCGGAAGGCACCGAAGCCATGGCGGCGGTGAAGCAGGCCACCGGTGGGCTGGGGCCGGTGCTGATGGTGCTGTTCCTGCTCAACATCATCAGCCACAACGCCCTGAACCTGTACGGCGCCACGCTTTCCATCGTGACCTCGATCCAGACGTTTGCCGGTAGCTGGACGCCGAGCATCAAGGTGCGCGTGGTGTTGTCGGCCATCGTGTTGACCGGCTGCTGCTTCATGGCTTTGGGTGCGTCGTCGAACTTCATCTCGCACTTCATCGGGCTGATTCTGGCGTTGTTGCTGGTGCTGGTGCCGTGGGCGTCGATCAACCTGATCGACTTCTACCTGATCAAGCGTGGCAGCTATGACATTGTCTCGATTTTCGCGGCGGATGGCGGCATCTACGGGCGCTTCAACCCCCATGCGATCGTGGCCTATTTCATCGGCATTCTTGTGCAACTGCCGTTTGCCAACACGTCGCTGTACGTGGGGCCGTGGGCCAATCTGATCGATGGTGTGGACCTGTCGTGGCTGATGGGCCTGGCGGTGACATGCCCGCTGTACTGGTGCCTGGCGACGCGAAGCAGCCCCATGGCAACTGCCGTCAGGCAACGTCCTGCTGTTATGCGCAACCGTTGACATAGCGCGGCGCCTTCGACGCGGACAGGCTGCCATCTCCCACAGAGGTAGTTGCTGCTACCGGTACCGCGTCGTGGATGCTAGTGAGATATCCCGAAATAACTTCTGTAGGACTAGAAGTAGGACGCTTCTGATTTGCTCAGGTATGGTCGCTACTGCCTTGTGAACGGGGCGCTTGATGAATACTCTCCTGCGGTCGCTGAAGGACAGCGATCGGGTTTGGTAGCCCGGTTCACCAGGCGTGCAACGCTGCCACATGGCGGCTGTGTGCAGGGCACACGTGTGTGCGCCGGCTCGGTGAACCGGTCTACCAACCTGCTTACAGCCGCCACCCATCGTTTGGTAGCGATGCGGCGGCATTGATGTTCACCAAGGATCTACCATGACTCACGAAACTGATTTATCGGCTACTGCACCTCGCGAAACAGCCTGCACTCCCTTCGGCTATTGCGACTCCCACCACCTGCCCATCTTCAACGTCCGTGCCGGCATCCCGATTGATGATGCGCTGGTGCAGATTTCCCTGTTGTTGAAATGCGCCTCTGAGTCAGCTCAGGAATTGGGTGACTACGGCGTGGCGCAACGCGGCCTGCTATGGTCGACGCTGCATTCGGTTGATGCGGCGAAGGCGCTGGCGGATGCATTGATTGATGGGGGCAGTGGAGGGGGCTGATTTAGATCGTATCAAGGCAGTGCGGTGCCAGGTTTTTAGCAATTGAGCGTGTTCCAGATCGAGCACCGCATGGGCGGCGCTCGATCTCAAGGGGACTGGAACGACAACAGCATGCAGCAAGGGTATCAATGCACCCCAGCGCCCTTGCTCAAATCACTCTCCGCCCATTCGGTATAAACACAGGCATCCGCCGCCGCCCACCGTACCCGCACGGCATCACCCGCCTGGAGCGGCATGCCGGCGGCGCTGAGGGCCTTGACGGTCATCGGCGTGCCGCCGGTGGTGACCACGCTGCACGTCTGGCTCTCGCCCAGGAACAGCACTTCGGTCACCTTGGCTGCTACTTCATTCCACCCTGCTTGCAGGGGCGACGCAGCCGCCTGGTCCACGCTCAATGCCTGGGCCTTTTCCGGGCGGATCATCAGCAGAATGTCCTGGTCCGTGTGCAGCCCGGCGGTGAGCCGGATGGCCAACGGCTGGTTGCCGAAGTGCGCCGTGGCGTTGCCCTGGGCTTTGAGCTTGAGGAAGTTGGAGTTACCCAGGAACGACGCCACGAAGGCATTGGGCGGGTTCTGGTAGAGGTCGAAGCCGGTACCCAAGCCGACGATCTTGCCGTGGCTGAAGATGGCGATGCGCTGGGACAGGCGCATGGCTTCTTCCTGGTCATGGGTGACATAGACGATGGTGATGCCCAGGCGTCGATGCAACTGGCGCAGTTCGTCCTGCAGGTCTTCGCGCAGTTTCTTGTCCAGTGCGCCCAGGGGTTCATCCATCAGCAGGATACGCGGCTCGTATACCAGCGCGCGGGCGATGGCCACGCGCTGTTGCTGGCCGCCGGACATCTGCGAAGGGCGACGGTGGGCAAAGGCTTCAAGTTGCACCAGCTTGAGCATGGCATCCACGCGCTTCTTCACTTCGTCGGCCGAGTGCTTGCGGATGCTCAGCGGGAAGCCGATGTTGTCGCGCACCGATAAGTGCGGGAACAATGAATAGCGCTGGAACACCATGCCGATGTCGCGTTTGTGCGGCGGCACGTTCACCAGCGACTGGCCTTGTACCAGAATCTCGCCACTGCTGGGCGTCTCGAAGCCCGCGAGCATCGACAGCGTAGTGCTTTTGCCCGAGCCGCTGGAGCCCAGGAAAGTCAGAAACTCGCCGTCCTTGATGTCCAGGGAAATGTTATCCACAGCGGCGAAGTCGCCGTAATGCTTGTTCAGGTTGCGCAGGCTGACCAGGGTCTTGCCTGGTTGCGCGGTTTCGTTGATCACGGCACTCATTTAGCAACTCCCAGACGCATTTCATTGCGCCGACGCAGGGCGGCGGCGATGACCATCACCAGCACCGACAGGGCAATCAACAGCGTCGAAGCGACGGCGATCACCGGGGTCAGGTCCTGGCGCAGGGTGGTCCACATTTTCACGGGCAAGGTTTGCAGGGTAGGGCTGGCCATCATCACGCTCAGCACCACTTCGTCCCACGAGACCAGGAAAGCGAAGAGGGCGCCGGCCACCATGCCCGGGCGGATGCCGGGGAAGGTCACCTTGAACACGGCCTGCAGCCGCGACGCACCGCAGATCACCGCGGCGTCTTCGATGGACTGGTCGAACAGCTTCAGCGAGTTGATGATGGAAATGATGGTGAACGGCAGCGCGACGATCACGTGGCTGACCACGAAGGCGAACAGCGTGCCGGTGTAGCCCAGCTTCAGGAACAGCGCGTACACCGCCACGGCGATGATCACCAGCGGCACGATCATGGGCAGGGTGAACAGCCCATAGAGCAACTCGCGGCCGGGGAAGCGACCGCGTACCAGGGCGAACGCCGTGGGCAGGCCCAGGGCCACCGAGAAGATCGTGGTCAGAATCGCTACCTTGAGGCTCGATAGGGCAGCGTCCATCCAGTCGGCGTTGGAGAAGAACTGCACGTACCATTTGGTGGTCCAGCCCGGTGGCGGGAACACCAGCCACTGGGACGAACCGAACGACAGCAGCACGATGAACACGATCGGCAGCAACAGGAACAGCGCGATCAGGCCCGTGGTGGTGTAGAGCCCGAAGCGCATGCGTGCGCTCATGGCATTGGGGGTCAGCAGCATGTCGGCTTACCTCGCGTTGCTGGAGCCGACCGGGCTTTCCGGTTGCAGCTTCAGGTAGAAGTAGAACAACACCAGGGTGATGACGATCAGCAATGCGGCCGCCGCGCTGGCCAGGCCCCAGTTGAGGAACGATTGCACCTGCTGGATGATGAACTCGGGGAGCATCATGTTCTGCGCACCGCCCAGCAGCGCCGGCGTCACGTAGTACCCCAGCGACATCACGAAGACCATCAGCGCACCGGAAAACAGCCCCGGCCGACACAGCGGCAGGAACACCCGGAAGAAGTTGGTCCACGGGCTGGCGCCACAGATGGAGCCGGCCTGCAGCACCATCGGGTCGATGGCCTGCATGGTTGCCTGCAACGGCAGCACGATGAACGGGATCATGATGTAGCTCATGCCGATCACCACGCCGGTGAGGTTGTGCACCATCTCCAGCGGCTGGTCGATGATGCCCATGGCCATCAGCGCCTTGTTGATCACGCCACTGGCCTGCAACAGCACCAGCCACGAGTAGGTACGTGCCAGCAGGCTGGTCCACATCGATAGCAGCACGATGTTCAGCAGCCAGCGGCCCCAACCGCGCGGCACCAGGGTAATGACCCAGGCCAGGGGTAAGCCCAGCAGCACGCTGAACAGGGTCACCAGGCCCGCCACCGAGAAGGTGTTGAACAGCACTCGGGCGTAGGCCGAGTTGGCGAACAGCGCCTGGTAGTTGCCCAGGCCCGGCACCGGCTCGAGCACGCCGCGCAGCAGCAGGCCGATCAGCGGGGCGAAGAAGAACAGGCCCAGGAACAGCAGCGCCGGCAGCAAGTTGCGGCTGCCGCGCCAGCGCTGGGCCAGGGTAGGCGTGTTGTGCATGACGGCCGCCTTGGCGTGGGTGGCGCCGGCAACGCTGGGAGCGCCGCCGTTGCCCTGGCGGTGAGTGACCGCCGACATCTTCATTTGACCAGCCATTCGTTCCACCGTGTCGCGATAGCCGGGCCGTTTTTGGCCCAGTAGGCGAAGTCGAGGGTGATCTGATCCTTAGCGTAGGCAGTGGGCAGGTTCGGCGCGAGTTCAGGCTTGAGCAGGCTCACGCTGTCCTTGTTCACCGGGGCATAGGCGGTCAGGTTGGCGAAGTCCGCCTGGCCTTTGGCCGAGCTGGAGTTGGCCAGGAACTTCATCGCCGCATCCTTGTTTTTCGAGCCCTTGGGGATAACCAGGAAGTCGGCCATGACCAGGTTCTGCTTCCAGCTCACGCCCACGGGTGCGCCGTCTTGTTGCAGGGCGTAGACACGGCCATTCCAGAACTGGCCGATGCTGGCTTCACCGGAGGCCAGCAGTTGCTGCGATTGAGCGCCGCCGCCCCACCAGACGATGTCTTTCTTGATGGTGTCGAGTTTCTTGAAGGCGCGGTCCAGGTCCAGCGGGTAGAGCTTGTCGGCGGCGACGCCGTCTGCCAGCAGGGCCAGTTCCAGCACACCGGGGCTGGGCCATTTGTACAGGGCGCGCTTGCCGGGGTAGGTCTTGGTGTCGAACAGGGCGGTCCAGTCCTGCGGCTTGCCGGCGCCCAGCTTGCCTTCGTTGTAGCCCAGCACGAACGAGAAGTAGAACGAGCCCACACCATGGTCGCCGACGAAGCGCGGGTCGATCTTGTCGCGGTCGATGACCTTGAAATCCAGCGGTTCCAGCAAGCCCTCGGCGGCGGCACGCAAGGCGAAGTCGGCTTCCACATCGACCACGTCCCACTGCACGTTGCCGCTGTCGACCATGGCCTTGAGCTTGCCGTAGTCGGTGGGGCCGTCCTGCACCACCTTGATGTCGCTGGCCTTGCTGAACGGCTCGGCCCATGCAGCCTTCTGCGCGTCCTGGGTCGAGCCGCCCCAGCTCACGAAGCTCATGCTGTCGGCGGCAAATGCAACGCTCGTGGAGACGGCCAGAATGCTGGCGGCAAGGACCGCGGTAGCACCTTTGTTGAACACCATTTGTACGCCCTCATTTGTTGTGTTTTGAGCGGGCTCTACATCGCCCGCCTTTCGGGAGCAGTGGGTCCAGGGGACCTGGTAATGGTCGACCGCGTCAGGGCTTGTTGTTTGTGCTGTCCCTGGCGGGCGCACCTGACACATTCATTCGGTCTACTGGAATATCATATTATGGTATTCCAAGATTTGTACAAGAGTTTCCCTATACCGGCTATCTGCAGGGGTAGCGATATACCCCGCACAGGGACGCTGTATCAGGCTTGGAAGGGAATGCTCTCAACGACCTCCAGGTCGTAGCCTGTCAGGCCGGCATACTTGAGCGGTGGGCCGAGATGGCGCAGTTTGCCCACGCCTATGTCCTGCAATATCTGCGCCCCGGTGCCCACCTCCGAATAGATGCGCGACTGCGAGCGGCTGTACTGGCGCGGTGGCTGGGTCAACTGCGGTACCCGTTCCAGCAATGCCTGGGACGATTCATGGTTGGCCAGCACCACCACCACGCCTCGGCCTTCCTCGGCTACCCGTTGCAGCGCAGCCCACAAGGTCCAGTTGCTTGGCCCGCTGTATTCGGCGCCCACCAGGTCACGCAACGGGTCGATCACGTGCACGCGCACCAGGGTCGGGTCGTCGCGACGGATGTCGCCCATCACCATGGCCATGTGCACGCCACCTTCGATGCGGTCTTCGTAGGTGATCAGGCGGAAGGTGCCGTGCACCGTGGGCAGGTCGCGCTCGCCATTGCGCACCACAGTGTGCTCGGTGCTCAGGCGGTAGTGGATGAGGTCGGCGATGGTGCCGATCTTGATGCCGTGCTTGCGGGCGAATACTTCCAGGTCCGGGCGCCGAGCCATGGTGCCGTCGTCGTTCATGACCTCGACAATGACGGCCGCCGGGGTGAAGCCGGCCAGCCGTGCCAGGTCGCAGCCGGCTTCGGTGTGGCCGGCGCGGGTGAGCACTCCGCCTTCGCGCGCCCGCAAGGGGAAAATATGGCCGGGCTGGACGATATCGTGCGCGGTGGCGCCAGGGGCCACCGCGGCCTGCACGGTGCGAGCGCGGTCTGCGGCGGAGATACCGGTCGTCACCCCGGTGGCGGCCTCGATGGACACGGTGAAGGCAGTCGCGAACACGCTGCCATTGGCGGGCACCATCTGCTCTAGCCCGAGGCGTTGGCAGTGTTCGTCGGTCAGCGTCAGGCAGATCAGACCACGGGCCTCGCGGGCCATGAAACTGATGTCGGTGGCGGTGCAGCGGTCGGCTGCCAGCAGCAGGTCGCCTTCGTTTTCTCTATCCTCATCGTCGACCAGCAATACCATCTTGCCCTGGCGGAAGTCTTCGATGATTTCTTCGGTGCTATTGAAGGCCATGTGTTGTCTCACTTATTGCTGGCAGGCGTTATTACAGTTCTGGTATACCATAATACAACTTGAACCGAACCGTCGAGGTAGTAATGAAGGCTTATTGGATCGCCCAGGTCGATGTCACGGACCCCGAGCAGTACACCGAGTACACCCAGCGCGCGCCGACCGCGTTTGCGCTGTATGGCGCCAAGTTTCTTGCCCGAGGCGGGCGCAGCATTGCCATGGAAGGGCGCGAGACACCGCAACGCAGCGTGGTGATCGAGTTTCCCTCGTATCAACAGGCCATCGACTGCTACAACTCGCCCGAATACCAGCAGGCCAAGGCCCAGCGCGAAGGCGTGGCCACGGCAGAAATCATCATAGTCGAGGGGTACCCGCTGGGTGACGATGACGCGGTTTGATCAGCGGATGAAGTGGATCTTGCCGCTGTCGTCGTTGCCCATGTAGATGCCGTAAACCCCGGCCCGGCGCTCCTCGATATAGCGTTCGAGGATTTGGCGTATGGCCGGGTAGTAGATGGCGTCCCAGGGAATGTCTTCGGGGGCGAAGAAGCGGTAGTCGAGGGTTTCCGGGCCGAAGGCACCGGTGATTTCCACGGCCAGGGCGCGGAAGACGATGTAGACCTCGCTGATGCGCGGCACGCTGAAGATAGAGTAGGGCGAGATGATCTCGGCGCGCACGCCAGTCTCTTCCCAGACTTCGCGCACGGCGGCCTGCTCGGTGGTCTCGCCGGCCTCCATGAAGCCGGCCGGCAAGGTCCAGGTGCCCGGGCGCGGGGGGATGGCGCGTTGGCACAGCAGGTATTTGCCGTCCTGCTCGATGATGCAGCCGGCGATGATCTTCGGGTTGATGTAGTGAATGTAGCCGCAGCCCGTGCACATCAGCCGCTCATGGGTATCGCCGTCGGGCACCTGGTGAACCAGGTGGGCGGCACCGCATTGCGGGCAGAAGCGCGGGCTGGGCATGTTCAACTCCCTATGCGGGGTTCTTTCTGGACGATGGGTGTGGCGATGTCGCGCAGCTTGGCAGTCTCGTTCTGTTTCAAGCGCAGGTATTCCAGCGCCACCTTGGCTGCGGCGCGAACGTGGTCCACGGAAGCCTGGTGCGCAGCCTGCGGGTCACCGCTCTTGATGGCGGCCACGATCCGCTCCATTTCCTGGTTGCTGGAGCCGCGGCGGTTTTCCTGGGACACCGAGGTGGCGCGCAGGTAGCTGATGCGGGCCTGCAACTGGCGCAGTTGAGCGGCGGCCACGCGGTTGCCCGACCCCTCGAGCAGTACGTCGTAGAAACCCTGCACCGAATCCAGCACCTGGGTCAGTTCACCCTCGGCCAGGGCCTTGCGGTTCTCGTCCAGGGCTTTTTCCAGGGCGCGGATGTCCTTGGCCTTGGCGTTGAGCGTGAACAGTTGCACGATCAGGCCTTCGAGCACGCAGCGCAGCTCGTAGATATCGCGGGCGTCTTCAAGGGTGATGATGGCCACGCGGGGGCCTTTGGCGTCGGCGAATTCCACCAGGCCTTCTGATTCCAGGTGGCGCAGGGCCTCGCGCACCGAGGTGCGGCTGACGCCCAGGCGGTCGCACAGGTCGCGCTCCACCAGGCGGTCGCCGGGCAGCAGCTGGAAATTCATGATGGCGCTGCGCAGTTTATCCAGCACGATTTCGCGCAGGGTGACCGGGTTGCGATTGACCTTGAAGCTGTCGTCGAGTGGCAGGCGTTTCATTGGGTCCGCTCTGATGAGTTGGGGAGGTACCTCAGGGCCGGAATGGGGGCCGGACAAGGGCCGAAAATCATGGGCGAGTTTATCATGCAAACAGCTGTATTGAATGGGCCGGCCTCTTCCTGGGCTTCGCCCGGCCCCACAAGGGCTTGCCTATCCGATGTGGGACCGGGCGAAGCTCGGGAAAGGTTTTACACAATATTCGGCAATGCGCCCAACTTGCCCTTGTGATAAACCATCGGCGTCACCGGTTCGGCCGGCAATATCAGGTTCTTTACCGCGCCCACGATGATGGCATGGTCGCCACCGTCGTATTCGCGCCACAACTCGCACTCGATGATCGCCGTGGCCTTGGCCAGCAGCGGGTTGCCCAGTTCGCTCAGGTGCCACTCGATGCCCTGGGCCTTGTCCTTGCCCTTGCCGGCAAACGCATAGGCTTCGGCTTTCTGGTCGGCGGACAGCAAGTGAATGGCAAAGCGCTTGCTGTCGCGCAGCACCGGGTAGGTGTCCGAGGCATAGTTGGGGCAGAACAGTACCAGCGCCGGGTCGATGGACAGGGCGCTGAACGCGCTGGCGGTGATGCCGACGATACCGCCGTCCGGGTCCAGGGTGGTGACCACCGTTACACCGGACGGGAACGACGCCATCACTTCTTTATAGATGCCGGGTTCGATCATGGCAGCAACACTCCTAGCGCATTACAAAGGGGTCGGGCATGGGTGCCTGCGAGAGGTTGATCCATACCGTTTTCAGCTCGGTATAGGCCAGCACCGAATCGATGCCGCTCTCGCGGCCGTAGCCACTGTTCTTGAAACCGCCGATCGGGGCCATGGCCGAGACCGCGCGGTAGGTGTTGACCCAGATGATGCCCGAACGCACATCGCGCGCCAAACGGTGCGCGCGCCCCAGGTCGCGGGTCCAGATGCCGGCGGCCAGGCCGAACTGCGAGTCGTTGGCGATCGCCAGCGCCTGGGCCTCGTCCTTGAAGCGGATCACCGAAGCCACGGGGCCGAACACTTCTTCTTGCATGATCTTCATCGAGTTGCTGTCGCATTCGAACAGGGTGGGCTCGTAGTACCAGCCGTCACTGCCGGTCTGCGCACGCTTGCCGCCGGTGCGCAGGGTAGCGCCCTCGGCCACTGCCGCCGCGACCAGACCTTCGACCACGGCCAATTGCTGCGCGGTGGCCATGGGGCCCATCTCGCTGGTTTCATCCTGGGGGTTGCCGATGCGGATGCGCTGGGCGCGTTCCACCAGGCGGGCGACGAATTCGTCGTAGATATCGTCCTGTACCAGCAGGCGTGAACCGGAAACGCAGCTCTGTCCGGAAGCCGCGTAAATGCCGGCCACGGCGCCATTGATGGCGCTGTCCAGGTCGGCGTCGGCGAAGATGATGTTGGGCGACTTGCCACCCAGTTCCAGCGATAGTTTGGCGAAGTTCTCGGCACTGCTGCGCACCACATGGCGAGCCGTGGCGGCGCCGCCGGTGAAGGCGATCTTGCGTACCAGCGGGTGGCGGGTCAGCGCCGCGCCGGTGCTGGGGCCGTAACCGGTGACCACGTTGACCACACCGGGCGGAATGCCGGCTTCCAGGGCCAGGCGGGCCAGCTCCAGAATCGTCGCCGACGCATGTTCCGAGGGTTTGAGGACAATGGTGTTGCCCGCCGCCAGGGCTGGGGCCAGCTTGATGGCGGTGAGGTACAGCGGGCTGTTCCAGGGAATGATCCCCGCCACCACGCCCATGGGCTCGTGCACGGTGTAGGCAAACAGGTCGGGTTTGTCCAGCGGCAGGGTGCCGCCTTCAAGCTTGTCGGCCAGGCCTGCGGTGTAGTGGAAGAACTCTGGCAGGTAGCCCACCTGGCCGCGGGTCTCGCGGATCAGCTTGCCGTTGTCGCGGCTTTCCAGCTGCGCCAGTTGCTCTTTGTTCTCGGCGATCAGGTCGCCCAGGCGGCGCAGCAGCTTGCCCCGCGCGGTGGCGGTCAGGCCGCGCCAGGCGGGGCTTTCAAAGGCTTTTTGCGCCGATTGCACGGCGCGTTCCACATCGGCTTCGTCGGCGTCGGGCAGCACGGCCCAGGCTTGCGCCGTGGCCGGGTTGAGGCTTTCGAAGGTCTTGCCGGACAGGGCATCGACCCATTGGCCGTCGATGCACATCTGGAAGCGGGCGAGAGTCATGCAACGATCCCCTTGGCTTGATTCTGGGTAGTGAGCGCATGGGCGAGGAAGTCCAGCAGCACCTGGTTGACCAGGCGCGGCGACTCCACGGGCATCATATGCCGCTGTTCATCGAGCACTGCAACTTGCGCGCCGGGAATGCGCTCGGCCAGTTGCCGTGCCATCAGCGGGGTAGAGCCGGGGTCCAGCTCGCCAGTAGCGATCAGGGTCGGGACCTGGATATTGCCAAGGTCGTCGGCGCGGTACATGTCCTGGGTGGCGAACAGCTCGTAGGTGGTCAGGTAACCCTGGGGGTCATTGCTGGCCAGCGTCTGGCGGATCGCCGCGATTTGCGCCGGGTTGGCGGCCTGGTATTCGCGGCTGAACCAGCGCGACAGGGCTGCCTCGGCATTGGCGTCCGGGCCGTGCTCCGCAGCCTGGGCAGTGCGGGCGATGACACCGGCCCGCTGTTCGGCACTGCGGTTGAACACACTGTTGAGCACCACCAGCCCCGACAACCGCTCGGGGTAGTGCAGCGCGAAGGCACGTGCCACCAGGCCGCCCATCGAGAAGCCGATGACGATGGCCTGGGGGATGCGCAGGTGGTCGAGCAGTTCCAGCAATTGGTCGGCATACCCACCCAGCGAGGTACCGGCAGCCGGGCGCGGGCTGGCGCCGTGGCCCAGCATGTCGTAGGCGATGACGCTGTAATACGGGGCCAGGCCGACGATCTGGCCGCCCCACATTTCTTTGTTCAGGCCCACACCGTGTATCAGGATCACTGGGTGGCCTTGGCCGGTAGCCAGGTAACTGGTGCCGGCCGGGGTGGTTTCAGCGGTAGGCCGAATCATGGAACGCTCCTGCAAGCCTTAGTTGTTTTTTTCTGCGGCCAGTTCTTCGAGGTCGATGTAGCGGTTGCCGATGCGCGGGTGCAGGCGGCCACCGTTGGCAGCGCCCAGCACCACCACGATCTCGTCGGCGCGCGGGGCGTCTTCGATCTGCATTTCAAGGGTGATGTAGTGCGAACGCAGCCCTTCGTCGTCCTTGTGCATCATCGGGATCTGGATCGAGGTGCCTGGGCCGCCGCGCTTGTTGGTAAAGCTCAGGTAGCTCTTGGCCTGCACCGCTTCGCGGTAGTGGTTGCCGAAGCGCAGGGTATGGATAACCGCCGAGGCGTGTTCGATCTCGCCGTCGGCACCCACTACCGCGGCCTTGCCATAGGCTTCGATCTTGTCGGCACCACCGATGGCGGCGGTCAGGCGTTCGACCATCAGTGCGCCCAGGGCAGAGCAGTTGGCCTTGATCACCGGCTTGAGGTCTTCGACGAAACCCTGGCCAACCCAAGGGTTCTTGATCACCACCGCCAGGCCGACCATGGTCACTGGCTTGTCAGTGGCCTTGCCGCCTTCGATCAGGGTTTCCTCGGTGTAGCTCACGATCTTGCGAATTTCGAAACTCATGGCCTGCTCCATTCTAGAGTTGGGATGGATGTTGTTGTCTGATGGTATACCATAATATTTGCGATGCAAGCCCCTTGTGCGCGTTGGTGGGGCGGGTTGGCGATAAAAGGTATGTGGTATGCCAAAAGATGGCATTCCATGGATCATAGCGCAGAAGGGGCGTGGGCGATAAGGAGCAGATGGGCGGGGATAAAGCGGGTCAGAAGCGCTGGCAGCCGATGCGTTATGGGAGCTGGCTGGCCAGCGAGCTTTTCAGGCCCTTGAAAAACTCGCTGGCATTCCAGCTCACACATATTTTGCGGGCTTTAGCGCTTGGCAGGGGCGATCACGCCATTGAGGTAGTCATACAGCGCATCCGCCACCTTGATGTAGCCTTCCTTGGTGAAGTGCACCAGGTCGGGGCGGGCCAGGTCCTGGGCTTGCCAGTTGACGATGGCGCAGTCCCCCCCCATGAAGGCTTGCCAGTTCCAGTACAGGGTACGGTTCTGCTTGGCAACTCGCTGCTGCACGTCGATCACGGGGTGCAGGCTGCGAGGCTGGCGAGCCTGGCAGCTGCCGGCACCTTTGTTCTTGATCGAGTCCGGCGCGCCGACGATCAGCAGCACGGTGCCTGGCAGTGCCTGGCGCAGTTGCTGGATACGTTGAGTCTGCTGACTTTCATACAGGCCGATATCCAGGTCATCGTCGAATGCCTCGTTGGTGCCATAGGCCACGATCAGCAGGTCAGGCTTGAGCGCCTTGAGCGTATCCAGCCAACCGGGTTGCCATTTGTCCACCACACTGAACTGGGCACCGTTGATGCCCAAGGTAGAGAACACCACGCCGCTGTTGTTCTGCCCCAGGATATTCCAACCGCCCACCGCCAGGTTCTGGCTGCTGGCGAAGGTCAGGTCCATGGGCAGCGCCAGGTTGCCGATGGCCGGGCTCAGGCGCCACTGGCCATTGGTCAGGGGCAGGGGGCGTGCGGCCTGGGTGTAATCATCGCGGGCTTGCAGGCGGTTGTTGCTGCCGGCCTGGTACAGGGTCGAGACCCGGTAGCGCATGTCGGTGGGGGGTGTCGGTTCCAGGTGCACGTGGGCGCCGGCGGTTTGCGGCACCGACAAGTAGCCACCCAGAGGGAAGCGGTCGCTGTGCTGGTTGCGCGCCGAGGTCAGGTTCCACTGGCTTCTGGCGGCGGTAATACGCACTTGGTCGTAACGGGTACCCGGCACTGGGGTAGCAGCGATGAAGCCGATGCCACCGTTGCCGTAGTCCTGCTGGAAGCGGGTACGCAGTTCGCCGGTCAACAGGTCCGCGGCGGTGTGCGAGTCGCCCAACTGGACGATGGTCACCGCCGAGCGTTGGGCATTCTTCAATTTGTTCTGCAATAGCCGCAGGTTGGGTTCCGCGGCGGTCGGCTTGGCGGCCCGCACCACTTTGGCGGGGCTTGGCGCAGTTTGCGTGGCGACGGCCGAGACCGGGCTGCAGCCGCTCAACAGCACGGCACTCAGCAGCGTCATGGGGCCAGGCAGTCGTTTCATTCAGCGCTCCGTAAGGTCGTGGTTCTGGATATTGATCAGGGACATCACCCGCTCGGCGATCAGCTTCTGGCCGGTGGTGGTGAAGTGAATGCCGTCATCCACGCGAGTCTTGACCTTCTTGCCGTCCGCACTTTCAAGGTACGGCGAGAAGCTGGTCTCGTCGTGGTAGCCCAGCACGTCGTTGGCCGACAAGTACAACTGGCCGTAGCGCTCGGCTTCGCTTTTATACAGTTCGCGCAGGTAAGCCATGGCAGTGGACAGCTTGTCCTTGCGCATGTTCGGCGGGCCTACCCAGATGACCTGCACATTGTGTGCCCGTGCCAGGTCATAGATACGCTCCACCCGCTGGCGGTACGAGGCTTCCCAGTCCGCGCTGTGGAAGCGCAGGAAAGGCTTGCCCTTGGCCACCGGCATGTCCCAGGGGTCGTTGGGGCCGAGGAACACCACGATCAGGCGGATGTTGTGGTTGGCCAGCAGGGTTTGCTCCACCGTCAGCGGCCAGTTGAAAAAGCCCGGGTAGGCAAGCCCGGTGCTCTGCTTGCTGAGGTTGATGCTGTTGATCTTGTAGCGCTTGAGCAGCGTGTTGGCCAGGTGCGGTGCCACGCCTTGCATCAATGAGTCGCCGACGAAGAACACCTCGTCGCTGGGGTTGAGGTTGGCGATGGTCAGCGGGGTGATCTTGACCGGTGCCGGGGGCTCCGGTGCGGCTACCGGCGCCTGCACCGGCGCGGCTTGCACGATGGTTTCTGGCTCCGGTTCCGCAGCGGCGACTGGCGAAGCGGGCTGGTCGCTGGCCGGTGTTTCTTCCAGGCGTGCGAAGAAGGCGTTGCGCGCGTCGTCCATGGCGGCGGTCAGGCGGGCGCCGAAGCCCCATGACGCGTTGTCACCCAGCCCCGGCACGCTGCAGTCGGCGTGGTACTTCTGCTGGCAGTACAGGCGAATCGACGTCTGGTTCAGCCACACCAGAATCAATGCCGTTACCAGCAGGCCCAGGGTTACCTGCAAGGCCTTGATGAATTGGCTGCCCACGTTATCAGAAGCTGGCATAGATGAACCCCGGCACGCCTGAGGGCGACGCGAAAATGACCAAGGAAATGAACAGGCCCAACGGTATCGGGTATACCAGCCAGGGAATTCGTCGGCTGGCGGCGAAGGCTTGGCGCAGGCTTTGTACGAGCCAGGGGTAAACGGCGATCAGTGTCAGGCACGCCAGCACACCTGCCCAGGGGCCTTGCGCCAAGCCTTCGAAAGACAGGTGGGTGAGGCCCACAAGCATGTCCTGGGTGTCTTCCAGGGTGGCGCTGCGAAAGAAGATCCAGGCAAAGGCCACGTAATGAAAGGTCAGCAAACGGGCCAGCAGGTCAGCGCCCGGCCAGGTGCGAGGGCCGGGGAACGTCCGCGCATACAGTCGGTAGACGATCAGCCCAGCGCCATGCAGGGCGCCCCATATCAGGAAGTTGACACTTGCGCCGTGCCACAGGCCGGAGATCACCATGGCCAGGAACAGGTTCAGGTTACCGCGCCAGTAGCCTTTGCGGTTGCCGCCCAGGGGAATGTAGAGGTAGTCGCGGATGAACGTCGACAGGCTGATGTGCCAGCGGTCCCAGAACTCCTTGAGGTTGCGCGCCAGGTACGGGTAGTCGAAGTTGCGTGGCAGGCGAAAGCCCAGCAGCAACGCGATGCCAGTAACAAGGTTGGTGTAGCCGCTGAAGTTGAAGTAGATCTGCAGCGAGTAGCCATAGATGCTCAGCAGTATCTGTTCGGGGGAGAAGCCGCTGGGTGTGTCGAATACCGGGTCCACCCAATTGTTGGCCAGCCAGGTGCTGAACAGGAACAACTTCACCACGGCCAGGGCCACCAGCCCGAGGGCGCGCTGTGGCTCCAGCACTTGGCGCGGGGCGCTGGGGTTGATCTGCGGCAGCAGGTGCTCGGCGCGGTTCACGGGGCCGGCGATCAGGCTGGGGAAGAACGCCAGGTACAGGGCCAGGTCCAAGGGCGCGGCGGGCTTGAGCGTGCCGCGGTTGATGGACATCAGGTAGCTGACCGAGTGGAAGATATAGAAAGACATGCCTACAGGCAGCAGTACTTCCCAGATAGGCAACGAACCATCAATGCCCAGCGCCTGCAAGCCTTGCTGGAAGCCGGTGGCAAAGAAGTCCTGGTATTTGAAGAAATAGAAACAGCCCAGCACCAGCGCCAGGATGGCCCCGTAGGTGAACCTTCGCCCCGGGTAGCGCGCACTCAGGTGGCCCAGCGCGAATACCGCGGCGCTATAGCCCAGGAGCACGTACAGGAACGTGAGGTTGAAACTGGCCAGGATCGCGTAGCTGGCCACCAGCAATAGTACGTTCTGCACGCGCAGGCTGAAGTTGAGGCACCAGTACAGCAGGAAGAACAGAATGAAGCACAGGCCGAATTCGATCGAGAAGTAGCTCATCAACGTAGTCCGTTACGCTGTCTGCGGCAGCAGGAAGGGGGGGCGTTTTCAGGCGCATCGCCGCAAATCAGGGGCGCGGATTATGTCAGAGTGCCAGATGGCCCAACAAGCCGACCTTGGATGAAGATTGCACTAGGCCACCTTACGTCTGTCGGACAATTCGACAGGCAGGCAGTAATTGGGATCCATCTTCCAAAAGCTGCACTAGTCTTCTCCTTTCAACCAAAGGAGGTGGTTATGAACCGCACAGGCAATCGTATGGACAGCGCAGCAATCAGGGAAACCCTGTACCAGGAGTGGGACAGCGGAGAGCTCATCGAGCAGCCATGGGGTACGGCGCGGGGCGAGGCCGGCGGTTATCTGAAGCATGAGGCTGGGTATGACATGGAGGAGGAAGAGGAAGAAGAGTAAGTCGGCAAGCCTTGGCATGGCTGCCTGGCTCTAGTGCGGGGCAGCCATGTTGTCTCAAGGCTTCAGTTGGCATCCTTCCAGTGCAGATTCAGGGTGTTGGCTTTGCCGGTGGCCACCTCAACCGTCCCCCGGGCTTCACGCCCGTCATGTTGCGCGACCACCACGTACCGGCCAGCGGGCAGCTGTGCCAGCAGAAGGGGCCCCACGTCATTCACGTCGAGCACTTCGTGGCCCTGGGCATTCTGGATGGCAATGTGGCTCACCGGTACGTACTTGTTCCCCGTTCCTTCTGAAAAGGTCATGTGCAGGTCATAACCCGGCATGCGCTGGAGCGCGCACGCCTCATCCAGCCCGATGCCTCCGGACAGGTAAGTGACGCCGTTCTGTTGTTGAGCTTGAAGCTGGACGCCGGCAGGATCCACGGGGTCGGTGCAGGCGGCGTGGGCGAGAGAAGAGCAAAGCCCTGCCAGGAGGGCGCCTGTCAGGGTGAGGGTGTGGAGGGTGTTCATGGTGG
>NZ_JAPYKM010000034.1:0-74190 GCF_029623465.1 Pseudomonas sp. RIT-To-2 | reverse complement strand
TAGTAGAAGCTCCTACATTTTTGGCTGACACGTCCCTGGTGACGGGTTGGCACACAGAATTTCTTGACGACCATAGAGCATTGGAACCACCTGATCCCATCCCGAACTCAGCAGTGAAACGATGCATCGCCGATGGTAGTGTGGGGTTTCCCCATGTGAGAGTAGGTCATCGTCAAGATTGAATTCCGAAACCCCCAGTTGCCAGCGCAACTGGGGGTTTTGTCTTTTCAGGGGCCGCCACACGTTGACCCCGACCATTGCTGCAGGCGCTGGCTTGGCAACGAGCCTCCAGGCTCCTGCAAGCGCGCTAGCCAAGCCCGCCGCCATAAGGCAGCTCAACACCTCCCATGACGCTCCATACCAAGCCAGGCGCGCGCCCAGCAAGCGCCACAAGCTGCCCGTAGCCAGCGCGCTCGTAGCCTCCCTGCCGAAGAGGCAAAAAAAAATCCGATGCCAGTGCATGGCATCGGATTTTCCAAGCGCTGCTGAAGTATCAGGCAGCGCGTGTGCTCAGGTGCTGAAGGGGCTTTACAGCGCCATGTCCTGAGCCGGTTTGCTTTCCTGAGGTGCAGCCGGCTTGGCCGGCGCAGCGTTGGCAGCCGGGTAGGCAGCCGCGTCGATCACCGGTGGCTTGCTCAGTTGCAGGATGTCAGCGGTGTAGTCCCACTCTTGCTGAACGCGCGCTGGCGAGTCATTGAGCTTGGTACCGTAGCTAGGAACAATCTGGTGCATCTTTTCCTGCCAGGCAGGCGTGGCAACCTGGTCCTTGAATACCTTCTCCAGCACATCGATCATGATCGGTGCGGCAGTCGAAGCACCCGGGGAGGCGCCCAGCAGGCCAGCGATCGAGCGGTCCTGGGAATACACGACCTCGGTACCCAGCTTCAACACACCGCCTTTCTCGGGGTCACGCTTGATGATCTGCACGCGCTGGCCGGCTTGCCACAAGCGCCAGTCTTCTTTCTTGGCGTGCGGGAAGTACTCCTTCAGTGCGTTGAAGCGGTCGTCATCCGACATCATCAACTGGCCAGCCAGGTATTCGATCAGCGGGTACTGCTCGACGCCTACCTTGGTCATCGGCCACACGTTATGGGGCGTGGTCGTCGACAGCAGGTCGAAGTACGAGCCATTCTTGAGGAATTTGGTGGAGAAGGTCGCGAATGGCCCGAACAGGATCATGCGCTTGCCGTCCAGCACGCGGGTGTCCAGGTGCGGCACGGACATGGGTGGTGCACCGGTCGAAGCGATACCGTAGGCCTTGGCCATGTGCTGCATGGCGATGTCCTGGTTGTCGGTCACCAGGAACGAGCCACCTACCGGGAAGCCAGCGTAATCGCGGGCCTCAGGAATATCGGCTTTTTGCAGCAGCTTCAACGCGCCACCGCCGGCCCCGATGAACACGAATTTCGCGTCCGTGCCGTGGGTGGTGCCGTCTTTCAGGTTTTTGTATTCGACGTGCCAGCCGCCGTCCTTGTTGCGGGTGATCTCTTCGACTTCGCTGGACAGCTTCAGGCTGAAGTTAGGCTTGGTCTGCAGGGCGGCCACGTACTGGCGAGTGACTTCACCCCAGTTCGCGTCGGTACCGATCGGCGTCCAGGTGGCCGCGATCTTCTGGTTGGGGTCTCGCCCTTCCATCATCAGCGGAACCCACTGCTTGATCTGCGCCTGGTCTTCGCTGTACTGCATGCCAGCGAACAGCGGGCTGCGTTGCAGTGCCTCGTAGCGGGCCTTGAGGAACTTGACGTTGTCGTCGCCCCACATGAAGCTCATGTGCGGGGTGGTGTTGATGAACGAGTGCGGGTTCTTCAACACGCCCGACTTGACCTGCCAGGCCAGGAACTGACGGGTAACCTGGAACGCCTCGTTGATCTCGATCGCCTTGGCGATTTCGATCTTGCCGTCCTTGCCGTAGGGCGTGTAGTTGGACTCGGCCAGAGCAGAGTGGCCGGTACCGGCGTTGTTCCAGCCGTTGGAGCTTTCTTCGGCAACGCCGTCCAGGCGCTCTACCATCTCCAGGGTCCAGCCCGGCTCGAGCTCGTTGAGCCAGACGCCCAGGGTGGCGCTCATGATGCCGCCGCCGACCAGCAACACGTCGACTTTCTTGGACTCTTCCGCGTGTGCCTGCATCAGGCCCATCGACAAGGCAAGGCCCAACAAGGCCTTGTTCGGTTTCTTCAACATACTGTGATTTCCAGGATAGAAGCTCATCCGCCCGCCCGCTGCGAACGCGCGGTTTCCTGGCTCACGGGTTGCCACAAAGTCGGGCAGTCGATGACAGGCGGGGTGGACATACAAGGCCGATAAACGGTATCGCCCTCACTCTCATGCCCCCTGCGCTGACTTCTTGTAGGTTGTCTTCAGCTGCTTGAGAAACAATGAATACTTGGCTCCGCTTCGATGCGTGAACATGAAGAAGCTGAGGCAAAGGTAAAATTTTGCTCACATTAGCGGCTCCGCGAGGGCAATACAATCCTGGGGTGCGTCTATTTGCCACTAGGCGTGGAGGGTAGTTAAACGTTTTAGCTTTTTTACTGCCCTGGTCACTGTCCAGCGCGGGCATCTACCGCATGCGAACAACACGATCGCAGTCGGTAGCGCACAAAAAAGCCCCGGTTGCTCACGCAACCGGGGCTTTTTCAGTTAAGGGGCTCTATCAAGCCTTGCAGCTGTCCGGCGCCCAGTCACCCATGTCAGGGCTGCTGCACACCTTGGCCATCAGGCTCTGGCCGTTGGCCGCCACCTGCTTGCCTTCAGCCTGCTTGGCCTGCGCGTTCTGCAGGCTCTTCTCGGTCGTTACCGCTTCGGTCGGCACGTTCTTGGCAGCCGGCTTCTTGACCTTGGCCTTGGTCTTGGAAGTGGCCTTGACCGGCGCGGTATCCGCTGCTGCTACGGTGACCACGTCCTGGCGCTGCACGCCAACCTGTTGCAGGTCTTTCTCGTAAGCCTGGCTGTAGGAGTCCACATCCTGGGTAGCCTTGCCGTTCGCGGCGACGATCAGCTGGTTGCTTTCACGCAGGCCCGAGACGATCTCAGCCAGGCGACGACGGCCTTCAGTGTCGCTGATGGTCTTGGCCTTGCGGGCCGAGATCAGACGGTCGAATTCGGCCTGGTAGCAGGTCTGGGATGCCTTGGCGTAGGCGATGTTACGGTCCATGGACTGGCTGCTGCTGTCCAGGTCGGTGGCATAGGAGCCGATTCGCTGTTTGTCATCAGTGATCTGCTTCTGTTTCTGGGTGTAGTAGCCCACCGCGCCACCGGCCAGTGCGCCGCCGGCGACACCGATGGCAGCGTTACGGCCCATCTTCTCCTTGTCACCGGCCAGTGCGCCGGTCACGCCGCCCAGCAGGCCGCCGACGACCGCGCCGGTAGCGACCGACTTGGTTACGTCCGAATCAGTGCTGCGCAGGTGTTCCACGGGCTCGTAGCAAGTGGGGTAGTACTCGACCTTGGTGGTCTGGGCCACCTTGGAGGTCGGCGAGCTGGCACAGCCGCCCAGTACGAGGGTAAAGCTGGTAGCGATCAGCAGAGCACTGCGGCGCGCACCGGCGGCCGCGAAAGTGTTGAGGGTCGAACGCATGATGGGTATCTCTTCCTTTGGTTTGTCTATCCTGGCCGGGCTGCCACCATGGCTGCCCGCCCTTGCACGCTCACTCGTCAGCCCGGCCATCACTTCTTGCCGGACTGGGCGAGCAGTTCCTTCAAAATCACCGCTGGGTCGGCACGCTGCTGCTTGCGGTAGTTGCCGACATGGGTGACGAATAATGTGGCGCGCGCTACCAGGCTCTTGCCCAGCACCGGCTTGCGCCCCAGTTCTTCCTTGACTCGTTGAAATTGCGCCTGGATCACCGCATCGGTGTAGCGGGTACCGGTGGCCAGGTTGTCGATATAGATCGCCACGGCACCATCCAGGGCGCTGCGCCCGTTGTCGATGGCCGAGCCGATCAGGTCAGCGCTGGCCTGGTCCTTCATCGCCAGGGCCTTGTCGCGGGTGGTGCGCAGGTTGGTGAGGCGAATGTTGTAGTTGTTGATGGTCTCGGCCACCAATGCCGAAGACTGGATCAGGTTGCCCGCCGCTTCCTCGCGCTGCTTGGCGATCAGCGAGACGTTGCGCTTGAGCTCTTCGTTGACCAACCCAAGCTCTGCCTGCAGGCGCGGATCGACACTGGCGGCGATGATGCCGTCCAGGCGCTTGGTCGGGTCCTGGGCGTCGTCGATGGCATCGGTGAGCGAGGCCAGGCGACCTTCCTTCTGCCATTGCGCGAACAGTTCGCTGTAGCGCGACCGCGGCGCCGCCAGGGCGCCCAGTGCCACGCGAAAGCCGGTGGTCTCATTGCGTTGCTCGGTACCATCGGCAGCAAACAACGGGTATTCCCGACGCATGCCGGTGAACAGCGTCATCTCGCCTTCCAGATAGTTGCCGCCCTTGACCACGAAGCCGCCATAGGTGCCCTGGCGCCGCCCGGCGCTGACCAGCTGGAACGACTCCTGGACCATTTCCGCGGCATTTCCGATCACGTCGAACAGACCGATGGGGTTGGGCAGCTTGGTGCCAATGGGCAGCAGCCGTGCGCCCTGGCCGGTACCCCCCGCCACTTGGCTGAACACTGCATAGTCGGCCAGGGGGGCGTCCTCGTCGCTGCCTTCCTTGTGCCGGGGAAACAGCCGGCCTTCCAGTTCCTGGCGGCTGACCGCCTGGCCGCCCCGTGCGGCGTATTCCCACTCTACTTCCGTGGGCAGGCGCACGAAGCCCAGGCCACCGTCCTCGGCACTGGTGCCGCGGCCACTGACCGGTAGCAGGTCACGGTGGTACTTCATCAGCCAGGCGCTGTATACCGCCGCGAAGCGCTCAGCCTCGAAGTGCGAGAGCATGACCTTGGGCAGGCGCCCGGCCATGGCATCGTCGGCCTCGCAGGCCGGGGGTGCTTCGCCGCTGGCCAGCGATTGCGCTTGCGCCATCACCTGGGCGTACTGACGGGCCGTGACTTCGTATTTGCCGACGAAGTACAGCATGGGCTTGAGCGGGTTGCCCGCGCCGCTCTTGGGCAGCAAGGGGACAAGCGTCTTGCGCCAGTCTTCGGCCAGGTCGTTGAGCGTGAACTGGCCGTTGATGTAGTCGCGTCGGTACCCGGAAATGAAGGACTGCTTGTAGCCGGCCTCACCCTCGCTGAAGGGATAGCCCAGGTTGATCTCGCGGTCGTCCAGCGGGCCGTTGGCCAACACATAGACGTAGCGGAATACCATTTCGCCGCCGCATGGCAGCGGCAGGCTGACGTCATCGGGCAATGGCTTGGGGTTGTCGAACTTGTTGTCGTCGGCCATGGCCAGCGAACTGGCAGCCACCAGCGCAGCGAGTGCCCAGTGTTTAAACATCGCGGATTCCTTGTGCGGCCTGCAGGCGTGTGACTCGCCAGCCACCGGCCGTGGCAGCCACCAGGCTGACCACGAGGATCGCCAACAGGGCGATGACCAAGTGCACGGGCAGCAGGCGGCTGGCCAGTTGATCGAAAAATGCATTGAGGATGGCGGCACCTGCGGCATACAGCAGCGCGGCCAGCAGGGCCGCGAGCAAGGCGCTGTAGAGCGCCTGCAGCAGGACAAAGGCGAGCAGGGCGGTGGTCCGCAGGCCCAGTAGCCGAAGTACCGACAGGGCACGTCGCTTGCGCTCCACGGCGGCCAGGGTGCCGGCAGCGGTGGCTGCGAACGCACCGCCGCAGGCCAAGCCGGCGATCAGCCAGAAAACAGTGGATAAGCGCCGGCTCAGGGCCTGCACCTGTTCGATCGCGCCTGCCTGGGTGGCCACGGTCACCCCCAACCCGGCGAAGTACTGACGCAGCGGCTCCACCGCCGCCAGGTCCCGTGCATACAGACGGAAGGCGGGGTAGATGCGCTCGCCGCCGGGCGCGCTGCCCGCCCAGCCCAACGCGGGCACGGCGCGCCCGTCGCGGTAATCTTCGGCGGCTTCCAGCAGTGCCAAGGGGGCGAAGACCGCGTCCCGTTGAAAGGCTGCGATCGGCAGTATTGCTGTTACCCGCAGCGTCACACGGTGGACTTGCACTTGGCCGGCGTCCTGCCGAGTGATCAACGCAACCAGTGCCTGGCCCGCCTGGGCATGCAGTTTCTGCGCGGTGGTCTGGCTCAACAGCACGTCCTGGATACCCGTGGGTGCTGTCAGGTGGCCCAACAGCGGGTCGCCAGCGGCTGTGGGAATCATTTCCACCGCCAACGTTTTGCCTTCAGGGTCTAGCAGGTCGGCGGTGGCGGCGATCTGCCGGGTGCGGGGCAGGGCGAAGGCCACGTCCGGTCGGGTGGCAAACGCCTCGATGTCGCCGGCGCTGAAACGGCCACCTGCCAATGGGATGATTTCGCGCACGCCCGGATCTTGCTGCAAGCGTTCGGTCAGTTCGCCGATCAGGCCGAATTTGAGTCCGAACAGCAGCAGCAGGGGTGTGACTACCGCGACCAGGGCCAATACCGCGCACAGCGACAGGCGCCACTCATCACGCCAATCCTGCCAGGCCAGTGCCGCGATCAATGACAGGCGCATCAGGGCTGCACCACGCGTGCGGTGACGCCGCCATCGGCGTCGCGGGCCATGGCCAGGTGCAACAAGGGCAGGCCACTGCGGCGCGCCAGTCGTTCATCGTGCGTGGCCACCACACGGGTAGCCCCCAGCTCGCCGGCCTGGGCCAGCAACAATTGCATTACCCGCTCAGCATTGATCGGGTCCAGCGAGGCGGTGGGCTCATCGGCCAGCAGCAGTTGTGGCGCATGGGCCAGGGCCCGGGCACAGCTGGCCCGCTGGCGCTGGCCGACAGACAACTGCGCGGGCTTTTTACCCAAGTGTTCGGTAATGTCCAGGCGCTCGGCCAGGCGCTCGACGCTACCGTCGTCCGGCAAGCCCAGCAGCGCACGGGGCAGGTTGATGTTCGCCTGCACGCTGGCAAACCCCAGCAGGCCGCCGGTCTGCAGCACATAGCCCAGGTGGCGGCTGCGCAAATCGGCGAGGGTATCGTGGCGCTTGTCCTGCCACAGTCGGGCAATATCAGCGTCGCAGAAGCGAAAGTGCGCAGCCTGTTGCGGCGCGGCCACCAGCGCCAGCAAGTCGAGCAAGGTGCTCTTGCCGCAGCCGCTTGGGCCAACCAGGGCATATTGCTGGCCTGCGGCCAGACACAGCTGTTCCACCACCAGGCTGTAGCGCTGGGCCCCCTGGCCCCGCGTGATTCGTACGTCGCGCAGGTCCAGGATCATGGCAGTGTCGACAGCGGTACGCGGTACAGGGCGTCACCTGGCTCGGCATCACCGAAGCGCACCCAGTTGGCCAGGTCGTTGTGGAAGGTTTCGTAGAGCTGGATCTTGGACTCCAGCTCGTCGATGAAATCCTCTTGCTCGGCGACCGACAGCGACAGCCACAGGTCCTGGGTCATGGTCAGGGCCTTGCTGCGGTATGGCAGGCCCTGCAGGTATTCGCCCAGCACGCCGCCATCGGCCAGGTTGGCGCCGCTGCGCAGCGCCGACGGGTCGCGGCTCATGTAGGCACTGGCACTGGCGATTTCCTGGAAGAAGTCCTTGGGCGACGTCTGGGTCTTGCGCGCGGCATCGACGATCAGTTTCAGCGACTGTTGCAGGTCGTTGAGCTGCAGCTTGGTCAGCAACACGCACACCTGAAACGCGGGCAGCGTCGGGTTGGTCAAGTCTCGGTCGGCGGTCCAGGCGCTGACCAGTTGTGGCGCGCGGTTGGCGGCACGGTGCCCAAGGAAGTCCATGTGCATGGCATAGCCGATAGCTGCCGACTTGTCCGTCAGGCTTGGCGAGTTGGCCAGCAGCGGTACCGGCGGTTGCTCACTGCGCACCTGGTGCACCAACTGGGCGAACACCGAGCCGATTTCGCCTACCCGCTCGCCGAATCGCTGCACGTCGCCACCGGGGATCGGCACGTACAGGTCGCCGATCCGCGGGTTGGGGTCGGTAGTCAGTACCCGGTACTGCTGTTCGGCCGAAGCATGGTTTTTCTTGCCCGCATCAGTCAGCAGGTGCAGGGCAAAAATCTTGATCTGTTTGTTCAGCGCAGCCTGGCGTACCTCGGCTTCGTTCAGGTGCGTGCTGCTCAGCGGGTCAGCCTTGCGCAAAGCGCCGGCATCGCTGACCAGCAGGATCAGCCTGCCGCCATAGGGGGACCAGTCCATCCCCTGCACCGCCTGCATCACCCCGGCGAATGCGTCTTCGTTGAAGGACTGGCTGGAGACCGTGGTGGCTTTCACCTGGCGAGCCAGGTCCAGGAACCGCTGAGGGTCGCGGCCCTGGTCCAGGGGAATCAGGATCTTGGTGAGGTAGCCCAGGCCGGGGGTCTTCTCGATGTTGTTGCGAAAACCCACCATACCGAAGCTGACATTGTTCAGTTCGCCTTGCTGGGCAATCTGCTGTTGCAGGGTATGTACCACTGCCGTGATCTGGTCGATGTAGGGCTGCATCGACACGGACGTGTCCACCACCAGCACCACCGCCGTGCGGAAGGCATCAGTGCTGGCCGCGGTCGCCGGCCCTTCGGTACGGGCCTGAGCGCTGGTGCCGGGGTCGATGGAGGCGATATTGAGCAATTGCACCGGCTGGCCGTTTTCGTCGAAGCTTTCGCGCGAATCGAAAATCGGCAGCAGGTAGAACTTGTCCTGGGGAATCGCGCTGGTCCCCGGTTCCAGTGCCATCACCAGCTTGCCATCACCCTGGCCAGCCTGGTCCAGAGCCCGGCGTGCGGCGGCCGGGTCGGCCAGCAGGCGCTCGACGCTAGTGGCATCGTGCAGGAACATCACTGGCGCCCGGCCGGAGCGTTCGGTGAACTTCAATACCAGGCTCTGTTTCCAGTCGCTGGCCTGGTCGGCGGCTAGCCAGCCATCGCTGTGGCCCTCGGTACCGGCACCCACGCGCAGCCATTGAGTGCCTTCCACATCCTTGCGCTGGTACACGTAAAGTACCGAAAACGCCGGCAGCGGCTTGTTGCCTTGGCTGCCCGGGGCCTCGGCCAGTGTGGCGCCAGGCTTGCTCAGAATGCGCTGGAACAGGGTTTTCTTGCCTGCCATCAGCAAGGGGCGATGACCACCATCCTGCTCGGTGCTGGCGGTTGCGGGAGGTGGTTGCACGGGTGCGTGGGCAGGTACTTGCTGGCGCGCAACCGGCTCGGGCCCGGCAGTGGTCCTGCCACCAGCCAGCAGCGCATAGCCGCCCCCCCCGATGGCCAGCATCACCGCCACGGCGATAGCGCTCAGCGCTAATATCGGGCGTTTCTTTGCGGCCGCCGGAGCCGGAGAAGGTGCCAGGGGCGCCTTCTTTTCCAACACCAGCGGCGCCGGTGCAGGCACAGCTGTGATCACCGCTGGCTGGACACGCGTGGCGTCGTCCACTTCAGGGGGCAGCTCGTCCAGGGCGGCCAGCAGTGCGTGAGCGTCGGCAAAGCGCTCCGCTGGATCCTTGGCCAGCAGCTTGCCAAGAATGTACTGGTACCGGCCTTGGCTGATCGGCAACTCAGGCAGAGGCTGGGTCAGGTGCGCCAGCGCCGTGGACAACGCATCGTTGCCCACATAGGGCAGTTTGCCTGCGAGCATCTCGTACAGCACCACGCCCAGTGCATAAAGGTCCGCACGGCCATCGATTTCCTGGCCGCGCGCCTGTTCAGGGCTCATGTAGCTGGGCGTGCCCACGGCGAAGCCTGCCTGGGTGAACTGGGTGCGGTCGTCCAGAGACTTGGCGATGCCAAAGTCCGAGAGCACCGCCGTACCGTCGGCACGAAACAGGATGTTGGCCGGCTTCACATCGCGGTGTACCAGCCCCTGGGCGTGGGCGTACCCCAGTGCCGAGGCGATCTGGCGCAGGTAGGTCAGGCCCTGCTCCGGGCTCAGCCCGGTGGCCAGGCGTTCCTTGAGGGTGCCGCTGGGCAGGAACTCCATAGCCATGTAATAGAGCTCGCCCACGTTGCCGATGTCGTGGATGGTGACCGTATTGGGGTGCGACAGGCGCGCCAGAGTGCGGCCCTCGCGCAGGAAGCGTTCGCAGAACGAGGCATCGGCGGCCAGCGCGGCGGCCATGACCTTGAGCGCCACTTTGCGTTCCAGTGAGCGCTGGGTCGCCAGGTACACGGTGGCCATCGCGCCTTCGCCGATTTCACCGTGGATGTCGTAGCCAGGGATGTTGATGTGCATGGTGTGTTCTTCAGCTGGCCTTGATGACGACGGCGGTAATGTTGTCGGGGGCGCCCCGGGTCAGGCCCAGGTGCACCAGGCTGCGGACCACGGCATAGGCATCGCTGTGGCATAGCACGTCGCGTATTTCGTGGTCTTCGGCGGTCTTGTTCAGGCCATCGCTGCACAGCAGGTAGGTGTCGCCGGGCAGGATGTGCAGAAAGGCGCTGTCCAGTTCCAGTTCGTTATCCACGCCGATGGCGCGGGTGACGATGTTGGCCCGTGGGTGCAGGCGCGCTTCAGCGTCTGTCAGCAGGCCGCTGTCCACCAGTTCCTGCACGTAGCTGTGGTCGCGGGAAACACCGGTCAACTGGCCGCCTCGCAGCCGATACAAGCGACTGTCACCGGCCCACAGGCACATGCCCTGGCTGCCACGCACCGCCAGCAGCACGACGGTGCTGCCCATCATGCCGACGCCGCGCAGCTGGGCCTGGTCGCGCACAAGGGTGTTGACTTCGTCCAGTGCCAGGCGCAAGGCGTTGCTGTACACCGGCAATGACGGTGAAGCGGGGATGCGCCGCAAGGCATCGACGATCAAGCTGCTGACGTAGTCCCCGGCGGCATGGCCACCCATGCCGTCGGCCACCGCCCACAGGCCGCTTTCCGGCACGGCCAGGCAGGCGTCTTCATTCACCTGGCGGACCATGCCCACGTGGCTGTAACTGGCGCTCTGGTAATGCTGCACAGGCGTCATGGGCATTTACAGTGGCCCCTGCTGGCTTTGCAGGAAACGCGTAAACACTTCGCTGGCCGGCATGCCCTGGCAACGCAGCAGGCCCGCTGCCACCTGCTGGGAGCCTGTGCCCCACCAGAGACTGGCGCCCTGGCAAGCCCACTGGCCCAGCACTGTCTGGCGAGCGGCGGGCGTTTCGGCACGGCTGCGTTGCAGGCCGGCGAAGTCATCCCAGGGCAGGGCGCTGGTCGTTGCCAGGGCCGGCAGCCCGGCCAGCGCCTGCTCGAAATGTTGAGGCGCGGCCTGCGGCTCGAGGGTGCCCAGCAATGCTTCTTCCACGGCCTCGAACCAGGCCTGAGCGCCCCCGACCAGCGCGCCCAGGTCAGTATCAACTGCCAATGGTCGCGCTACCGTCAGCGGAAAGTAGCGGCCCACGCGATCGACACTGGGCATCAGCACACCGGTCATGGCCTGTTCGCCGCACAACCCCGGCGCCAGCACAAAGCGCCACAGGGGGCTGATCAGGTAAGCATCCAGCCAGGCATCGCCCAACTGCGCCTGGCTGGCGCGCAAGCCAGTCGCCAGCCAGGTGTCCCATGGCTGAATGAAACCCTGAGGCAGGTCGCGGTGGATGAAGTCGCCGAGGCTGGCGAGCTTGCCGTAGAAACCTGCCTGCCTCATAGCCGCTCCGGCAGGCTGAAGCCCGCGACCAGGCGGTTGTTGAACGGGTTGAAGGCGCTGTTGGCTCGCAACTCGTAGGAAATGCTCGCACCGTCTACGCGCAAGCGCAGGGTGAAGCGGTCGGGTGAGCCGGCGCTGGCCAGGTCAGATTGCTGCAGCAGGCGGAACCAGGCCCAGGGCCCGTCCAGGGTCATGCCGGAACGGCCACTGGCCGCGGGTGGCTCGATGGCCAGGCGGACCACGCCGACGCTGTTGGGGTTGGGCCATTGCAGCGCCACGGGGCGGCTGGGGCCATGGTCGTAGCTGATCTGCTGGCCATCCAGGTCAAGGTTGAACTGGTTGATGGTGTTGTCCATGGCCACCGGCTTGAGCTCGAAGCGCACCACCGGCTGAGTGCCACCGGCACGGAAGTAGGCGTCGCGAATGGATGCCGCGCGCTGGAACGTCTGCAGGATGCCAGGCGTGATGCCCAGGCGCTGCGCGGCGCCGGGCTGCCAGCGCCAGGTGGCGGCGGATGTGTCGACGTAGGGTTGCAGGTATTTGCGGAAGTAGCTGTCCATGACCCCGCCCACACCGAAAAACTGGCCGAAGTCGTCCAGCGTGGCGTCCCGGTTGCTGCCGGCCACCAGCGGATAACGGCCGGCCAGCGACTGCCGGTAGACATTCACCACTTCGCTGACCCAGGCGGCATTGAGCTGGTTGCGCACCCCACCCATCATGCTGTTGGTGGTGCTGCTGACCACTGACTTGACCAGACCCTGGACCACTGGCGGCTCGCGCTCGGCGGTCAGGCTCACTCGCGCGGCCGCGGCCGTCGCCTGGTTCTTGGCCTCGCCCAGCAGGGCGTCGCCGCTGGCGCCGACCATGGCGCTGACCTGCACGTACAGAGCATTGAGGTCCGCCAGCAGGCCATCGATAGCGGCCGGTTCGCCGTCGGCCTTGCCCACCAGGCTGTTCAGCTCGGCAAAGTGCGCGCTCACCGGGTCTTCGGTGCTGACGGGGGCTTGCACGGCGGTCACAGGAGCCTGGCCCACCAGCGAACCGAGTTTCTGCTTGAGCTTGTCGACGTTGTTTTCCACCGGTGCCGCGGCTGCGGCCACGGCTTTGTCCATGCCACCCAGGTCGGTTTCACGAGCCACGGCCTGCAGCAGTTTCTTGAGTGGCGAACTGGGCCCGGAGATGACCCGCAGTACATCGGCAGCCTGGGCCACGTTGGTGATGGGCACGAAGTCGATGTCGGCCAGCAGCGCATCCCATTGGCGGATGTAGTCCTGCTGGTACAGGCGGCGCACGTCTGCTGCCAGGCCCACGGCATCCTGTTGCTGCGCTTGGTCCAGGCCCAGCACCCACTGCTCTTCGGCCAAAGCGTTGGATTGGTTCATGCTGGTCAGCAAGAAGGCCTGCTGGTACCCCTTGGCGGTGAAGAAACCGCTCAGAGGGTCGCCCAACGCCTTGCCGCTCTTGCGCACCAGCACCAGGGCGGCGTCGCGGCCGGCCGCTTCGCTGATACGGAAGTCGCCGACCCCGGCGGGCAGTTTCTGGCGTTTGACCCGGTCGTACACGCGCTGGGCCACGGGCAATTGCTGCAACTGGCGACGCAGGTCGTCGATCAGCCGGTCGTCCAGGCGCGCGGCAGGCGGCTGGCGGTCGAACAGGGCTTGCAGGTGCTCGTTGAGCGCCTGGCGCTGGTCAGGCGGCAGGTCGCGGGGCAGGTGCTGTTCCCAGTCCAGGCTGACCCAGGCCTTGATGAAGGCCGGGTCGTAATGGTCACGGTCGGCCAGCATCAGGTAGGCCTTGAGCCCCTCATACAGGAAGTCGGAGTTGCCACCGCCCCGTAGCTGTTCTTCGACACGGCTCACCAGGCGCGGGGCAAACACGGCTACCAGCAGCTTGCGGTAGACGCTGGCGGCTTCGCTTTCCAGCATGTCGCCCTGATACAGGCCCAGGCCTTCGGCCCAGCTCGGCGGGTCGCCTGCCAGGTGTCGAGTCGCGTTGAGCAATGGCAGCACCGACAGCACTTCGCGCTGGGCCGGGGTCAACGCCTGCACGGCCTGGCCCAGGGGGGCGACACGCTGGTCGACCTCGGCGATGTAGGCCTGGTTGGCGCGGTAGCTGGCAGCCCACAGGCCACTAACGATCAGCACCAACGCCACGCTGGCCGCCAATGCACCGCGAGCCAGCCATTTGCGGCGGTGTTCCACGGCGGGGTTATTGCCCACCAGGCCCCGCTCGGCAAAGGCCACGTCGGTGAACAGGCGCTGGATGAAGTAGCTGCGACCGGTCCCGGTCTGGCGCGCCAGGTGCTGACGGTCCAGGTTCATGCTCTGCGCCATGGCGCCGATCAGGCGGTCGATGGGGCTGCCTTCCTGGGTACCGCTGGTGAAGTACACGCCGCGGAGCAACACCCGCGTTTCGAAGGGGTTGGGGCGGAACACCGCCTGCAGGAATTCTTGCAACGTGCTTTTGAGGGCGCTGAACTGCTGGGGGAAACCGTAGATCAGGTCCCGGCGCGCCGGGTCTCGCTCCTGTTGCAGGCGCTCCACCAGCCGCTGGTTCAAGCGCAGTTCCAGGCCCTGGAATTCACCGTCCAGTTGCGCCAGCGGTCCATCACCTTGCTTGCCGTCATCCAGGGCAAAGGTCATGCCCCAGACCTGAGCGCGCTCTTCCTTGCTGAGGTTGTCGAAAAACTCCATGAAGCCCGGTACCAGGTCGAGCTTGGTCAGGGTCAGGTAGATGGGCAGGCGCACGCCCAGCTGGCTATACAACTCCTGAATGCGCGAGCGAATCGCCGCCGCGTGGGCAGCGCGCTCCGCTTCACTGGCCAGCAGCAGGTCGGACAAGCTGATGGCGATGAACGCGCCATCCACGGGGCGCCTGGGCCGCTGGGTCTTGAGCAGGTCGAGGAAGCCCAGCCACGCAGCCTTGTCCACGGTGGCGTGGCTGTCTTGGGTGGTGTACCGCCCGGCAGTGTCCAACAGGACAGCCTGGTCGGTAAACCACCAGTCGCAGTTGCGCGTGCCTCCCACGCCTTGCACGGCGCCGGCACCCATTTGTGCGGCCAGCGGGAAATTCTGGCCGGAGTTGAGCAGGGCAGTGGTCTTGCCCGAGCCAGGCGGGCCGATGATCACGTACCAGGGCAGCTCGTAGAGGCTGCGCTTCTCGTCGCCGCCCAGGCGGGCTTTCTTCAACAAGGCCAAGGCCTCGGCCATGCGTGCCTTGAGGGTGGCCAGCTCTTCGGCTGTGGCGACGCTGGCGGGGTCGGGCGCGGCGTCGGCTTCCAGGCTGGCCAGCACCCTGGCGGCCTGCCGCCGTGCCTGCACAATGCGCCACACCCGGTAGGCCAGCCACGCGCCAAACAGCAGCACGATCAGTGCCCAGCGCCGGGCCTCGGGCACCAGCGCGTCCAGCAATGGGCCGACGAACCAGATCACCAGGCTCAGGGCGAGCAGGCCCAGTACCGGGACAACCCAGCGCACTACAAACGCAAGAACGGCCTTCACTCTACCCCCTCCGCAAACACAGTGATTTCAACCCGGCGGTTACGCGCGCGGCCTTCGGCGGTGGCGTTGGACGCCAGCGGCTCGGTGTCGCTGCGGCCTTCGGCGCTAAAGCGCTCGGCCTGGCCTGTGCGCGCCGCGAGCAGCTGGCGCACTTCTTCGGCCCGGGCCTGGGACAGCTTCCAGTTCGACGGGAAGCGCAGGGTGGCGATGGGGCGGTTATCGCTGTGGCCAGTCACCAGCACCCGGCCCTTGACCTTGCCGATGGCCTCGGCGATGCGCAGCATCAGCGGTTGGAAGTCATCCTTGATGCTGGCGCTGGCGGAGGGGAACAACTCGTCGCCACGGATGGTGACGATAGAGCGGTCGACGGCATCTTCCACTGCCACGCGGCCAGCCCGAACGTCATCGGCCAGGAAGCCGGCCAGGCGTGGTCGCTCGACGATCTTAGGCCGCTGGGTCGGCCGGTCGATGGACTGTACCGGAACATCCCCCAGGGCATGAATGTGCTTGAACACTGGCTCGGCGTCGGCGGCCAGTTTCAAGCGCAGCCCTGTCAGCAACAACAGCAGCAGTGCCACGGCCACGGCCAGGCCCACCCAGGGTGGCAGGAACTGCGCCAGGCGGTCACGGGCAACCTTGGCCCCGCGCCAGTGGGGCGACAGCTCATGTTCGTATTCGCCACGCGCGCTGCGGATGGCAGCGCTGGTGCGTTCGCGCAAGGCGTCCAGTTGGCTGCGGCCGTCGTGCATCACCCGGTAGCGCCCTTCGAAGCCCAGGCAAATGCACAAATACAACAGCTCCAGCTGGTACAGGCGCTCACGTGGGCTTTGCAGGCAGTGGTCAAGCAACTGGAAGACTTTCTCGCCGCCCCAGGCTTCCTTGTGTTCAGTGATCAGCAGGCTCTGCTTGCCCCAGTCGCTGGCGCTGCCCCATGGCGTACTCAGGACCGCCTCGTCCAGGGCCGTGCACAGCACGTAGCGCGCCAGCAGCACATCGTTGCGGGCAATACCGGCGGCTTCGGCGCGCGCTTCGAACTGGCGCAGGCAGGTCAGCAACTGCGCGCGCAGGCTGGCGGGCGCCGGGTGAGCGATGGTGTTGCGCAGGCGCGTAAGCAGTGTCAGCAATGGGCCGGCAGCTTGCTCCAGGGGGTTGAGGCCCTGGGCATCAGCATTGAGCACCGGTGCGCTTGGCACTTGCAGGGGTGGTGTGTCTTGCCCACCGGCCGGGGCGCCGCGGCCACCAGGGCGCGGCATGATCATGGTGCGGTCGTCGTGCATGGCCGGTTACCCTCGTATCGCCCAGAACGCCAGGTCCAGGCCCGGGAACTGCCCGGCGATGTGGAAGGCAAAGCCGCCCGATTGGCGCAATTGCTGCCAGTGTTCGCTGCCGCGGTCCAGTTCGTAGTAAGTGGAGCCGGCGTGATAGGGCAGTTGGCGCGGGGCCACGGGCAACGGCAGCAAGCCGATGCCGGGCAGTTGCAGGTTCACCAGGTCGCGGATGTGCTCAACCGACCCTACCTTGCTCTGCTGGGCGAAGCGTCCGCGAAGGGTTTCCCCAGGTACGTCGGCGCGCACCACCAGAATGAAGCTGGCGTTGTCGATCAGGGTGCGGTCGGCGAGCATCGCCACGTGCACCCCATAAGCTTTCTCGACGATAGGAATCGGCGTGGCCTTGCTGTCCATCAGCATCGAGAGCGCGGCACGCAACGCGAGCATCACCGGCTCGAAACTCGGCGCCAGGTTGTCGTGCTGGTATAGCCCGAAGTCTTCGGGGCGGCGGTTGTCGCTGGCAAACGTGGCGAATTCGCCGGCCAGGCTGACCAGCTCGCTGTACAGCCGCTCGGGGTGCAGGGGGCTCAAGCGTGCAAGATGGGCGACCAGAGGCTGGGCGCGGTTGACCAGTTGCAGCAGCATGAAATCGGCGATTTCCGAGGCGCCACCGGCGTTGCTGGCCACCACCCGGCCGCCCAACGCTTCGCCACGCTGATGCAGCAGGCCTTGCAGTTCCCGGGTAAAGGCGCTGAGCACTTTGCTGGCGGCCACATCCAGTACCGGCGGGATGTAGCGCTCGTCCAGCACCAGCGCGCGGTCGGCACGCTTTTCCACCACTCGCACCACGCCCAGCGCAGCCTGGTCGTCCAGGCCATCCTGATCGGTCAGCAGGCGCAAGGCGCGGTTGCCAACGGCCACGGGGGCGCGGTTCTCGAAGGGGGCATTATCGTCACGCACTTCGCGAACCTGGCTCTGATAACGCGCCGCACCTGCGGCCTCGCCTTCCTCCACAGTGTCGCGCACGCCTGCGCGCTTGAGCGGCAAGGCCAGGTAAACCAGCCCGTCGCGCAGGTGTTCGTCGATATCCAGGGGCGCTGGCGCCGGGTCATCTGCCGGAATGTTGAACGGTGTGCCGTCGGGCAGCAGGCCGCGGGCGCTGAGGATCGCCAGCTTGCCTTGGCCCAGCAATGCCTGGTCAACCAGCAACTCCGAGAAACCCCAGCTACCCGCCACGAATGGCCGGCTGCGGGCGTCGATCAGGGTTTCCAGATAGCGGTCGTGCTGCTGGAAATGCTGCGGGCGCAGGAACATCCCCTCCGACCACACCACTCGATTGTTCCAGGACATGGGTTCTCCTCAGGATTAGGGGGTGACGACCGCGGCGCTGCGCACCGCATTGACGTCGAGGCTGATCTGCAATTCACCGCCTTCGCCGGGCGCTACCGCAATCACGTCGCGCCACAACGCCTGGTCAAGGGCGCGATAGCCCACCACCAAGCCGAGGTGACGGGTACCTGGGTTCAGGTGGCGGGTGACCTGGCGGTATTCACCGGGCTGCACCAGCACTTCATCCTGGTCCAGCAGGTCGCTGCCCAAGGTGGCCTGGGCACGGTCGGCCAGGGCGAAATAATCGGCCCGGGAAAACACCGCAGCGTTCTTCAGCTCGTACAGCCGCACGCGCACGGGGGCTGGCTGGCCGTCCGCGCCGGGGTTGAGCCCGGCGATGGCCTGCAGGTGCAATACCAGGGGCGCCGCGGACGTATCGGCCACCGCGGGCGCCGGGTCCTTGGCACAGGCTGCCAGCAGCAGGGTCGCCGCAACGGCCAGTAAAACGCTGATCCTCATCCTTTGTCCTCAATGACAACTGCTACGTATCCGTTTGTTCCTGTTGCCGCTCAGGGGCGACGCAGTCGGCTGGTGTGTTCCTCGTAGGCGCGGCTGAATTCGCGGCCGAACAGGTCGTGGAAATCGTCCTCGGCTTCGCCGGCGATCTGCTGGTAAAGCTCGGTGAATTGCTGCCAGTAGCGCGCCTGCCGCGAGCCGGCCAGCAACCCGGCCAGCCCCCCGGGGCTTTCCAGCCGGGCTTGCAGTGCGGCGGGTTCGAAACGCTTGAGCAGGTGGCCGATGGCGGCCTGCACCCCCGCCATCACCGCCAACTGATGAGCCTTGAGGTCTGCAAAGCTGTCGGTGATGGCCTGCTCGGGGGCCATGAATGCCTGGTTGCCATGGCGCAGCAACAGCAGCAGGGCTTCGTCGGCATTGGGGGCGAACTTCAGTGGGTTGTTTTCCACTGGGCGGATCAGAGTCTGCTGCATACGGAACTCGCCCTTGAGGCTGGCCCGTGCGCGCAATACGTCGATAAGCCCTTCAACCATCAGCCGATAACTGCGACCCAGGTTTTCCATCTGGGCCGCGGCCTGTTGGTCGTCGATGCGCAACTGGCCCAGGCCAGCGCCACGCAGAAACGCCTGCAGTGACGCATCGCCGGTGCCCGGTTGGGGCGCTGGCGGCGTGGCCGCCGTCTGTAACGGCTCGGGAGGCAGGGCAACGTGCTGCGCAACGGGCTCAGGCGTGGGCTGGGGTTGGGGCGCCGGGGTATTGCCCAGCAAGTCCCAGCCCTCGGGAATCAAGGCGGCCGGTTGCCGCGGCTCCGGCACAGGTGCCGGTGCGGTTGGTTGGGGCGGGGTAAACGCATGCTGCTGGGCCGGTACATGGTCTGGCTGGGTGGCAGGTGCCAAAGGCGCAGGGGCGAGAAAATCGAACAGGTCGGGCAAGGTGTCGCCGGCCGAGGCCTGCTCGAATTGAGCGGGCAGGCGCACGGGGCTTGCCGGCTGGGCCTGCGCACCCATCAACGCATCGAAACTGATGGCTTCACTGTTATGGCTAGCACTATCACCCATGAACGCAAGTTCTGCGCTGATACTGGCCTGTATCTCGTAATCGCCGATACGAATAACTTCGCCGTCAACAAGACGCTCGCTGTTCCCTCTGCGCAAACGGATAGCTGAGGTGACCAGTTCCACTCCATTTGTACTGTTATCGGTCAGCAGGTAATTGCCGTCACGATATTGAACAGTGCAGTGGCTAGTTGATATCAGTCGTTCAGGGTCTGGTAATACCCAATCATTCTCGGGGCCGCGGCCTATTTTCAGGACGCCACTGTCCAGCATCACTTCCGAACATTGGCCGGGCGTGATCTTGTGATAGCTGGTAATTGTCAAACGCAGTGACATCGAGCCTCCTTGCTGCCATGCGCCTCGCTTCCGAGTAAGAGCGTAGTGCGCATTTTAATGCTGATTTTCCGTTTTTAAGGCGCTTTAATCAGCATTTTCGTCGAATTTAATATCTGTGTAGCCAGTTGCCACAGGAGGTGACCCAGTGGCAAGGGGCCATAGCTTACCTTGACAAGGCCCCTTAACTACACCAAAAATGTCGGACTTTCTACAATGCAGTAGTGGCTCGGTGATATCGCCGTGTTCATTTCTGGCGCGAGGCAGTTCGATAAAGCAACTGGAACTTCCGTGCCATTACCCGCCCGCCAGCGGGGATAAGGAGATCAAATCTTGGTGGATGTCGCGTTGCTGTTGGCGCCTGTTTCCGAAGACTTCCCGTGTGGTGAAGATTTGGAATACGACCCGCAGTTCCTGCAATTGGAACGGGCCGCGGTTGGGCAACCGGAACGCATCATGGGCGACGCCGTACTTGCAGCCGAACCCCCGCAATGGCGCGATATAAGCCAGCAGGCCGAGCAACTTCTGCAACGCAGCAAAGACCTGCGAATCTGCCATTTCCTGCTTCAGGGCTCATTGGCCGTCGAAGGCCTGAAAGGTCTGGCCGACAGCCTGCTGCTGGTGCAGGGTCTGCTTGAAAACCACTGGCCCCATCTGCACCCGTTGCTCGATGCCGACGACGATGATGACCCTACCTTGCGCCTCAATGCCCTGGTGGGGCTGGCCGGCGATATCACCCTGACCCTGCTGCGCGATACCCCACTGGTGCGTTCGCGGGCATTCGGCAACATCAGCCTGAGGGCCGCCGCCAACGCCAGCGGCTTGCAGCATTTCCAGGGGGAAAACCTGGGCGCTGAGCAGTTGCGTGGTGCCCTGCAGGATAGCGATCCCGAGCAATTGCAGGCCACTCGTGAGGCGCTGCAGCAGGCGCGCCAGGCCTTGCAGGGCATCGAAACCCAGGTGGCCGCGCAGTTGGGTGTGGCACAGGGTGTCGACCTGAGCGCACTCGACCGGCCCTTGAAACTCGCTCAGCAGATCCTCGGCACGGGTGTGCCCGAAGCCGAGCCTGCACAGCCGGCTGCGGCCGGCGTGGGTGCGCAGGTGCATCACCTGCCTGCAGCCCCGCGTAACCACGGTGAAATCAACAACCGTGACGATGTGCAGCAAAGCCTGCAGAAAATCCTCGATTACTACGCCCGCCACGAGCCCTCCAGTCCCGTGCCGGTATTGCTCACCCGCGCCCGCCAACTGGTCAGCGCGGATTTTGCCGCCATCGTGCGCAACCTGATTCCCGATGGCATGCACCAATTCGAAAACTTGCGCGGTCCCGACGCCGAATAGGCGCCGAAGACCTCGTCGTACAGTCAGTGGCCGGCTGCCTCAGCAGGCCATGACCTCAACAGGTCGCCCAGGCGACAAGGAGGAGCAACGTGGCCACTACCAGTTCCCAGAAGTTCATTGCGCGCAACCGCGCCCCGCGCGTGCAGATCGAATATGACGTCGAGCTGTACGGCGCCGAGAAGAAGGTCCAACTGCCCTTCGTCATGGGTGTGATGGCCGACCTCGCCGGCAAGCCGGAAGAGCCCCTGGCCCCTGTCGCCGAGCGCAAGTTCCTGGAAATCGACGTCGACAATTTCGATTCGCGCCTCAAGGCCATGAAGCCACGCGTGGCCTTTCACGTGCCCAACGAGCTGACTGGCGAAGGCAACCTCAGCCTGGACATTACCTTCGAAAGCTTGGACGACTTCAGCCCGGCTGCCGTGGCCCGCAAGGTCGACGCCCTGAACCAACTGCTGGAGGCCCGTACCCAGCTGGCCAACCTGCTGACCTACATGGACGGCAAGACCGGCGCCGAGGACGTGATCATGAAGGCCATCCAGGACCCAGCGCTGCTGCAGGCCCTGGCCAGTGCGCCGAAACCCCGCGACTCCGAGCCCAACACCTGATCAGGAACCCCCCATGTCCGAGTTGATGAAAGACAGTCAGCCGCAACCGGCGGTGACCGAGCAGGCCAGCGAGTTCGCCTCTCTGTTGCTGCAGGAATTCAAGCCCAAGACCGAGCGTGCCCGCGAAGCGGTGGAAACTGCTGTGCGCACCCTGGCCGAGCAGGCACTGGCGCAGACCAACCTGGTGTCCAACGACGCCATCAAGTCGATCGAATCGATCATCGCCGCCATCGACGCCAAGCTCACCGCTCAGGTCAACCAGGTGATCCATCACCCCGAGTTCCAGAAACTGGAAAGCGCCTGGCGGGGCCTGCACTACCTGGTGAACAACACCGAATCCGATGAGCAACTGAAGATTCGCGTGCTTAACATCGCCAAGCCGGAGCTGCACAAGACCTTGAAGAAATTCAAGGGTACGGCCTGGGACCAGAGCCCGATCTTCAAGAAGATGTACGAGGAAGAGTACGGCCAGTTCGGCGGCGAACCTTACGGTTGCCTGGTGGGCGATTACTATTTCGACCAGTCGCCACCCGATGTCGAACTGCTGGGCGAGCTGTCCAAGGTCTGCGCGGCCATGCACGCGCCTTTCATCGCCGCGGCCTCGCCAACGGTGATGGGCATGGGGTCATGGCAGGAACTGTCGAACCCGCGCGACCTGACCAAGATCTTCACCACCCCGGAATATGCTGGCTGGCGCTCGCTGCGTGAGTCCGAGGATTCACGCTACATCGGCCTTACCATGCCGCGCTTCCTGGCGCGCCTGCCGTATGGCGCCAAGACCGACCCGGTGGAAGCCTTCGCTTTCGAAGAAAACACCGACGGCGCCGACAGCAGCAAATACACCTGGGCGAACGCCGCCTACGCCATGGCCGTGAACATCAACCGATCGTTCAAGCACTATGGCTGGTGCTCGCGCATTCGCGGCGTTGAATCGGGTGGTGAAGTACAGAACCTGCCGGCGCATACCTTCCCCACCGATGACGGTGGCGTGGACATGAAGTGCCCGACCGAAATCGCCATTTCCGACCGTCGCGAAGCGGAACTGGCCAAGAACGGCTTCATGCCGTTGCTGCACAAGAAGAATACTGACTTCGCCGCATTCATCGGCGCCCAGTCTTTGCAGAAGCCGGCCGAATACGATGACCCGGACGCCACCGCCAACGCCAACCTGGCCGCGCGGCTGCCGTACCTGTTCGCCACCTGCCGCTTCGCGCATTACCTGAAGTGCATCGTGCGCGACAAGATCGGCTCGTTCAAAGAGAAGGATGACATGCAGCGCTGGCTGCAGGACTGGATTCTCAACTACGTCGACGGCGATCCAGCGCACTCCACCGAAACCACCAAGGCCCAGCACCCGCTGGCCGCCGCCGAGGTGGTGGTGGAGGAAGTGGAAGGCAACCCGGGTTACTACAACTCCAAGTTCTTCCTGCGCCCGCATTACCAGCTTGAGGGCCTCACCGTTTCCCTGCGCCTGGTTTCCAAGCTGCCATCGGCCAAAGGCGCCTGACACCGACACAGCGACGCGGCGCGCCAAGGCGCCGTGTCATCGCCACTAACGCATTCCAGGAGGAATCATGGCAGTAGACATGTTCATCAAGATCGGCGACATCAAGGGTGAGTCCCAGGACTCGGCCCACAAAGACGAAATCGACGTCCTGTCATGGACCTGGGGCATGTCCCAGAGCGGTTCCATGCACATGGGCAGCGGCGGCGGTGCCGGCAAGGTCAATGTCCAGGACCTGTCGATCACCAAGTACGTCGACAAGTCGTCGCCGAACCTGATGATGGCGTGCTCCAGCGGCAAGCATTACCCGGAAGCCAAGTTGGTGATCCGCAAGGCCGGCGGCGAAAGCCAGGTCGAGTACATGATCATCACCCTCAAGGAAGTACTGATCTCCTCCCTGAGCACCGGCGGCACCAACCATGATGACCGTCTGACCGAAAACGTCACCCTCAACTTCGCCCAGGTGCTGGTTGACTACCAGCCGCAGAAAGCCGACGGCAGCAAGGATGGCGGCCCGGTCAAGTACGGCTGGAACATCCGTCAGAACGTCAAGCTCTGATAGCCCCGGCAGCGGCGTTCTGGCGCCGTTGCCGCTTGTCTGCCCTTGCCCCTTCGGTGCCTGAACCATGGCCACGCCTTCCAATGTCCTCAACCCCCGCGAGCGCTTGCAGCCGTCGCTGCTCGACCGCCTGAGCGACGACCGGCCGGGCGTGCTCGATGAACCGGCCGAACAGCGCGCGCTGTCGCTCAACCAGCTCAAGGAGTCGGTGCTGCGCGACCTGACCTGGCTGCTCAACAGCACGTGCCTGTTCGATGCCGACACCAGCCAGAACACCCCGGCCGGCTCCTCGGTGCTCAACTACGGGTTACCGGCACTGGCGGGCAACAGCGTTTCCAATGTCGATGTCGAAGCACTGGAACGCATGATTCGCCAGACCATCATCACCTTCGAACCGCGCATTCTGGCCGCCAGCGTGCGGGTAAAGGCCGCGCTGGCGCCCGGTGAAATGAACCATAACGCCTTGTGCTTCGCCATCGAAGGTGACCTGTGGGCGCAGCCGGTACCGCTGCGTCTGCTGTTGCAGACGGACCTGGACCTGGAGTCCGGCCATGTGCGCGTGGTGCAGGCCGAGCGGAGGCGTTCATGAACCCGCGCCTGCTGGAATTCTACAATCAGGAACTGCAACACATCCGCGACGGTGCCGCGGAGTTCGCCCAGCAGTACCCCAAAATCGCCGGGCGCCTGTCGCTCAATGGTATCGACTGTGCCGACCCCTATGTGGAGCGGCTGCTGGAAGGATTCGCCTACCTCACGGCGCGGGTGCAGCTCAAGCTGGATGCCGAATACCCGACCTTCACCCACAACCTGCTGGAAATTGCCTACCCGCATTACCTGGCACCGACCCCATCGATGACGGTGGTGCAGTTCAACCCCGATACCGAGGAAGGCACGCTGGGTGCCGGCTTCACCCTCAAGCGTGGCACCGCCTTGCGTGCAACCCTGGGCCGTGACAGCCAGACCTGCTGCGAATACCGCACCGCCCACCCGGTCACGTTGTGGCCGGTGGCGCTGGCCCAGGCCGAGTACTTTGGCAACCCGCAGGCGGTGCTCGGGCGGCTGGCAGCCAGCGAGCCCAAAGCCCGCGCCGGCCTGCGCCTGACCTTGCGCACGGGGGCCGGGCAGGCCTTCAACGAACTGGGCCTGGACGAATTGCCGCTGTACCTGCACGGCGCGGGTGAGCAGCCTTCGCGCTTGTACGAGCAACTGCTTGGCAACGCTTGTGCGGTTTTCATCCGTGAACCCGGCGGTGACTGGCTCGAGCGGCTACCCGCCGACGCACTGCGTTCGCGGGGTTTCGACGACGCCGACGCGGCATTGCCGGTGGTGCCGCAAGCGTTCCAGGGTTATCGGCTGCTGCAGGAATATTTCGCTTTGCCGCAGCGCTTCCTGTTCGTCGAGCTCGCCGGTTTGCAAGGTGCCGTCAAGCGTTGTGCCAGCCAGGCCCTGGAAGTGATCGTGTTGTTCAGCAGCCATGACAAGGCGCTGGACGGGCAGGTCGATGCCAGCCATTTCAAGCTGTGGTGCACCCCGGCCATCAACCTGTTTGCACGGCGCCTGGACCGCATTCACCTGTCGGATCGGGTCAACGAGCACCACGTCATCGCCGACCGCACCCGGCCGATGGATTTCGAGGTGCACTCGCTCACCGACCTCAGCGGCCACGGCACGGGCCCTGACCAGGCTTTCCTGCCGTTCTACGCTGTGCGTGACCCGTCGCGCTACGGCCGTGATCAGGCCTATTACGTTGTGCGCCGGGAGGAACGGGTCCTGTCCAGTAACCAGCGCCGCCTGGGCCCGCGTTCCAACTACGTGGGCAGCGAGACGTTCATCAGCCTGGTGGACGCCACCCAGGCGCCGTACCGTCATGACTTGCGCCAGCTCGGCGTGGGCGCCCTGTGTACCAACCGCGACCTGCCACTGTTCATGAACGTAGGCGGCGGCAGCACCGACTTCACCCTCTCCGACAGCGCCCCCGTGCTGTCGGTGCGCTGCCTGGCCGGGCCGAGCCGGCCACGGGCCAGCCATGCGCACGACGGCAAGGCCTGGCGGTTGATCAGCCAACTGTCGCTCAACTACCTGTCGCTGACCGAGCAGGGCCAGGGCGCTGCGGCCTTGCGCGAGCTGCTGCGCCTTTACGGCGATGACAAGGACCCGGCCCTGCAACTGCAGATCGAAGGCCTGCGCGAGGTCAGTGCCGTGCCCTGTACCCGCCGCCTGCCGATGCCCGGTCCGATCGTGTTCGGGCGCGGCCTGGAAATTACCTTGACCTTCGACGAGAACGCCTTTCGGGGCGCGGGGGTGTTCATGCTGGGCGCGGTGTTCCAGCGGTTCCTGACCCGCTATGTATCGATCAACAGCTTTACCGAAACCGTGGTCAAGACCACCGAACGCGGCGAGATCATGCGATGGAAAGCCCAGCCCGGCGCGCGGCCGACCCTGTGAACAGCCAGCCCGCCATGCACGCGGCCCCTTGGGAGTTCGATTTCTTCCAGGCACTGCGACGCTTGCAATGCGAGGCCCCCGAACTGCCACGGCTAGGGCATTCCCGCCGCCTCAGCGAAGACCCGCTGCGCTTGGGCCAGCGCGCTGACTGCACCTTCGCCCCGGCGACCCTCGCCGCCCTGACCCCAGGTGATGCCGGGCAGGCGCCGCGCCTTGAGCAGTTCTTCTTCGGCCTGGGTGGCCCCAATGGCCCCATGCCGCTGCCCATGACCGAGTACGTACGCGACCGTGAGCGTAACCAGGGCGACAGCACCACCAAGCACTTCCTGGACATGTTCCACCACCGTCTGCTCAGCCTGTTCTACCGGGCCTGGGCCGAAGCGCGGCCGACGGTCAGCCATGACCGCCCCGATGACGACTACTGGTCGGCGCGCCTGGCGGCCTTGTGCGGCCGCGGCATGGACAGCCTGCTCGGCCAGGGGCCGCTCGCCGATAGCGCCAAGTTCCACTACAGCGGCCACCTCGCGGCGCAGACCCGATACCCCGATGGCCTGCGCTCGATCCTGAGCGAGTACTTCGGCGTTCCCGTGAGCATCGAAGAGTTCGTCGGCCAGTGGTTGCCCATCCCTGACCGCAATCGCCTGGGCGTGCAGCACTGCCGCCTGGGTGAAGACCTGTGCCTGGGCAGCCATGTCTGGGACCGTCAGCACAAGTTCCGCCTGCGCATGGGCCCGTTGCCACTGGACCGCTACATGGCCCTGTTGCCCGGGGCCAGCCTGTTCCTCGAGGTGGCGGCCTGGGTGCGCGAGTATCAGGGCGATGAGCTGGACTGGGACCTGAACCTGGTCCTGCAGCAGGGACAGATCCCCCCCGCCACACTGGCCGGCGAAAGCCGCCTGGGCTTCAACACCTGGCTTGGCAGCCCCGGCGCGGATGCTGCCGACCTGCTGCTGTCACGGCATTACGCCGACCCTCACATTGCAAAGGACTTGACCCATGGGTGAAATCAGCCGCGCCGCGCTGTTCGGCAAACTCAACAGCGTGGCCTACAAGGCTATCGAAGCCGCCACCGTATTCTGCAAGCTGCGCGGCAACCCCTATGTGGAGCTGGCGCACTGGTTCCACCAGTTGCTGCAACTGCAGGACAGCGACCTGCACCGTATCATTCGCCAGTTCAACCTGGACCCGGCACGTGTTGCCCAGGGCCTGACCGAAGCCCTGGACCGCTTGCCCCGTGGCTCGACGTCGATCACCGACCTGTCCTCGCAAGTCGAGGAGAGTGTGGAGCGCGGCTGGGTGTACGGCAGCCTGATGTTCGGTGAAAGCCAGGTGCGCACCGGCTATCTGGTTATCGGTATTCTCAAGACCCCAAGCCTGCGCCACGCGCTGCTGGGCCTGAGTGCCGAGTTCGACAAGCTCAAGGTGGAGAGCCTGACCGAGCGCTTCGACGAATACGTGGGCGACTCGCCGGAAAATGCCCTGGCGGCTACCGATGGCTTCACCTCGGCGGCGCCCGGGGAGGCCAGCGGCGCCATTGCCCCCAGCGCGCTGGGCAAGCAGGAAGCACTCAAGCGCTTTACCGTCGACCTCACCGAGCAAGCGCGAAGTGGCAAGCTCGACCCTATCGTGGGGCGCGACGACGAAATCCGCCAACTGGTGGACATCCTCATGCGTCGCCGCCAGAACAATCCCATCCTCACGGGGGAGGCCGGTGTGGGCAAGACCGCCGTGGTCGAGGGCTTTGCCTTGCGCATCGTTGCCGGTGACGTACCGCCCGCGCTCAAGGACGTGGAACTGCGCAGCCTGGACGTTGGCCTGCTGCAAGCCGGTGCCAGCATGAAAGGCGAGTTCGAACAGCGCCTGCGTCAGGTCATCGAAGACGTTCAGGCCTCGCCCAAGCCGATCATCCTGTTCATCGACGAAGCCCACACCTTGGTCGGTGCCGGTGGCGCCGCCGGCACCGGCGATGCTGCCAACCTGCTGAAACCGGCGCTGGCCCGCGGTACCCTGCGCACTGTTGCCGCCACTACCTGGGCGGAGTACAAAAAACACATCGAAAAAGACCCGGCCCTGACCCGTCGCTTCCAGGTGGTGCAGGTGGCCGAGCCTTCCGAGGCCAATGCCTTGCTAATGATGCGCGGCGTGGCCTCGACCATGGAAAAACACCATCAGGTTCAGGTACTCGACGAAGCCCTGGAGGCCGCGGTCAAGCTGTCCCATCGCTACATTCCCGCGCGCCAGTTGCCGGACAAATCGGTCAGCCTGCTGGACACCGCCTGTGCCCGTGTCGCCATCAGTCTGCACGCGGTACCCGCCGAGGTGGATGACAGCCGCCGGCGTATCGAAGCGCTGGAAACCGAGCAGGCCATCATTGCCCGCGAATACGCCGTGGGCGTGGATGTCAGCCAGCGCCAGGCCGCGGTGGACGATGCGCTCGGCACTGAACGCGCGCGGCTGGCCGAGCTGGAAGGCCGATGGAGCGAAGAGAAGGCCCTGGTGGACGAGTTGCTGATGCTGCGTGCCAGCCTGCGTGAAAGCGCCGGTGTGGTAGACAGCGAAGACGGCCACCATGCCCAGCGCGCCCAGTTGCGCGATGTGCAACGACGCTTGGGTGAATTGCAGGGCGAAACACCATTGATTCTGCCTACTGTCGACTACCAGGCCGTGGCCGCGGTGGTCGCCGATTGGACCGGTATTCCGGTGGGGCGCATGGCACGCAATGAAATAGAGACGGTGCTCAAGCTCGACCAGCTCATGGCCAAGCGCATCATTGGCCAGGACCACGCCCTGAAGATGATCGCCAAACGCATCCAGACATCCCGCGCCGGGCTCGACAATCCCAGCAAGCCGATTGGCGTTTTCATGCTCGCCGGCACATCTGGCGTGGGCAAGACCGAAACGGCCCTGGCCCTGGCCGAGGCGTTATATGGCGGTGAGCAGAACATCATCACCATCAACATGAGCGAATTCCAGGAGGCGCATACCGTGTCCACCCTCAAGGGCGCACCGCCCGGTTACGTGGGCTATGGCGAAGGCGGCGTGCTGACCGAAGCGGTACGGCGCAAGCCCTACAGCGTGGTGCTGCTGGACGAGGTGGAAAAAGCCCACCCCGATGTGCATGAGATCTTTTTCCAGGTCTTCGACAAGGGGGTGATGGAAGATGGTGAAGGCCGCTTGATCGACTTCAAGAACACCTTGATCCTGCTGACCACCAACGCCGGCACCGAAACCATCGCCACCCTTTGCCAACCGGGGCGTGCCGCGCCGGACCCGGACGATATCGCCAAGGCCCTGCGCCCGTCGTTGCTGGAAATCTTCCCGCCGGCCTTGTTGGGGCGCCTGGTGACCATTCCGTACTACCCGCTCAGCGATGACATGCTCAAGGCCATCACCCGCCTGCAACTGGACCGCATCAAGCGGCGCGTGGAAAGCACCCACAAAGTAGCGTTCGAGTACGATGACGCGGTTATCGACCAGATCGTCTCGCGCTGCACCGAGAACGAAAGTGGCGGGCGCATGATCGACGCCATTCTTACCAATAGCCTGCTGCCTGACATGAGCCGCGAGTTCCTCACCCGCATGCTCGAAGGCAAGCCCCTGGCCGGGGTGCGTATCACGGCCCGTGACGGCGACCTGCAGTACGACTTCGGTAGCAGCCACTGACCATGTTCTTCAGCCAAAGCTCACGCCTGGTTCAGGTCTACAGCCCCCTCGCCGACAATGTCCTGTTGCTCAAGGACATGGGGGGCGTGGAGGAGCTGGGGCGGCTGTACGCCTACGATCTGCAACTGACCTCTCAGGACCCGGATATCGACCTCAACTTGCTGTTGGGCAAACCCATGTCACTGGGCCTGCAGCTGGATGACGGCAGCACTCGCTATTTTCATGGTGTGGCAGCACGCTGCAGCCAGAACAATGGCCGGGGCCAGTTCGCCAGCTACCAGGTGACCCTGCGACCCTGGCTGTGGCTGTTGACGCGCACCTCGGACTGCCGGATTTTTCAGCACATGACCGTGCCGCAGATCGTCAAGCAGGTATTCCGCGACCTGGGTTTCTCGGATTTCGAAGACTTGCTGACCCTCGCCTATCGCGAGTGGGAATACTGCGTGCAGTACCGGGAAACCAGTTTCGACTTCGTCAGCCGACTGCTGGAAAAGGAAGGTATCTACTACTACTTCCGCCACGAGAAAGACCGCCACGTACTGGTGCTGGCCGACGCTTATGGCGCTCACGTCAGCGCCCCGGGTTATGCGACGGTGCCGTTCTACCCCCGTGACGGCCAGCAGCGTGAGCGCGACCATTTGTTCGACTGGCGCCTGGCGCAAGAGGTGCAGTCCGGCTCGGTGGAGCTCAACGACTACGACTTCCAGCGCCCCAGCGCGCGCATCGACGTGCGTGCCGAAGTGCCGCGGCCGCACGACTACGCCGACTACCCGCTGTATGACTACCCAGGCGCCTACGTGCAGAGCCAGCACGGCGAGCACTACTCGCGCACCCGTGTAGAGGCCCTGCAAAGCCTGCACGAACGCGTGGAATTGACCGGCAACGCCCGCGGCCTCGGCGCAGGGCATCTGTTCAGCCTGAGCAATTTCGCGCGCCAGGACCAGAACCGTGAGTACCTGATCGTCGCCAACCGCTACTTCATCACCCAGGAAGACCTGGAAAGCGGGCAGGGCGCCAGCCAATTGCAGTTCGAAAGCCACCTGAGCTGCATTGATGCCCAGCAAAGTTTCCGGCCGCTGGCACTGACCCACCGGCCTATCGTGCGCGGCCCGCAAACGGCCGTGGTGGTGGGCCCTGCCAACGAGGAAATCTGGACCGACCAATACGGCCGGGTGAAGGTGCACTTCCATTGGGACCGGCACGACCAGTCCAACGAAAACAGCTCCTGCTGGATTCGCGTGTCCCAGGCCTGGGCCGGCAAGAATTGGGGGTCGATGCAGATTCCCCGTATCGGCCAGGAAGTGATCGTCAGCTTTCTGGAAGGCGACCCCGACCGACCGATCATCACCGGGCGGGTGTACAACGCCGAGCAGCCGGTGCCTTACGACCTGCCTGCGAACGCCACCCAGAGCGGCACCAAGAGCCGTTCCAGCAAGGGCGGCACGCCGGCCAACTTCAATGAAATCCGCATGGAAGACAAGAAGGGCGCCGAGCAGTTGTTCATTCATGCCGAGCGTAATCAGGACATTGAGGTGGAGAACGACGAGACCCATTGGGTGGGGCATAACCGCACCAAGACGGTCGACTTCAGCGAGGTCGCGACCATTGGCGAAAACCGTGTGCGCGCCGTGAAGGACAACGACGTGCTGATGGTGGGCGCCACCAAGAAAGACAGTATCAGTGTCAGCTACCTCATCGAGGTGGGTGAAAACCTGCGCCTGGTGTGCGGTGAAAGCGTGCTCGAACTCAACGCCAGCGGCCAGATCAACCTGACCGGCAAAGCCATTAATTTCTTCGCCAGCAAGGACGCGCAGTTCAACACCGGCGGCAACCTCAACCTCAATATCGGCGGCGAAGCCGGTGCTACCCCGGACGGCCAAGGCGTCAAGGGCAGCATCGACAGCAACGTAGCCGCCATGTTTCCCAAGCCCCAAGGCAGTGGCTCATGACTTACCGTACCCACGAACTGCAATTTCAGCTGCCCGATGCTGAAGTGCAGGACGCCTCCATCAACATCCTCAAGTTTGCCGCCCTGGGCACTTCGCTGATCATCAGCCGCAGCGTGCTGGCCGAAGGTGAAACCCTGCAAAGCAACTTCGAAGGCCAACTTCAGCGCATGCAGCAACAAATCCAGGACCTGCGCTTTCAGGCTCCAATGGCGGTGCAGGTAGGTCAGGCGGGGGATGTGCCGGCCTTCGAACTGCAAAGCCAATTCAGCAAAGGCGCTGAAAAGGTATTTCAGTACCAGTTGGCGCTGGTGCTGCCCGGTACCCGCCAGATGCTCGCACTCAGCTATGTGAAGCCGCAGCCCCTTGGCGATGCAGAGGCGGCGCACTGGGCGGCGATCAAGCAGACGCTCGTTCTTCAGCCGACCTCCTGATCATGTCTGACGCCTTGTGGGCCGCTCGCCAGGGCGACGCCCTGATGCATTCGTCGATGATGGCGGACATCCTCGGTGGGGTGCTGGAGGTGGCGGCCTACGCAGCCATCGGTGCGTTGGCGACGGCTGCGGTCGTGGCCGCCACCGGTATCACAGTTGCCACCGGCGGCCTGGGTGCCTGCGTGTTCGGCGCGGTCATGGGCGTGGCCGTGGGCATGGGCATGAGCGCCACGGGGCTGGACAAGGGGCTGACGACTGTCTGCGATGGCATTGCCAATGCCCTGTTTCCGCCAGTGGTTGCGGCCAACATCCTCACCGGCTCCGGCAATGTCTTCATCAATGGCCAGCCTGCTGCCCGCGCCGCCGGGAAACTGGGCACCCCGGCGCAGGCCGCTGGTACCGATATCGCCCAGCCCGAGCCCGAGGAAGGCAGCTTCCTGGACATGGCCAAGGGCTTTTTCTCACAACTGTGGCAGCCCACGGTTGCCATGGCTTCGCCCCTGGCCGTGCCCTGTCCGGACGACATGGTCATCTGCACCAAACACCCACCCGGTGCGCCGCAGTTCCTCGCCGAAGGTTCGAGCAAGGTCAGCATCAATGGGCAGCCGGCGGTGCGCAGTGGCGATCGCAGCACCTGCGAAGCCACGGTCGTCAGCAGCGGCCTGATTTCGTCCAACGTGCGCATCGGTGGTGGGGCGGTAGTGGTGCGCGACATCCGCAGCGGCAAAACGCCCGGCGTCGGCCTGGCGATCAGCGTGTTGCTTGCATTGCGCGGCGGCAAGGGCAAGTTCTTCAGCCGCCTGCCGTGCATGGCCCTGGGGATGGTGCGCGGGTTTGTCGTCGATCAGGCCATCGGCGCGGCGGCCAACGCCATCATCGGCTCGCCCCATCCGGTGCATGCGGCCACGGGCGCCAAAGTGCTCACCGGCGATGACGATACCGATTTCGTCTTGCCCGGCATCATGCCGTTGGCATGGCGACGGTTCTACAGCAGTGCCGACTTGCGCCAGGACGGCCTGTTTGGCGCAGGCTGGAGCGTCGAGTTCGAGGTGCAAGTCGAAGTGCTGGCGCACCCCGAGGGTGGCGATCAGTTGGTCTACACCGATGAGCAGGGCCGGCGCATCGAGATGGGCTCGATCTCCCTTGGCAGCGCGGTGTTCAGCGCGGGCGAGGGCCTGAGCGTACGCCGGCATATAAACGGCCAATTGCTGATCGAAAGCGTGGATGGCCTGTATCGTTTGTTCGAGCCCGTCAGCCCTTCCTTACTGCGACTTTCGCAACTGGGCGACCGTAACGACAACCGCCTGTACCTGACCTACGACGACCTTGGCCGATTGGCGCGTATCCACGATGATCGTGAAGTGGTGCAGGCCGAGGTGCTCTACGACGCGCAGTGGCCGCGCCGCGTGGCGGCCGTGGATCGCGTCTGGCCAGACCACAGCCGCGAGCGTTTGGCATCGTACCGTTACGATCACGCTGGCGACCTGGCCGCAGTCATCGATGCCGAGAACCGTCAGGTACGCCACTTCACCTACGATGGCGGCCGGCGCATGGTCGAGCACCAGCTGCCCACCGGCTTGCGCAGCTTCTACGAATGGGCGTATTTCGCCGACGGCGACTGGCGTGTGACGCGCAGCTGGACCGATGACGGTGAGCACTACCAGTTCGACTACGACCTGGACCTGGGCCTGACCGTCATCACCGATGGGCTGGGCCGCCGCAGCACACGGCAGTGGAACCCGCAGTTCCAGATCATTCGTTCCACGGACAACCTCGGGCAGGCATGGCACTTCGACTGGAACGACGAACGCCAACTGCTGGGCGCCGTCGACCCCAAGGGCGGGCAGTGGACCTTCGCCTATGACGAATCCGGCAACCTTGCCGTTTCCACCGATGCCCTGGGCCAAACCCAGAGCACCGCGTGGCTGGACATCTGGTCGTTGCCGCTGGCCGAAACGGACGCTGCGGGCAACAGCTGGCGCTACCGTTACGACCCACGCGGCAACCTGATCGAAGAAATCGACCCCTTGGGCCATGCCACCTGCTACCGCCATGATGGTCATGGGCAGGTGGTGGAAATCATCGATGCAACCGGCAAGTCCAAGAAGCTACGCTGGAACGATGCCGGGCAGATCGTCCAGCACGTGGACTGCTCGGGCTACCCCACGGAGTTTTCCTACGATAGGCGTGGGCATCTGGAAGCCGTCACCGACGCCTTGGGCGAAAGCTCCCTGTACCACCACGATGCCTTGGGTCGCCTCATCCGCAGCGAATTGCCTGACGGGCGCAGCGAACAATTTCTGCGTGATGCCAGCGGCCAGTTGCTCGCCTACACCGACCCTGCAGGCCACACCACCCGTTACCAGCGAGACAGCCGAGGTCAGGTACGCCAGCGCCTTGATCCCCTCAATCGCCGGGTGCAATTCAGCTACGACGCTTATGGCCGCCTGCAGGCGCTGACCAATGAAAACGGCGAGAGCTACCGCTTCACCTGGGACGCTGGTGACCGCTTGATCGAACAGCAGGACCTGGACGGCAGCGCCCGGCGCTACGGCTACGATGCGATGAACAGCGTGATTGCCGTGCAATACCGCCCGGCGCCCCATGGCACCGGCTTGGCTGTGGTAGAGGATGGCGCACCGATCCTGCATTGGCTGGAGCGCGACGCCATCGGCCAGTTGCGAGCCAAGCTGACCGACGATGGCCGTACTGCCTACACCTACGATCCTGTCGGCCAGCTCACCGAGATTGGTTTCACTGGCTGGGACGGCAGCGAACAGACTTTGAGCTTCGCCTACGATGCCCTCGGCCAATTACTGCAAGACACCAGTGCCGCTGGCACCTTGCAGCACCACTACGACGAACTCGGCAACCTGATCCAGACCCAATTGCCGGACGGCCGCTGGCTGAACCGTCTGTACTACGGCAGCGGCCACCTGCACCAACTCAACCTCGACGGCCGCGTGATCAGCGACTTCGAGCGCGACCGGCTGCACCGCGAAGTACTGCGCACCCAAGGCCAACTCAATACCCGCAGCGACTACGACCGCAGCGGCCGTTTGCTCAGCCGCAAACGCCGGGTAAGCAGCTTGCCGGCCGTGCTGCCGGCACCGGTACAGAAGCGATACGAATATGACCCCAGCGACAACCTGATCGGCCGCTTCGATCAGCAAAACGATGAGCGCCGCCAGGACCTGCTGCACTACGACGCCACCGGCCGAATCATGGCCGCCCAATCCGGCGCCCGCACCGAAACCTTCGCCTACGACGCGGCCGCCAACCTGCTCGACGGCCCGGGCGTGGGCGCAGGACTGGTGGTGCACAACAAACTGCTGACCTATCAGGACAAACGCTACCGCTACGATGGCTTTGGCCGGCTGATCGAGAAGCGCAAGGGCAGCCATGTGGTGCAGCGGTTCAGCTATGACGCTGAGCATCGCATCAAAGAGATTCGGACCCAGGATGGGCACCGCGAGACAGTGCTGCGCATGACGTACGACCCGTTGGGTCGGCGGATTGGCAAAAGCGAGCATGACGCCAAGGGCTTTCCGCTGGGCGAGACGCGGTTTGATTGGGATGGATTGCGGCTGCTGCAGGAGCATCGCCAAGGCCACAGCAGCCTCTATCTCTACTCCAGCGAAGGCAGCTACGACCCGCTGGCGCGGGTCGACGGCATTGGGCCTGAGGCGCGGATTCGCTATTACCACAACGACCTGAACGGGCTGCCTGAACAACTGACCGAAACGGACGGCCATACCGTGTGGCGGGCCAAGTATCAGGTGTGGGGCAACACGGTCGAGGAGGTGCGGGAGCCGTACTACATTGAAGAGCAGAACCTGCGGTTTCAGGGGCAGTACCTGGACCGGGAGACGGGGCTGCACTACAACACGTTTCGGTTTTATGATCCGGATGTGGGGCGGTTTGTTTCGCCGGATCCGATTGGGTTGGTGGGAGGGGAGAACTTATATCAGTACGCCAACAATCCTGTAACTTGGGTTGATCCCGCTGGGCTGTGCTCTATTAAGTTAGGCAATAAGATGGTGGAAAGTGGTGTTTCTAGGCCGCGGAATACCGCTGCGCACCATTTGGTAGGTGATACTTCAAAGATGGCGGATCCAGCCAGGAGGATATTGAGGAATCATGGTATTGATGTCGATGGTGCGGAGAATGGTGTGTTTCTTCCGAATCGACACAATATGGATAGTAGTGTGCCGGGTATATTGCATAACGGAAGGCACCCCAATTCTTATGTGACCGCTGTCAATGATATTATCATTGCCGCAGATAGGGCCGGGGGCAAACAAGCTGTGTTGAAAGCACTCGCCGGTATCCGAGAACAGCTGCTCTCCAGCGGCAGAAATGCGAAATGGTCCGACCTGTTTAATTGAGGTTTTGATGAGAAAATTTTACGTGCTGGTGCAGGATGACAAGTTTAAATCGCTTTTGGATTCTCCGAGCTCTCTTGGACTTTATGAATTCTCTGTCGCCCTTGCGTATGGTGAGGCTACTGTAGATGAGGAGGCCGGGGTCTACGATCTGGTTTACAATACCGAGCACAAGAGAGGGAAATCTGCATCTGATGTTTTTACGTATTTTCGTCCTGTTATTGTTTTTTCTCGGAAGGTCTATGATGGGTTGGATTACTTGAAGAAGTTTCCACAGGTACGTATAAATAGTCCGGTAAAAAGTCATGTTGCAATATTCATTGATACTTCGTTGGTAGGGATTTTTGATAGGCAGCGCTCTAAGTATGATGAGTGGCCTGATGGTTATGTTGTCTATGATTTGGTGTTGCGCGATATGGATGATGTTACTTGTGATATATTCAGGGTGGCGGAGTCGCCAAAGGTGGTAGTGGTCTCGCAAAAATTTAAGGATGATGTGGAGTCGATGAATGTCAAAGGGTTTTCATTTCGAGAGTTGAAAGTTTCTTAATGTATTTGATCCGGAATGCGAGGCATGATTTTTTCTAGGGTTGTAAAGCGCTGGTGTGTGCTGTGTTTCGTATGGCTGATGCTTTTGCTGCCAAGCTTTGGGTATGCCGATCAGCCAGTTAGTCAGTGTCCCTCTAACGATTTTAATCAATTCTTAACCGCCTTCTCCACCAACACAACCCTCCAATCCAACTACCACCAACACTACATCCGCAAACTCACCCTACTCAAATCCCCCTCCGGCCCCCTGCTTCCCTACCAGCCGCTGGTGGACTCCCGCGCCCTGCATTACCCCCTGATGCCTGCCGCCGAGCCATCCGTGACGTCAGTCGTCATCAGCCCGGACGGCAACTCAGCCACCTACACCGACAAACGGGGCGGGCTGGGCAACATCAAGATCTACACGTTCCAGCACAGCAACACCTGCTGGCTGCTGTCAGGCATTGAAGACTGGTCCGTCCGCGATGCCCAACTAACCCTGCCCGACAGACCAGGCATGTCCCCTGTCGAGCAGCGTTGTGCGGGCAGAGCAGACTTGTACGGTCAATTGGGCGGCCCGGAACGTTATCCACTGACGGCCGAGTTTTTTCAGGCGTCCATGGATTACCTTGTCTGCGCAGCCGCATCCGGGGACCCGGAGTCAAGTTATGGTGCCGCAGGCCTCGGGCTTTCGGGCATGGCGGCGTATCCGGGCTATGCCGAGACGGAGCGGCTTTTCAAGGCGGCGGCCAAGACCATCCCGGATGCGACATTGGCGTTGGCCACTTTCTACTGCGATGGGGGCGATACGCCGCGTGAAGGTGCATGCGTTGCGCCGCAGAAAGCCCAGGGTGTGCTGGAAGCGGCGGCAATGTCCGGAAGCGCGAGAGGGCTTCACGATTTAGCCGAGGCACTCGGGGCGGGCGACCTGATTGCGAAGAACCCGCCACGCGCTTTGGCGTGCTACCGGGCGGCGATGAAGGCAGGAGATACCGCCGCGCAAGCCTCCATTGACCGGCTGCTGTCCAGCGGCGTGAAGAACGATGCATCGGTACCCTGCCTGGCAGCGAACCCGCAGCCGCTGCCGAAGGCTGCGCTGGCCCTGTGCCTCACTGCATATCTCCAGCGCACATGGGGGCCAGCGCAGCCTGTCGGCAGCGGCTACAGGGCTGACCGTGCACACGGCCCATGGGGTAAACTCCCCACCCCGCGACACGGAATTCGCCTCTCCCCATCATGCCCCTATCCCTCGTCCGCCTTGCCCTGGCCACGCTGCTGCTGACCATCGCCCAAGGCTGCTCACGCCCACCCGTGGTGCTGCCCAACGACGCCTATATCTGGCAACGCCAGTGGACGCCCGCGCTGGTAGCCGCCGTGCAGTCCAACAGCGACATCATCAGCCACTGGCGCGTGCTGGCCGCGCAGGCCGATGCCAACGGGCAGTGGCAAACCACGGCGCCGGACTGGGCTGCACTGAAGGCCAGCGGCAAACCGATCATCGCCGTCATACGCATCGACGGCCAGCTCGCCAAGTTCGATGAGAAGGTCCTGCTGCAACAAGTCGAGGGTACCCTGCAGACATGGCGCGCCAGCGGCGTCCCGTTGGCCGGGATAGAAATCGACCATGACTGCGCCACCGCCCGGCTCCCAGCCTACGCTCACTGGCTGGCCAGCCTGCGCGCCACGCTGCACGGCAACGAACATCTGTCGATCACCGCCTTGCCCACCTGGCTCAACAGCGCTGCGCTAGACAGCCTGCTGGGCCAGGTTGACGAAGCCGTGCTGCAAGTCCACGCCGTACAGAACCCCCGGGTAGGGCTGTTCGACCCCAAGGCCGCCCGCACCTGGCTCGACGCATTCGCCGCCCATATGCACAACCCCTGGCGCGTCGCGCTGCCTGCCTATGGCAGCCGTGTGGCCTGGGACCGCGACGGTCGCGTGGTCAGCATCGAAAGCGAGCGCTCGATGCTGGTCACCGGGATGGAATCCCACGAACTGATGGCCGACCCGCAAAACCTTCAGGATTTCACCCGCCAGCTGTCAGCCGATCCGCCCAAAGGGTTGGCGGGCATTGTCTGGTTTCGCCTGCCCACCGAGCAGGACACCCGCGCCTGGAGCCCGTCGACGTGGCGCGCGGTATTGACGAACTCGCCCATCGATCCGGTCATCTCCGCGCAATTGCGTGGCACCGGTGACGCGCAGTTGTTCGACCTGGTGCTCACCAATACCGGCGTAGGTGATGGCTTGCCCCCTGCCGCCGTCAAGGTGTCCGGGCGCTGCGCGGCGGCAGACGGTATCAATGGTTATTTCATGGAGCGCACGGCCGATGGCTTGTTGTTCCAGGCGCGCGAACCCGGGCTGCTTCGGCCTGGCAAGCAGCGCCCCATCGGTTGGCTTCGTTGTGAACAAGGAAAGGAATCGCTGCATGTGGAATCGTAAAAAACTGGCGACGGTCATCGCCGTCGCCCTGTCGACCGGCACCGTGGCGGTGATGGCCTGCGGGCCGTTCTTTCCGCTGCAGGTGCTGGATGATCGTGCGCAGGCATTGGCGTCGCCGCCCGGCAATTCGTTCGCCTTCGAGGCAACGCATTGGATTACACCTGCGGACGCGCTCAAGGCCTATGAGCGCGACAACAACCCTTATGGCGAACCAGTGACCCCCGACAAGCCTGATCAGGCTTCGCTGCCCGCGGCCCAATGGACTGCCCTGCAAGCCATGCGTCAAGCCGACAGCGACGCCGCGGCTTATGCCTTGGGCAGCGCGCTGCCGCCTGCCTTGCGGCTGTACACCACCGGTGCGGTGGATCTGAAGGCGGCGCAACGCTGTACGACAGAGGCGCAAGGGTGCGTGGATGAATCCCAGGCCCTGGCCGCCCAGCGTTTCCAGGCGGTGCTGGACCTGCCTGCCGAACAGGGCGCGGCCCGTTCGGTTTGGGCGGCGTACGCATTGGGCCGGTTGCATGCCGAGCGTGGCGAGCAAAGTGCCGCAGCGCAGGCCTTCAACCAGGCTCGCACCCTGGCACTGGCCGGGGCTTCCGACCCTTGGGGCCTGGCCGTCAGCAGTTACGGTGAAGAAGCCCGCCTGTACCTGGTAAATGGCCAGCAACGCTGCGACTACACCGACTTTACCAATGGCACTGAGTGCCCCAACGGCATCACCCCCGCCAACCTGCAGCGTGCCATTGCGCTGTATGCCGAGCAGGCCGCGCGTGGCTCGGACATCGGCCTGCAGTCGTTACGCATCCTCGCCGAGTGGCTGCTCAGCGACGGCGATACTGCCGCGTCGGTGATCGATGATCCGCTGAGCCAACGGCTGCTGGTGGCCTACGCCATCGGGCGAGCCAGTGATGTGCTGGGTGAAAACGCCGACACCCCCGCCGACTACACCAGCAATGCTGTGCTGAAGACGCTGGTCGAGGCGATCCGCAAAAAAGAGATACAGCACGTGCAAGGCGCCGACCGCCTGGCCGCGCTGGCGTACCGCGTGGGTGACTACAGCATGGCCCAGGCCCTGGTCGACAAGCAGTCCAGCGCCTTGGCCGGTTGGGTACGGGCCAAGCTGGCCCTGCGCCAGGGCAATACACCCGCCGCCGCGCAGGCCTACGCGCAGGCGTCCCAGTCGTTCCCCACGCTGGATAACAGCGTCGAGCCGGTGGTGGGTGCGCAGATCAAGGGCGAGCAGGGCGTGCTGACCCTGTCGCGTGGCGACTACGTGCAGGCGCTGGATCAGTTCTACGTGGCGGCGCAGATCGCGGCCGGTGGCAGCGAGTACAGCGGCGGTGATTACTACGGCGACATGGCCTACGTGGCCGAGCGCGTGCTGACGGTCGACGAGCTCAAGGCTTACGTCGATCAGCATGTGCCCGCTTCCGCTGTTCCGGCAACGCCTGCCGGTTTCAAGGATTTCAGCCCGCAGGAATTTTCTGCGTGGAGTACGCAGAACGCCTACCCTCGCTTTACCCAGGGTGACCGCTTGCGTTCACTGTTGGCTCGCCGCCTGGTGCGGGAAGGGCGTATACAGCAAGCGCTGCCTTACTTCCCCGAGGACAGCGACCCGCGCAACGTGGACACCAGCTATGACCAGACAACCGAAAAGCCTTACCTGGTGACCGCTACCGCTCGTGGCTGGGCCAAGGCCTACGGCGCCGCGCTGGACGATGCCCAGCACGCCTGGCGCGACACCACCCGCGCCCGCGCCTGGTATGCGGCCGCCACGCTGGCGCGGCAGCACGGCATGGAGATCATGGGCTACGAACAGGCCCCGGACTTCGCTGAATTCGGCGGCGCATACACCTATGGCGCCGGCCGCTACAGCTATCCTCGCAACGGCGCCGACGGCAAGCCGCTGCCACGCGATACCGCCGAGCAGCGCGCCGTCTCCGACTTGCCAGGCCCGCTGGTCACCGACGGTGAGCGTCAGCGCTATGCCGCCACCGAGCCGCAGCCACAGCGTTTCCACTATCGCTACGTGGCCGTGGAGCATGCCCTGAAAGCGGCGGACAACGTGCCTGAACGCTCTCAGGCGTTTGCGGCGGTGCTGTGCCAGGCCACGCACTTCGTGCAGAACGATCAGGAGCGGGCGGAGAAGGTGTACCTGCGTTACGTCAAAGAGGGCGCAGCCGTGGCCTTCGCCGAGGATTTCGGCCATCAGTGCGTGGAGCCGGACTTCGATGCGGCCGCGCGCTTCCCGTACGTGCACGCCTGGCGGGATGCGCGGTCGTGGGCGCATCCGTATCGCTACGCGGTGATTGCCGTGCTGGTGCTTGGTTGTGCAGGGCTGATTGCCTGGCGAGTTCGGCGCAGGAAGGTCTGATATGCCGCTGGTGCTAAACCTGGCCTGCCACAGCGGTGCGATGGTGGCCTACGTGCTGCTGTGGACATACAGCTTCAGCCTGTATCGGCACTGGGGTGGCGTGATCACACGGGGCATCGACATAGGCATGGCATCGCAGCTGATTTTCCATGTGCTGGTGGCGATCAACCTGGTGGTCGCTGTGCTGCCGTCCAGGCGAGTGAAGTACGCGTTGGCCGTGTTGGCGGGGGCGCTGATCCTGGCTTACCTGCTACCGGACTACCCCTTGCGCGCACCGCTTTTCGCTGTGCTTGCAACAGGCACCACCAGCCTTGCCGTGTGGTGTTCGGGATTCAAATCATTGCGTAGGCAGTAGTTACCGCACGCATTGTGGGACCGGGCGAAGCTCGGGAAGAGGCCCGGCGGGTAACCGAGTTGTTCGCTTCCCGAGCTTCGCCCGGTCCCACAAACGGCCCGACCACACCGCCGATGCCCAGATGGCCGCAGCGGCTAAAACGCAAAAAGCCCCGAGGCGCAAACCTCGGGGCTTTTCTTTTATATGGCGCACTTGGCGGGATTCGAACCCACGACCCCTGCCTTCGGAGGGCAGTACTCTATCCAGCTGAGCTACAAGTGCAACGCGGGCGCCATCATACCCATCTAGGCGGTGGTCGTCTATTGCGGTGATGTGTGGACGATTCCGCACAGTTTGCGGTCCAACCGCTACGCCAGTCAGAAAACCCTGCCGTTGGGGGTAATTTTGTTCTTTTTTCCGAACAGGCTATTGTCCTTTACCCCCATTGCTCCTAGGATTCGTTTGAGATTTCAAACGCTCCCCAGTCCGGTGCTGCGCTCGCACGGGTAATATCCTGTGCGCATTTGGTGTTTTGCCCGGCGTATGATTTCCTGACGGCAGTTCCACACGGAACGCCTTTCCAATAATCAACAATCGCCCCGTGCGCGCACGGTGCTGTTAAGGAAGCCGACATGCAGCTTAAAGACGCTCAGTTGTTCCGCCAGAAAGCCTACCTCAACGGTGTATGGGCTGACGCGGACAACGGCCAGACCATCAAGGTCACCAACCCGGCCACGGGTGAAACCCTGGGTACCGTGCCAAAGATGGGCGCCGCTGAAACCCGCCGTGCCATCGAAGCCGCCGACAAGGCCCTGCCAGCCTGGCGCGCCCTGACCGCCAAAGAGCGTTCGGGCAAGCTGCGCCGCTGGTTCGAGCTGATGATCGAGAACCAGGACGACCTGGCCCGCCTGATGACCCTGGAGCAGGGCAAGCCATTGGCCGAAGCCAAGGGCGAAATCGCCTACGCTGCTTCCTTCATCGAGTGGTTCGCTGAAGAAGCCAAGCGCGTGTACGGCGACACCATCCCGGGCCACCAGCCGGACAAGCGCCTGATCGTGATCAAGCAGCCAATCGGCGTGACCGCGGCCATTACCCCGTGGAACTTCCCGGCGGCGATGATCACCCGTAAAGCCGGCCCGGCCCTGGCCGCTGGCTGCACCATGGTGCTCAAGCCTGCTTCGCAGACCCCGTACTCCGCCCTGGCCCTGGCCGAACTGGCCGAGCGCGCCGGCATCCCGCAAGGCGTTTTCAGCGTGGTTACCGGTAGCGCCGGCGACATCGGCAGCGAGCTGACCGGCAACCCGATCGTGCGCAAACTGTCCTTCACGGGTTCCACCGAGATCGGCCGTCAGCTGATGTCCGAATGCGCCAAGGACATCAAGAAAGTGTCCCTGGAGCTGGGTGGCAACGCTCCCTTCATCGTGTTCGATGACGCTGACCTGGACAAGGCTGTCGAAGGCGCGATCATCTCCAAGTACCGCAACAACGGCCAGACCTGCGTCTGCGCCAACCGCATCTACGTGCAGGACGGCGTCTACGACGCCTTCGCCGAGAAGCTCAAAGCCGCGGTGAACAAGCTGAAGATCGGCAACGGTCTGGAAGAGGGCACCACCACCGGCCCGCTGATCGACGAAAAGGCCGTGGCCAAGGTCAAGGAACACATCGCCGATGCCCTGAGCAAAGGCGCTACCGTGCTGACCGGCGGCAACGCGATGGAAGGCAACTTCTTCGAGCCGACCGTACTGGTCAACGTGCCGAAGAACGCTGCCGTGGCCAAGGAAGAAACCTTCGGCCCACTGGCGCCGCTGTTCCGCTTCACCGATGAAGCCGAAGTGATCGCCATGTCCAACGACACCGAGTTCGGCCTGGCGTCGTACTTCTACGCCCGCGACCTGAGCCGGGTGTTCCGCGTGGCTGAAGCGCTGGAGTACGGCATGGTGGGTATCAACACCGGCCTGATCTCCAACGAAGTGGCGCCGTTCGGTGGCATCAAGGCGTCGGGCCTGGGCCGTGAAGGCTCCAAGTACGGCATCGAAGACTACCTGGAAATCAAATACCTCTGCCTGTCCATCTGACCGGGCAGCGGTATTGCAACCGCCGCAGCGCGAGAGCGACGTTGCGGCGGTCTTTTGTAGCACCAAAACCCTTTCGGTAGCCGGGAGGCCGTGGCAGTCGATCATCGTATGCTGCCACCGTTGACCCCTGCTGCTTTGTCCTTGAACCACGCCGCCCGATGAGCGGCGAATGAGGAAAACATGAGCAAGACTAACGAATCCTTGATGCAACGCCGCCAGGCAGCCGTCCCACGTGGCGTTGGTCAAATTCACCCGATCTTCGCCGACTCGGCGAAGAACGCTACCGTTACCGACGTCGAAGGTCGCGAGTTCATCGACTTCGCCGGCGGTATCGCGGTACTGAACACTGGCCACGTGCACCCGAAGGTCATCGCCGCCGTCGAAGCTCAATTGCACAAGCTGACTCACACCTGCTTCCAGGTGCTGGCCTACGAGCCATACGTTGAAGTGTGCGAGAAAATCAACGCTCGTGTACCAGGCGACTTCGACAAGAAAACCCTGCTGGTCACCACCGGTTCCGAAGCCGTTGAAAACGCCGTGAAGATCGCCCGTGCCGCCACTGGCCGTGCCGGCGTGATCGCCTTCACTGGCGCCTACCACGGCCGCACCATGATGACCCTGGGCCTGACCGGCAAGGTCGTTCCGTACTCGGCCGGCATGGGCCTGATGCCAGGCGGCGTGTTCCGCGCCCTGTACCCGAACGAACTGCACGGCGTGAGCATCGACGATTCCATCGCCAGCATCGAGCGCGTGTTCAAGAACGATGCCGAGCCGCGTGACATCGCTGCCATCATCATCGAGCCGGTTCAGGGTGAAGGCGGTTTCTACGTCGCGCCAAAAGAATTCATGAAGCGCCTGCGCGCCCTGTGCGACCAGCACGGCATTCTGCTGATCGCTGACGAAGTGCAGACGGGCGCCGGCCGTACCGGTACCTTCTTCGCCATGGAACAGATGGGCGTCGCGCCGGACCTGACCACCTTCGCCAAATCCATCGCTGGCGGTTTCCCGCTGGCCGGTGTGTGCGGCAAGGCCGAGTACATGGACGCCATCGCTCCAGGTGGCCTGGGCGGCACCTACGCCGGTAGCCCGATCGCCTGCGCCGCGGCCCTGGCCGTGATGGAAGTGTTCGAGGAAGAGCACCTGCTGGACCGCAGCAAGGCCGTGGGCGAGCGCCTGGTGGCTGGCCTGCGCGAGATCCAGGCCAAGCACCCGATCATCGGTGACGTGCGTGCCCTGGGCGCCATGATCGCGGTTGAAGTGTTCGAAGGCGCCGACAACCACAAGCCGAACGCCGCTGCCGTGGCTTCGGTGGTTGCCAAGGCTCGCGACAAGGGCCTGATCCTGCTGTCGTGCGGTACCTACGGCAACGTGCTGCGCATCCTGGTTCCGCTGACCTCGCCGGACGAGCAGCTGGACAAGGGCCTGGCCATCATCGAAGCGTGCTTCGCCGAACTGGCGTAAGCGTTTTCGCTGAACAAAAAACCCGCCTCGGCGGGTTTTTTTGTCTGGGGGGCTGCGGCAGAGTGTGATGCAGGGCATATTTTTTTGCCTGAACCAAGGCGCTGCCCGTAATGTCTGGATAACCTGTAGGCAATGCCTTCGGAGTAACAGCCAATGAGTGCGCAGGATAGCCCGGCAGTACCCCGGGTATTGATTGCCGAAGCAGACCCCTGGACCCGGGACCTGCTGACGCAAATGTTGTTGAGTGTGCGCTGTGACGCGCACCTCGACGTCTGTACCGATGGCCAGGACGCTTTGCAATTGCTGCAGCGCCAGCCTGACCTGGTGATTGCCGCCCGCGAATTGCCCGGCGTCGATGGCCTGGACCTGCTGCGCACTGTGCGGCACAAGAGCCAGCGCCGGGCTACGCCCTTCATTCTGATCAGCGAGCGCAGTGACGCGGCCAGCGTGCGCGAAGCAGTGCCGTTGACCCCCACCGCCTACCTGACCAAGCCATTGAACCTGGAATCGCTCAAGGAGCGCCTGCACGGCCTGTTGCTGGCAGTGGGGCAGCAAGTGTTCTGCGAAGTTCCAGCGTTGACCGCCGGTGTGCAGCTTGAGGCTTTTCTCGAGGAGCGCCGCCAGTATTCCGATGGCGGCCCGCTGATGGCCGACGTGCAGGTGGCGGTCAAGCGCGCCTTGAACGCTCAAGGCCTGAACTTGCGCCAGCTGGAAGAAGAGATTCGAACCGACCCGCAGATCACCGCGGTACTGATCGCGGCCGCCAACAGCGCCGCCCATCATCGTGATGCCCCGGCGCAGACGCTGCTGCAGGCCTTGCAGAAGCTGGGTGCTACCCAGAGCATGAACCTGATCCTGGGGCTGGCGCTCAAGCGCAGCGCGCGGTTGTCGGACCCGGAGCTGGCCCAGTACGCCGAACGGTTCTGGAGCGACTCCCTGCATGCGGCCGAATACGCCCGCACCCTGGCGCGCAACCTGGACGTGGACCAGGAGCGCTGTTACTGCGCAGGCCTGCTGCATTGCCTGGGCGACCTGGCGTTGCTGCGTGCCCTGCAGGAATGGCGGCTGGCTGGCGGTGTGCTGGTGCCGGGGCAGGTGGACAAGGCCTTGAAGGAGTTCGGCGCGGCGTTTGGGTCGGCCCTGCGTACTCGCTGGCGCTTGCCGCTGGAGCTGCGCGAGTTGATCGCGGCCATTTATCAGCTTGGGGGCGGTGTCTACAGCCGAGATACGCTGGCCATGAACCTGGCGGGGCAGTTGGCGCGGTTGCCGGCGGGGGCGAGTCTGGAGCCGATTGCCAATGGCAAGACGGCACGGCTATTGAAGATGGATTTGGCGGACCTCACGCGCCTGCGGCGCAGTTGAGTCGATGGTTTTGGTTTTCGGATATCAGCCAAGCACGATCTGGTTCTTGCCCTGGCGCTTGGCCTGATACATGGCCGCGTCGGCGCGGGCGAACAGGCTGTCGAGGATCCCGTCCTCGTCGGTGCGCCCCGTCAGGCCCTGGCTGACGGTCACGCCGTACACCTGCCCGTCATGGTTGAAGCTCAAGCGCTGAATCTCGCGCTGCAGGCGCTCGGCGATCTGTTGAGCCACCTCGGGGGAGCACCCCGGGAAGACCGCGGCGAATTCTTCACCGCCGATACGGCCGAACAGGTCACCCCGGCGCAACACCGCGCGGCCGGTCTCGGCAATGCGCTGCAGCACCACGTCACCTTCCTGGTGGCCATAGGTGTCATTGATCACTTTGAAGTCATCGATGTCCAGCAACAGGAATGAGATATCCAGGCCCGCGAGGCGTGCCTGCTCGAACTCCCGATGGGCGCATTCGAAAAAGTGGCGACGGTTGCTGCTCTGGGTCAGTACGTCGATGGTCGCAAGGCGTTGCAGTTCGCCTTCCAGGTGCTTCTTTTCAGTAATGTCCTCGGCGATGCCGACCACGATCACCCGCTGGTCCGGGCTGCTTTGCTGGCTGACAAAGCACTTGTCGCTGAGCCAGCGGATCTGGCCGTCGGCCCTGATGATGCGATATTCGCGGTCTTCCACCGCTCCTTTTTCCAGTACCTCGGCAAGGCTGCGCTCGGCGTAATCCAGGTCATCGGGGTAAATGCTGTCGCGCCACTCGTTGTAGTCGGCCAGCAACAGCCCGGCCGAGCGCCCGAAAATGCGCTCGTAGGCGGGGCTTACGTAGATCATGCGCTGGGCTTCCCAGTCAAAAGCCCACAACACTGCGTTGACGCTGACCAGCAACGAACTGAACAGCTGTTCACGTTCACTCAACCGCGCCACTTCACCCTGGGCATGCATCAGCGCCAGCAGCGTTTCGGCGGCGGCCGGCATCTGGGCAAAAGGTGGCGATTGCGGTTGCTTGTTGACCATCATCACGAATTCTCGAATGTCACGTTAGGCCGGGCATGAGCAGCTGGGTGCGTCAGGCCCGCCCGCGTTGGCGATCCATTCGTGAGATTAATATTTTGTAATGAAGTTCCAGTCGGCACGCCCTTCGCAAGGGCGCGCCGATGGACGGCGTCAGGCCAGGGCGGGGCGCAGCGAGTAGGTCTTGAGTTGGGCGGCGAAGTCGCGCAGTGACTGGATACCGCTGGCTTCGGCCTCGTGAATCCAGTCCTTCATGGCCGCCAGCATGTCGTGGCCGTTGGAGCTGGTACGCGCCCAGATCTGCTGCAGCGCCAGGCGCTTCTCGTAGATCACCTTCAGGGCCTGGCTGTGTTCGAGCATGGTCTGGATGCGCACATGATGGCGGTCGTCCAGCAGGCTGGTCTCCCGCGACAGCAAACGCTTGGCGCGGCGGAACTGGTGGCGCACGGAGGCATCGACCCGCGCCAGCTCCTGGGTAACCAGGGGCGCGATCACCAGCTTGCGGTACTGAGCCATGATCTGGAAGCGGTTGTTGAGGATGGCCATGGCGGTATCCATGTCCAGGTGGCCCTTGCCCTCTACACGGTGAGCAATGGGAGCTACCCGCTGCACCTTGGCCAGGCGCATGAACGAGAGGATGCGAATCCACATCCAGCCCATGTCGAATTCCCACTTGCGCACCGACAGCTTGGCCGAGTTGGGGTAGGTGTGGTGATTGTTGTGCAGTTCTTCGCCGCCAATGATGATGCCCCAGGGCACCAGGTTGGTGGCCGCGTCACGGCATTCGAAATTGCGGTAGCCCACGGCATGGCCCAGGCCGTTGACCACGCCGGCCGCCCAGAAGGGGATCCACATCATCTGGATGGCCCACACGGTGAGGCCGATGGCGCCGAAGCAGGCCAGGTCGATGGCCAGCATCAGGAAAACGCCGGCCAGGCGGTGGCGCGAGTACAGGTTGCGCTCGATCCAGTCTTCGGGGCAGTTCTTGCCATAGATGCGCAGCGTCTCAGCGTTCTGCGCTTCGGCACGGTACAGCTCGGCTCCGCGGCTGAGCACGGTTCCCAGGCCCTTGACCACCGGGCTGTGCGGGTCGTCCGCGGTTTCGCATTTGGCGTGGTGCTTGCGGTGGATGGCGGTCCACTCGCGGGTGTTCTGTGCCGTGGTCAGCCACAGCCAGAAACGGAAAAAGTGCTTGAGCCCGGCATTCAGTTCCAGCGAGCGGTGGGACGAGTAGCGATGGAGGTAGATGGTGACGCTGACGATCGTCACATGGGTCATCAACAGGGTGACTGCCACCATTTGCCAGGCTGACAGGTCAAGAAAACCGTTGTACCACATAGGCTGCAGGGCCCTCGTTTAATAAAAAGTAACATCAGAGTGCATTATCGGCATGCTGGCCGATAAAACCAGCGCGGGTTTTAGATAAGAGTCGCTGAATGTTTCTGCTTTATAATGTCCGACTTTTCGAGTGGGCTTGTTCGAACATATGCCTGGTTCCTCTCGCGGCGCCTTGCGGGCCGCCTTGCTTTACCTGCTGGCCTCGCTCCTCTGGCTAGTGCCGGTTGGTCAAATATTGAGCAGCCTTTTCGATGATTCGGCTCAGGCCATGCGCTGGCAGCTGATCAATGGTTACGCCTGGGTATTGGCCACAGCCGTGCTCATCTTCCTGTCCCGTGCCCGACTGCTGCGCTGCTTCGGCCTGGGCGACCAGGGACGTATCGAGCGCGAGCGGCTGCGCATGGCGGCGGCCGTGTTCGACAGCACCCTGGAAGGTGTTCTGGTGACTAACCGCCTGGGCAACATCGTGCACGTCAACCGGGCGTTCATGGACATCACCGGTTACCACGAGGATGAAGTGCTGGGCCACAACCCCAGCAAGTTCAAGTCGGGCCGCCATGACGTGGCGTTCTACCGGCAGATTTTCCACAGCCTCGATCAGGACGGGCGCTGGAGCGGCGAGATCTGGAACCGGCGCAAGAGTGGTGAGATCTACCCGCAGTGGCAGACCATCCGCGCCATTCAAAACGATGCTGGCCACGTCAGCCACTACGTGGCGGTGTTCTCGGATATCAGCGCGCTCAAACGCTCCGAGCGCGAGCGTGCCCATTTGATCCAGCATGACCCGCTCACCGAGCTGCCCAACCGCCTGCTGTTCCACGACCGCGCCGAGCAGGCCCTGGCCGCGGCCCAGGCCAACAAGCGTGGCTGTGCCCTGTTGCTGCTGGACCTTGACCATTTCCAGAGCATCAACGACAGCCTCGGCCATGCGGTAGGCGATCAGTTGATCAAGGCGGTGGTCACGCGCCTGCAAGGCCTGATGAAAAACGGCATGACCCTGGCGCGCATGGGCGGCGACGAGTTTGCCGTGTTGCTGGAGGATACGCCCCAGGTGGCTGACGCGGCCACCCTGGCTCAGGCGATCATCGACAGCCTCAAGCAGCCATTCCTGGTCGACGGCCATACCCTGTTCATCAGCGCCAGCATCGGCATCAGCCTGTTTCCCAGTGACGCCATCGGCCCCGAACAGTTGCTGCGCAACGCTGACTCGGCGTTGTTCAAGGCCAAGGGTAACGGCCGCGGTGGTTATGCGCTGTACACCGAAGAGCTCACCGCCCACGCCCAGCAACGGGTGGAAATGACCGCCGAGCTGCGTCGCGCGCTGGCCCAGGAGGAATTGCGGGTTTATTACCAGCCAGTACACGACCTGGCCAGCCGTCAGTTGGTCGGTGTGGAAGCACTGGTGCGCTGGATGCACCCGGAGCGTGGCCTCGTGCCCCCCGGTGATTTCATCCCTGTTGCAGAGCGCAGTGGCCTGATCGCTGAAATCGATGCCTGGGTGATGACCCGTGCCTGCCAGCAAATGTGTGCCTGGCAGGCTCAAGGGCACTCGTTGGACTTCATCGCGGTGAACGTTTCCAGCCGCCTGTTCGGCCATCAGGACCTGTATCAGCAAGTGGCGCGGATTCTGGCCGACACCGGCCTGAACCCGGCGCGTCTGGAGCTGGAAGTGACGGAGAGCGCGGTGATGGAGGACCCGGAAGCAGCCCTGGAGCAGATGCATCGCTTGCGCGAACTGGGCCTGCGCCTGTCCATCGACGACTTTGGTACCGGCTATTCGTCATTGCTGCGCCTCAAGCGGTTGCCGGTGCAGAAGCTCAAGATCGACCAGGGATTCGTTGCCGGCCTGCCGCTGGACGAGGACGACGCCGCCATCGTCCGGGTGATCATCGCCCTGGCGCGCAGCATGGGCATGCAGGTGCATGCCGAGGGCATCGAGCAGCCTGAGCAGGCGCAGTTCCTGTTGCAACATCAATGTGAGCTGGGCCAGGGCTACTGGTTCGGCCGCCCCATGCCTGCCGCCGAGCTTGCCTGGTCCCAGCCTCGTTAGGTGCACGTCTTGATAGGGTGGTTTTCTGGTTATATGGGCATTCTTAAATAGTATTTTTAAGTATAACCCGGCGTATCTACTATAGCGTTCAAGACACCTCTCACACTAAGGAGCATGATCATGAGCGCATCTCTGCGTAGCGTCGACGGCCAGGACGAAGCAACCATTCTGCGCGAAATCCAGAGCGCGCTACGTGACCTGCGCTTTGGCGCAGTGGAAATCACTGTGCACAACGCCCAAGTGGTGCAGATTGAACGCAAGGAAAAATTCCGCCTGCAGAACCCGGGCAACAAGCCCAGCTGAGCCACCGCGCCAGCCATAAGAAAAGCCAACAGAAAAACTACAAAGTCATCCAGGAGCTTCACCATGTCTATCCGTCACTATGCGTTGGCGGCGCTCGCCAGTGCGCTGTTCGCAGGCTCTGCGGTCGCCAAGGACTACGAGCTGCTTAACGTTTCCTACGACCCTACGCGCGAGCTGTATCAGGATTACAACGCCGAGTTCGTGAACTTCTGGAAGAAGTCCCACCCTGACGACAAAGTCGACATCAAGCAGTCCCACGGTGGCTCGGGCAAGCAGGGCCGTGCCGTGATCGACGGCCTGCGCGCCGACGTGGTGACCCTGGCCCTGGCCGGCGACATCGACGAAATCGCCAAGTTGGGCAAGACATTGCCGGAAAACTGGCAGACCAAACTGCCGGACGCCAGCACCCCTTACACCTCGACCATCGTGTTCCTGGTGCGCAAGGGCAACCCCAAGGGCATCCATGACTGGGACGACCTGATCAAGGATGGCGTGTCGGTCATTACCCCGAACCCGAAAACCTCTGGCGGCGCACGCTGGAACTTCCTGGCGGCCTGGGCCTACGGCCTGAAAGCCAATGGCGGTGACGAAGCCAAGGCCAAGCAGTACATCCAGACCCTCTTCAAGCACGTGCCGGTACTGGACACCGGTGCCCGCGGCTCGACCATTACCTTCGTCAACAACGGCCAGGGTGACGTGCTGCTGGCCTGGGAAAACGAAGCCTACCTGGCACTGAAGGAGGACGGCGGCAAGGACAAGTTCGATATCGTTGTGCCGTCGGTGTCTATCCTGGCTGAACCGCCGGTGGCCGTGGTCGAGAAAAACGCCGAGAAGAAGGGCAACGCGGAAATCGCCGAGGCCTACCTCAAGCACCTGTACAGCAAGGAAGGCCAGGAAATCGCCGCCAAGAACTTCTACCGGCCACGGGACAAGGACGTAGCGGCGCAATACGCCAAGCAGTTCCAGGAAGTGAAGAGCCTGGCGACCATCGACAAGGACTTCGGCGGCTGGAAAACCGCACAGCCCAAATTCTTCAACGATGGCGGCGTGTTCGACCAAATATACCAGGCACAGTAAAAGCAGCTGCAAGCTGCAAGTGATGAGCTGCAAGGGGTCTGCTTCCAGCCTGGAGCATGCCGCTTGCAGCTTGATGCTGCTTCCAAACCAAGGACTCATATGTCGCGTCGTATCTCCCCCGTCATACCCGGCTTCGGGCTGACGCTGGGCTACACCGTCGTGTACCTCAGCCTGATTGTGCTCATCCCGCTGGCCGTCATGTTTGTCCACGCCGCCCAGCTGACGTTCGAACAGTTCTGGGCCATCATCAGTTCCCCGCGTACCCTGGCCGCGCTCAGGCTCAGCTTTGGTACCGCCCTGTGCGCGGCCATCATCAACGGCATCATCGGTACCCTGCTGGCCTGGGTGCTGGTGCGCTATACCTTCCCAGGGCGCAAGATCATCGATGCCATGATCGACCTGCCGTTCGCGCTGCCCACGGCGGTGGCCGGCATTGCCCTGACCGCGCTGTACACCCCCAACGGCCTGGTCGGGCAGTTCGCCGAGAGCCTGGGCTTCAAGATCGCCTATACCCCACTGGGCATCACCCTGGCGCTGACCTTCGTGACCCTGCCATTCGTGGTGCGCACGGTGCAGCCGGTGTTGGCCGATATCCCGCGTGAAGTGGAAGAAGCCGCCGCCTGCCTGGGGGCCAAGCCGCTGCAGGTGTTTCGCCATATTCTGGCGCCGGCGCTGTTGCCCGCCTGGCTGACCGGCTTCGCCCTGGCGTTCGCCCGTGGGGTGGGTGAGTACGGCTCGGTGATTTTCATCGCCGGCAACATGCCGATGAAGACCGAGATCCTGCCACTGCTGATCATGGTCAAGCTCGACCAGTACGACTACACCGGCGCCACCGCCATCGGCGTGATGATGCTGGTGGTTTCCTTCATTCTGTTGCTGCTGATCAACTTGCTGCAGCGGCGCATCGAAACCCCTTGAAGGAGGCGCTGAACATGTCTGCATCCACAACGCTCACCGCTTCCAGCGCCAATGCCGCCCGCCGGGGCAGCGCCCTGTCGCGTCGGGTGCTGATTGGCCTCGGCTGGCTGATCTTCTTTCTGTTCCTGCTGTTGCCGCTGTTCATCGTCGTGTCCCAGGGCCTGAGCAATGGCCTGGGGGCGTTCTTCACTGCGATCCTGGAGCCCGACGCCCTGTCGGCGCTGAAACTCACGGTGATCGCCGTGGTGATTTCGGTGCCGCTCAACGTGGTGTTCGGCGTCAGCGCGGCCTGGTGCGTGAGCAAGTACTCCTTCCGTGGCAAAAGCGTGCTGGTGACCCTGATCGACCTGCCGTTCTCGGTGTCGCCGGTCATCGCCGGCCTGGTCTACGTGCTGATGTTCGGTGCCCAAGGCCTGTTCGGCCCATGGCTGGCCGACCATGACATCCAGATCGTCTTTGCCTTGCCGGGTATCGTGCTGGCGACCATCTTCGTCACCGTGCCGTTCGTGGCCCGGGAGCTGATTCCGCTGATGCAGGAACAAGGCACCCAGGAAGAGGAGGCTGCCCGCCTGCTGGGCGCCAACGGCTGGCAGATGTTCTGGCACGTCACCGTGCCCAACATCAAATGGGGCCTGATCTACGGCGTGGTGTTGTGTACAGCGCGTGCCATGGGCGAGTTCGGCGCCGTGTCGGTGGTGTCCGGGCACATTCGTGGTGTCACCAACACCCTGCCGCTGCACGTCGAGATCCTCTACAACGAGTACAACCACGTCGCGGCCTTCGCGGTAGCGAGCCTGTTGCTGGTCATGGCGCTCTTCATCCTGCTGCTCAAGCAGTGGAGCGAGAACCGTATTAACCGCCTGCGCCATAGCGCTGCGGAGGAATAATTCATGTCGATCGAAGTTCGTAATGTCAGCAAGCGCTTCAACGCCTTCCAGGCCCTGAACTCCATCAATCTGGACATCCAGAGTGGCGAGTTGGTAGCCCTGCTTGGCCCCTCCGGCTGCGGCAAGACCACCCTGTTGCGCATCATCGCCGGCCTGGAAACCCCGGACCAGGGCAGCATCGTGTTCCATGGTGAAGACGTCTCGGGCACTGACGTGCGTGATCGCAACGTCGGTTTCGTGTTCCAGCACTACGCCCTGTTCCGCCACATGACGGTGTTCGACAACGTGGCGTTCGGCCTGCGCATGAAGCCCAAGGCCGAGCGCCCGAATGAAAGCCGCATCGCCGAGAAGGTCCATGAGCTGCTGAACATGGTGCAACTGGACTGGCTGGCCGACCGCTACCCCGAGCAACTGTCCGGCGGCCAGCGCCAGCGGATCGCCCTGGCGCGTGCCTTGGCAGTGGAACCCAAGGTGCTGCTGCTGGACGAACCCTTTGGCGCCCTGGATGCCAAGGTGCGCAAGGAGCTGCGCCGTTGGCTGGCCCGCCTGCACGAGGACATCAACCTGACCTCGGTTTTCGTGACCCACGACCAGGAAGAAGCCATGGAGGTGGCCGACCGCATCGTGGTGATGAACAAGGGTGTGATCGAGCAGATCGGCTCACCGGGTGAGGTGTACGAAAACCCCGCCAGCGATTTCGTTTACCACTTCCTGGGCGACTCCAACCGCCTGCACCTGGGCGAAGACAACCACGTGCTGTTCCGCCCGCACGAGGTGTCGCTGTCGCGCTCGGAAGTGGAAGGCCACCACCCGGCTGAGGTTCGCGACATCCGCCCGTTGGGCGCCACCACGCGGGTCACCTTGAAAGTGGAAGGGCAGAACGACCTGATCGAAGCCGAGGTGGTCAAGGACCACGACAGCCTGTCGGGCCTGGCCAAGGGGGAAACCCTGTTCTTCAAACCCAAGGTCTGGCAAAAGGCCCCGAACCTTTGACCGCACCCCCTGTAGGATCGAGCTTCGCCCGGTCCTACAGGGGGTGCAAGCGAGCTTCGATGTCGCGGTTCAGCCCCCGGCGCATTCCCAGCAGGAACGCCAGCTCTGCCACCACGAACAACGGCCCCACGATCAGCCCCATCACATCATCCACGAATGCCGGTTTGCGCCCCTCCCAGTAGTGGCCGACAAACTGGATAGCCCAGCCCACCACGAACAACCCCACTCCCGCGCCAAGCCACATGGCTGTGGCTTGCGCCGCCAGCACCGCCCCAAGCCATAGGCACAGCGCCAGCAGCACGCTCATGACCGCGCCCAGCGCTCGGTCCAGCCGCAGGTAAAACCACGCCGACGCCAGCGCCACGAACAGCGCCGGGCTTATCCACAGCCCCAGAAAATCCGCCCCTGGTCGCGACAGCAGCACGGTGACCGCCACCACGATCAGCGGGATGCCGATGAAGTGGCTGGCGATGTTGCGTGGGTCACGGTGGTAGGCCGCGTATTGGCTCAGATGGTCGACGAGGTTTTTCATTGTTGTGTCCTCATTGGTGAAAGGGCTAGACCATGCGATCGCGGAACTGGCCCGGCGATAGCCCGGTCCAGCGCTTGAAGGCGCGGTTGAAACTGCTGGCGTCGGCGAAGCCCAGGCGGTAACCGATCTCGCTCAGGGCCAGCTCGGCTTCGCGCAGGTACGCCAGCGCCAGGTTCTGCCGGCTTTGGTCCAGCAGAGCGTCATAGCGGCAGCCTTCGTCGGCCAGATGGCGCTGCAGGCTGCGCAGGCTCAAGTGCATGGATTCGGCGATCTGGTCGGCCGAGGGCACGCCCTTGGGCAGGTGCAGTTCTATGGCGTTGCGTACCCGGCGCTCCCAGGTCAGCGGGTGCAGCAGCTCCAGGGTCCGGTTGAGCACCGCTTCGTTGTGTTCGGCCAGCTCGGGGTTGGCGTCGTCCAGGTGGCATTCAAAGTCGCAGCAGGCGAATTCCAGGCGGTTCTGCGCGGCGGCGAAATGGATGGGGGCGCGAAACACGGTGTGCCAGGGCGTCGGGTCCACGGGAGCGGGCCGCGTCAGCCATACGCCCAGGGGCGCATAATCGCGGCCCAGGCGGTTGCGGCAGGTGCGCACGTAGATGGCCGCGAAAGCGTCCATGGCTTCAGGCGCCGGTGGCGGGCTGTCGTCCGGCACTTCAAGGCAGAACACATACCGGCCATCCTCGCGGCTCAGGTGCGGCACCACGGCGTCGCTGACCACCTGGTGGTAGCGCACGATGCGTTCGAACACTTCACGCAGGTTTTCGCTCGCGACCAGCGCATAGCCCAGCGCGTGGAAAGTGGTGGGGCTGACGTAGCGCGACACTCGCAGGCCGATGGCCGGGTCGCCGCTGGCTTCAACCGCCAGGCGCCACAGCTGGGTGGTGGCTGACAATGGGTACCGGGCCTTGGGGTCGTCCATGGTATGCAGGTCGAGCCCGGCCTTCTCGCACAGCGCGGCGCTGTCGAGTCCCAGGGCGTCCAGTTGCTTGCGCAAGGCGCGGGTCCAGCTGGCAAGCGAGGTCGGTTCAGGCATGGTCAATGGCGCCTGAGGTCAACAGGTTGGCGTCCACGGCTAGCGTCCTTTTGCTATAGCTGCTGCACAGTGTGCCCATCAATAACAAGAGGATGGAAGCATGGACCGCACTTGTGCAAGCCCCGACAGACTGAATGCACAACAACGCAGTGCACATATTCGCCAGGTGGTGATGGCCCGGGGCGATGAATTGCGTCGCCAGTACCCGATACTCAAGCATCAGGATGCCATCGGCGCCAGCATCCTGGCCTTCGCGCTGGCCGCCATGGTGGGCAGCGCGGCGCTCTATCTCGGCGGTTACATAGCGTGGTGGGCGTGCCTGTTGCTCAACGCCTTCTTCGCCTCGCTGACCCATGAGCTGGAGCATGACCTGATTCACAGCATGTATTTTCGCAAGCAGCGGGTGGTGCATAACCTGATGCTGGCGCTGGTCTGGCTGGCGCGGCCCAGCACGATCAACCCTTGGATCCGCCGCCATCTGCACCTCAACCACCACAAAGTGTCGGGTACCGAGACCGACATGGAAGAGCGCGCCATTACCAATGGTGAACCCTGGGGCCTGGTCAGGCTGTTGATGGTGGGCGATAACGTGATGTCGTCACTGATCCGCATGGTGCGGGCCAAGACTTGGGCGCACAAGTGGAGCATCCTCAAGCGTACTCTGCGGGTCTACGCGCCGCTGGCGCTGATGAACTGGAGTGCGTGGTACGTGTTTCTGGGCTTTCATGCCGCCAACGGCGTCGCTTGGCTGGTGGGGGCGCCTATCGAATGGTCGGCCAGCACCCTGGCGGTCATGCATTGGGTGGACATCGCGGTGGTGGTGATTGTCGGGCCGAACGTGTTGCGCACCTTCTGTCTGCATTTTGTCAGCTCGAACATGCATTACTACGGTGATGTAGAGCTGGGCAATGTGATGCAACAGACCCAGGTGCTCAATGCCTGGTGGCTGTGGCCATTGCAGGCGTTCTGCTTCAACTTCGGCAGCACCCATGGCATTCACCATTTTGTGGTGAAGGAGCCCTTCTACATTCGCCAGATGACCGCGCCGGTTGCGCACCGGGTAATGGCTGAGATGGGCGTGCGGTTCAATGATTTCGGTACCTTTGGCCGGGCGAACCGCTTTACCCGGCAGCCCGCAGAGGCTCCCGTGGGCGCAAGCTCTGCTGCCTGATACACCGCGGTGCTCTTTTCCCGAGCTTGGCCCGGTCCCACAGGGGGCGGGCGAAGCTCGGGAAGGGCGTGACACTCAGTCAGGTTGGAACGGGGACTGGCTCAGCACCACTCCGGTCTCCTCGACATATTTCTGCCATTCCCCGATCAACGCCGCCAGTTTGTCCGGGTGGCTGGCAGCCAGGTCGTGGATCTCGCCACGGTCCTGGCTCAGGTCGTAGAGCTGCCAGGTAGCAGGCCCAACGGGCCCTGGAATCCAGACGGCCTTCCAATCCCCCTGGCGAATGGCCCGCTGGCCGAACAGCTCCCACCCGGTCACGGTCTTGTCGTCATGCACCGTGGCGGTTTCGCCGGACAAGTACCCCAGCCACGAACGCCCCCGCACTGGCGCCACCTCACGCCCCCGCCAGCGTTTGCCCGGATGGCGCACGCCCGCCAGGTCGAGAATGGTCGGGGTCACGTCCATCACCGTGCCGAAGCCATGGCCTATCTGCCCCTGGCGGGCCAGCGCCGGGTAATGGATGAGCGCCGGCACGCGGATGCCGCCTTCGGTGGTGAAGGCCTTGAACAGCCGCGACGGCGCGGTGGCGGCCTGGGCCCAGCCCGGGCCGTACCAGACATAGGAGTTGGCCCGGCCGATATTGTCCAGGCTGTTGTCGTAGTGGGTGTCCAGGTAGCTCATCAGCTCTGGACCGAAGGTCGGGAAGGCTTCCAGCAACGCGCCTTCAGCGCCGTTGTCGGACAGGAACAGGATGAAGGTGTTGTCCAGCTGGCCCTGCTGGCGCAGGTACTCCACTACCCGGCCAATGTTCCAGTCCATGCGCTCGACCATGGCGGCATAGACCTCCATCGCCCGGGCCGAGGCCTGGCGCTGGCTGTCATCGAGCTTGTCCCATTCCGCGTTCAATTCCAGCAGCGGGTGCGCTTCGGTGTGTTCGCCGATCAGGCCCAGCTCGCGCAGCCGGACCAGGCGTTCCTGGCGCAGGGCGTGAGGGCCGGCGTCGTAGCGGCCCTTGTACTTGGCCACCAGGTCGGTAGGTGCCTGCAGCGGCCAGTGCGGCGCCGAAAAGGGCAGGTAGGCGAAGAAGGGGCGGCTCTGGTCACGTTCCTTCAGGTACTGCAGCAGCTTGTCGCCGAAGGCGTCGGAGGAATAGAAGTCCGCGGGCAGTTCGTCCACGAAGGTATCGTCCTCGATGTATAGCGCTGGTGTGGCCTTGAGCAAGCCGGGGGTGGTGTCGTCGAAGGTGGGTTCATAGCCGTAGTGGTTGGCGGCGCCGGGCAGCAGCGAGAACGAACGCTCGAAGCCGCGGGCGTGGGGGGCCAGCTCGGCCGTCAGGCCCAGGTGCCACTTGCCGCTCATCAACGTCTGGTAGCCCGCTTCGCGCAGCAGCTCCGGCAGGGCTACCACGCGGTCGTTGAGGTAGCCCTCGTAGCCCGGTTTGCCGATCAGCTCGGGTGTCAGGGCTTCGGCCATGGTGCCGATGCCGGCGATGTGGTGGTCGGTACCGGTCAGCAGCATCGAGCGTGTCGGCGAACACGTGGGCGCGGTGTGAAAGTCGGTCAGGCGCAGCCCGGCCAGGGCCAGTTTGTCCAGGTGGGGTGTGGCGATTTCGCTGCCAAAGGCGCCGATGTCGGAAAAGCCGAGGTCGTCGGCCAGGATCACGAGGAAATTGGGACGTTGGGGCATCAGGCGGGTACCTCTGCTCAGCAGGCGATAAAGGCCGGGTGCAGATCGCGGATCTGCTCGGGCTGGGGCGCGACGTAGTGCCCGTCGCTGGTCAATTCATGCAGCAGTTCTTCGCGCAGTTGGTGGAAGTCGAAACTGCTGCGCTGGCGCGGATGTGGCAAGTCGATGTTCACCACGCGTTTGATGCGCCCTGGCCGGGGCTCCATGACCACCACGCGGTCGGCCAGGAAAATGGCTTCTTCGACATCGTGGGTGACCAGCACCGTGGTGATGTGCGCTCGCTCGCGAATGGCCAGCAGTTCGTCCTGCATCTGCTGCCGGGTAAGGGCGTCGAGGGCCCCGAAGGGTTCGTCCAGCAGCAGGATCCGCGGGCTGGCCACCAGGCCGCGCGCGATGGCTACCCGCTGGGCCATGCCGCCGGAGAGCTGGTGCGGGTAGGCGCGGGTGAAATCCTTCAGGCCCACCAGGTCGATGAAGTCATGCACCCGGCGCTGGCGCTGTTCGCTGCTCAGGGGTTCGTTGACCAGGCCCAGGCCGATGTTTTCTTCCACGGTCAGCCAGGGGAACAGGCGGTGCTCCTGGAAGACGATGCCGCGCTCGCTGCCAATGCCGGTCACGGCCTTGCCGTCGACCTGAATCTCGCCTCGGAAGTCAGTGTCCAGGCCGATCAACAGGCGCAGCAGGGTGGACTTGCCGCAACCGCTGGAGCCGACGATGGCGACGAACTCGCCCTCGGCGATCTGCAGGTTGAATTCACGAATGGCTTCCAGGCTGCCGCCGTCCACTTCGAACAGTTTGCCGACGTGGTTGAAGCTGACGATAGGGTGGGTCAGTGCGTTCATGCGTGTCTCCAGCGCGTGGCGCGCGCTTCGATGCGTTGTCCGAGGGCGTTGAGCAGGGCGCCGGTGAGGCCGACCAGGAGCATGCCGCTCATGATCAGGTCCATGCGCATCAACTGCTGCGCGCCGATCATCAGGCTGGCGATACCGCCGTTGGACGGCATGAAATACTCCGCGCCGATGGTACCCAGCCAGGCGTAGATCAGGCTCAGGCGCAAACCGGCGAAAATACCCGGGGCGGCGCCCGGCAAGACCAGGCGGCGCAAGCGTTGCCACAGGTTCAGGCGTAGCACCCGGGCTGCCTCGGCCAATTGCGGCGACAGGTTGGCGACGCTGCGGTGGGTGGCGATGAAAAGCGGGAAAAATGCCGCCAGCGCAACGAACACCCATTTGGCCGGTTCCCCCAGGCCAAACCACGCGGTGATCAATGGCACCCAGGCGAAGATGGCGATCTGGCGCAGCGCCGCCAGGCTAGGGCCCAGCACGCGGTCAGCCGGCTTCCACAGGCCCAGCAACAGGCCCAGGCCAAACCCCAGCCCGCCGCCCAGCAGCAGGCCGCCGACGGTGCGGCCCAGGCTCAGGCCCATGGCGGTCAGCAACGAGCCGTCCAGCAACCCGGCCCAGGTGGTGCGCAGCACGGCCAGGGGCGAAGCGAGGATATTGGCATCCACCCACTGCAGCTGGCTGGCGAGCTGCCACAGCACCAGCAGCGCCAGGGGCAACAGCCAGGGTGTCAGGCGGTCCAGGCCTCGGGCGCGACGGTTGCGGGGCAGGGCGGCGGTGGCTGCGTGGGGCCAGTGCACCAGTTTGCTGTCGGCCAGGGCGATGCCCTTGTCCATGGCCACGCCGATGACGCCGATGACCACTACGCACACGAAGACGATATCGAGCATGAACAACTGTCGCGCCCACACCATCAGGTAACCGATGCCTTCGCTGGACGCCAGCAGTTCCACCGCCAGCAGCGAAGACCAGCCCGCCCCCAGGGCCAGGCGTACGCCGGCCATGAACGACGGCAAGGCCGCTGGCAGTACCAGCCGGCGGACCAGCAGGTGTGGCGGCAGCCGCAGCACGGCGGCGGCCTCGCGCAGCTTGGGTTGGGCGTCTCTTACACCTACCAGGGTGTGCAGGGTCACGGGCACCACGATGGCCTTGATCAGCACCACCAGCTTAAGCAGTTCGCCGATGCCGAAGAACACCATGAACAGCGGAATCCAGGCCAGGGTGGGGATCTGCGCCAGGGCCGTGAACGTGGGTAGCACCAGGCGTTCGGCACGCCGGCTGAAGCCCAGCCAGGCGCCCAGTACCGCACCGCTGCCGATACCGGCGAGCAGGCCCCAGAACAGCCGCTGCAGGCTGATCCACAGGTTGCTCGGCAAGTCACCGGTGGCCAGTTCCAGGGTGCTCTGCCAGACCAGCGACGGCGCTGGCAGGATCTGTTCGCTCATCCAGTGGTTGCGGCTGGCCAGCCACCACAGCGCGAAGAGCGCAGCGGGCAGGTAGAAGGCTTGCAGCCTTTGCCAGGGCGACGGCCCGGCACGCCGCTTGGCAGCCGCAGGCTTGGCCAGGGGCAGGCTGAGGAGGGAATCACGGGCCATGTCAGACCTCCGTTGTCGGCTACTGCTTAAGGCTATTTGTATATTCTTATTGGATCTATCAAAAATAGAAGTGATTCAATAAAGAGATAAGAGGTGCCATTTAAGGCCTCTGCGCGCTCGGCATCCAATGCATTTGAAGAATATTTTCGATGCGCGCCATGCATGATCTGAGCGCAAGGCCTGTTTTGCCTGCTTATTCTTTTTAGTAACTAAAATGTGAATTTATAGTATTTAATTAAATACTGAGGTATGTGCCTGACTGTGCGCCATCCGTGATCAGCCAAGAGCGCCCGCCATGAAAAAAAACCTAACTCGCCTAGCCCGTCTTGTTGCGTTGCCAGCGCTGCTGGCCTGCCTGCCACTGGCTGCCCATGCCGACGCGGTCAAGGAAATTCGCATCGCCGTGCCTGACCTCAGCGCAGGTACTGAACACAGCGGTGGCGGGGTGGTTGATGTGCTGCGCCAGCAACAGGCGTTCGAAAAAGCCTTCGCCGCCGATGGCATCCATATCCAGTGGCAATTCTTCAAAGGGGCCGGCCCGGTCATCAACGAGGCTTTCGCCAACGGCCAGGTAGACTTCGCCTACCTGGGTGACCTGGCCGCCATCATCGGCAAGTCCAATGGCCTGGATACCCGCCTGCTCAGTGCGACTGCCCGGGGTATCAAGCAATACCTGGCCGTGCAACCGGGCTCGGGCATCAAGACCCTGCAAGACCTCAAGGGCAAGCGCGTGGGGCTGTTCCGTGGCACTGCCAGCCAGCTCTCGTTCGATGCCGCGCTGGCCAGCCAAGGCTTGAGCGAGAAGGATTTCAAGATCGTCAACCTGGACTACAGCGCCGCCCAGTCGGCCCTGGCGGCCAAGCAGATCGATGCCACCTGGGGCTTGCTCAATGCAATCGTGCTGCAACAGCGCGGGTTGGCGGATATCCCGCTCAATACCCGCGACCTGGGCGGCGCGGGCAGCATCCAGAGTGTGCTGGTGGGCAATGGCGCGTTTGTCGACGCCCACCCCGACATCGTCGCGCGGCTGATCAAGGCCCAGGACAGTGCGGTGCAATGGTTGACCCAGGACGGCAACAAGGACGCTTACGTACAGTTGGTTTCCAAGCAGGCCAGCTATCCGTCGGCGCTGGTGGCCCAGGACCTGCAGGCCGACAAGCTCAGCGAAGTGTTCCCGGCGACGCTGGATCCGCAGTTCCTTGGCAAGTTGCAATCCTCCGTGGACCTGGCAGCCCAGGAGCGCCTGATTCGCAAACCGTTCAAGGTGGCTGACTGGGTGGCCCGCTAACTGAGGCCTGCCGCACGCGGGGTGCCTGGTGCTGCGCGGCGTTCGTGACGCGGCCAGGTTACACGGGTTTCAACGGGCCCGTCGGACGTGGCATGCCGGGGGGGCGTAGCGTCAGCCCGCCTTGGCGGCGGGCTGGGCATCGATCTCGACGATGGTGTCGATCATCGCCCGCGCCGCCGGTGACAGCCGGTACCCCATGCGGCTGACGATGCCGCAGCGGGCACTGAGGCTTTCGAGGTTCTGCGGCAGGTTGCGCCAGTGCAGCCTGCCCAGTTGCAGGTTCCTGGCGTTCTCTTCGAAGCTCTCTTCGGTCGTCAGCCCGATGGCATCGGAGTCCAGCACGATCTTCACCAGCGCTGGCACGTGCTCAGTCTGGATATGCGGGCTGAAATCGGTCTTGCCGCTGAGGTTGGCGAGTAGCTTGCGCACGCCGGGCGGGATCAGTGCCGCGGCCAATGGATAATCGAACAGGTCGTTGGTCGACAGGCTTTCCTTGCCCAGCAAGGGGTGCCCCGGCCGGCAGAAGAATACCCCGCGCTTGGGGGTCAGCTCCTGGGTCTGGAAATTGGGGTCGGCCTCGAAGTGGCGGATGTCGGCGATGAAGAACTCGATCTCCTCGCGGCTCAGTGCACGGCTGAGTTTCTCCCAGTTGTTCACCTCGAAGTAAGTACGCACCTTGGGGTGTGCGCGCACGAAGCTCGACACTGCCTCGGGCACCAACCGCACCGCCGGCGCCGGGCCGCAGCCAAAGCGCAACTCACCGGCATCGAGCTTGGTCATCTGCGTGACTTCGCTGGCCAGCAGCGCCGCCCCCTGCACCAGGCTCAGCGCATGTTGCAGCACCACCATGCCTTCGGGCGTAGGCCGCAGGTCCTTGTTGGCGCGGTCTACCAGCACGCAGCCGAACTCCTGCTCCAGGCCTTGAATGCTGCGGCTGAAGGCTGGCTGGGTGATGCCCATGGCGTCGGCGGCACGGACAAAACTGCGGTGTTCGTTGAGCGCGATGAAGTACCGCAGTTGGCGCAGGTCCATATGCATTCCCGGCATCTGAAAAATAGGTCGAAGGTATTGGTACAGCGGGTGGGTGAAGGTTTTAAATGGAAGCTCTTATTCCGTCAACGAAGCATTGGTGATTTATTTAGAACCAATACTTATATCTATAGAAAGATGAGGAGCCGACCATGAGCAATGCCACTCTCGCTGCAAACACCGCCGCCGTAGCCCTGGACATTCATCCGGTGGCTGGCCGCATTGGTGCCGAAATTCGCGGCATCACCCTGGGGGCTGAGTTGGATGCCCCTACCGTGGCGGCCATCCAGGCCGCGCTGGTGCAGTACAAGGTGATCTTTTTCCGCGGCCAGACTCACCTGGATGACCAGAGCCAGGAAGCCTTCGCCCACTTGCTCGGCGAGCCGATCGCCCATCCCACCGTGCCGGTACGTGACGGCACCCGTTACCTGATGCAGCTCAGCGGCGCCGATGGCCAGCGGGCCAACTCGTGGCACACCGATGTGACCTTCGTGGACGCTTATCCGAAGGCTTCCATCCTGCGCTCTGTCATCGCCCCTGCTTCAGGTGGCGACACGGTATGGGCCAACACCGCTGCCGCCTACAACGAGCTGCCAGCCCCCCTGCAGGAGTTGGCGGACAAGCTCTGGGCGGTGCACAGCAACGAATACGACTACGCCGCGGCCAAGCCGGACGTGTCAGCCGAAAAACTGGAAAACTACCGCAAGGTCTTTACCTCGACCGTGTTCGAGACGGAGCACCCGGTGGTGCGCGTACACCCCGTCAGCGGCGAAAAAACCCTGCTGCTCGGCCATTTCGTCAAGCGTATCAAGGGCTACTCGGCCAGCGATTCGGCGCACCTGTTCGCGGTGCTGCAAAGCCACGTGGTACGCCTGGAAAACACCGTGCGCTGGCGCTGGGCCGCGGGTGATGTGGCCATCTGGGACAACCGCGCTACCCAGCACTATGCGGTGGACGACTATGGCACCCAGGAGCGCATCGTGCGCCGGGTGACCTTGCAGGGCGAAGTGCCGGTGGGTGTCGCTGGGCAACGCAGCGTGACCACCCGCGGCCTGTAGAGCGCCTGTACGGCGTCTGTCACCAGACGCCGATCGGCACCAGTTTTTCGGTTTCCGGCTCGCCATAGCGGAAGCGCCGGCCGCGGATGTCGATCTCCTGGTTGCTGATGGTGGTGCGGCGTTTCAGGCCGCGCAGCCAGTCGAACAGGTAGCCCTGGTGTTGCTCGCGGACCGCGGCGAACGCCGGGTCGGTGCCCAGGTCGCGCAGCTCCTGAGGGTCTTCCTGCAGGTCGAATAGCTGCGGCCGGTAACCGTCGTAAGCCAGGTACTTGTAGCGTTCGCTGCGCACCATGTACATGCGGCAGCGGTCGATCGCCTGGCCCAGGCGCTCGCGGGCGGGTGCCTGGAACGCATAGTCATACTCGGCCACGGCGAAATCGCGCCAGGCTGGTTGCTTGCCATGCAACAGCGGGATCAGCGAACGCCCTTCCAGGCGGTGGTCGGCGGCTGGCAAGCCCAGCGCGTCGAGGAAGGTGGGCAGGGCATCGATGGTCTCGGCCAGGTGTTCGTCCACCGTGCCACGGGTCACGTCGGCCTGCGGGCGGGGGTCACGCACTATCAATGGCACCCCTACCGCCGGTTCCAGCAAGAACTCCTTTTCGCCCAGGAAGTGGTCGCCCAGGTAGTCACCATGGTCACTGGTGAACACGATCAGGGTGTCGTCCCAGCGGCCGTTGCTTTGCATGAAGTCGAACAGGCGCCCCAATTGATCATCTACCTGCTTGATCAGGCCCATGTAGGTAGGGATCACGTTCAGGCGCACTTCTTCGCGGGAGAAATTCAGGCTCTCCTCGTGCTGGCGGAAGGCGTTGTACACCGGGTGATCGTTTTCGGCTCCCGGGGCGGGGCGCACGGCTGGCAGCACCTGATCTTTTCCGTACAGCGCGTGGTAGGGCGCCGGCGCTATATAGGGCCAGTGCGGTTTGATGTACGAGAGGTGCAGGCACCAGGGTTGTTCGCCCTGCTCGTCGATGAAGTCGATGGCACGGTCGGTGGTATAGACCGTTTCCGAGTGCTGCTCGGGAATGCGTGCCGGCAGGTGCGAATTGCGCATTTTCCAGCCACTGAGAATTTCACCGTTGGCGCCTTCGGCGGCGTTGGCCCAGTCGTGCCACGGGTTGCGGCCTTCGAAGCCCAGGCCACGCAGGTGGTGGGTGTAGGGCGAGCCTTCGCGTTTGCTGTCGAAGATCGGGTCGTCGGGGAACAGGCCATCGTGGCGGAAATAAGCCTCGAAGCCCACTTCATTCAACTGCTCGGCTTCGTTGCTGTCCGGTGCCATGGCCAGGCGCTGCTGGGCATCGGTATTGGGCGTGGCGTGGGTTTTTCCCACAAGTGCGGTGCGGATGCCAGCCGGGCGCAGGTAGTCGCCGATGGTCAGTTCGTCCAGCGGCAGGGGAACGGCGTTCCAGGCCACCTGGTGGCTGCTGACGTAACGGCCGGTATACGCTGACATGCGCGACGGCCCACAGATGGTGCCCTGTGTGTAGGCGCGGCTGAAACGTACGCCGGCAGCTGCCAGGCGGTCGATGTTGGGGGTATGCAGGTGCGGGTGGCCGTAGCACGACAGGTAGTCGCGGCGCAGCTGGTCGCACATGATGTACAGCACGTTCTTGATGGCGGTCATGGGAATACCTGGGGGTCAGAGGGCTTTGCCATTGGCGTCGAAGGCGGGCCACAGGGTGCCGAGCTTGAGCTGTTCGATAGCGGCGTCGACGAAGCGGGGCTCTACCCAGTCGGCGGCATTGAAGGGGCGGCGCACCAGGCCCAGGGCCTTGGCCTGGTCGACACTGTCCTGCAGGCTGGCGCGCAGGAATGGGTCGATGCGAGGCGATTCGCGGAAGGCCAGGTTATCGCCCTTGGCCTCCTGTTCGAACAGCGCGGCGGGGATGGCGCTTTGCTCAGCCATCTGCTGGTTGTAGGCCGGCTGGTTCTGGGTGTCGGTCAACCACGCGGCGTTCTTCACCAGCACGGTGACCAGGCGCTGGGTCAGGTCGGGGTGCTGGTCGATGAAGGCCTGGGTGGCGACCAGCCCGGCCTGGGTGGTCGCCAGCGGTGGCAGTTGCTTGGTGCTCATCGGGAACTGGATGCCTTTCGGGCCCAGGGCGAGGATGCCCATGCCTGACCAGGTGGCGTCGATCTGCCCGCTGGCCAGGGCGGCGCGCGCTGCGCTCCAATCCAGGCTGATGATCTGCAGGTCATGTTCCTTCAGGCCCTGGCTTTGCAGTGCACGGCCAAACGACAGCTGGTCAGCGGTGCCTCGGTAGACCGCCACGCGCTTGCCCTTGAGGTCGGCCAGGCTGTGGACGTTCGAATTCGCGCTCGTGGCCAAGTACATGTTGTTGCCCCGTGCGCCCAGCAGCAGGCGGGTAGGCAGGCCGCTGGAGCGGCCGATGATCGCGGCCAGGTCGCCGAGCCAGGCGAAGTCCAGTTGCTGGTTGGCCAGCGCTTCGTTGACGGCGGGGCCGGCGCCTTTGAAGAAGTGCCACTCAACCTTCACGCCGTCGGCGGCGAATTCCTTTTCCAGCTGCTGCTGGATATGCGCGATACCTACCGGCCCGGCAATGAACGGCGTGGTGCCGGCGCCCTGGTCGGGCGAGCCAATGCGAATGGTCACCGGCTCCGCTGCGTGGGCCTGGCCGAGCAGGGCGGCCAGCACTAGGCCAAGCAAGGGTCTGAAGCGTTTTCTCATGGGCCTTCCTGTTTGCGCAAGTCACTGGAAATGCAGACTATTTCGCGTTCAGGCAGGGGTATTCGGCAAGCGCATTCCTTGAATACTTTGTATGCGCCGAATGCATACATACTCGTAGCCGCTGCCGAGGTTGCAACTGCGGTGGGTTACACCGCCAGGTTGTGAATGTCGTAGCCCGCCGCGGGCTCATCCTCTTCATCCACCCGCTTGATCTCTTCGATCATGGCCTCGGCCAGCGGCGACAGCCGATACCCCGCGCGGCTGACGATGCCGTAGCGGGTGTAGAGCTCTTCGCGCTGTTCATCAAGCCCTTCGACGCGCAGGCGCACCAGTTCTCCCCGGGCGCCATGGCCTCCGTCGCGGTAGGTGCCGCTGATGCCAATGGCGTCCGAGCGAAGCACCACGTTCAGCAAGGCAAAACTGCTTTCGCACTCCACGTTGGGGCTGAAGTCCGGCCGGCCGCTGAGGTCGGCCAGCACCTTGCGCAGGTTCGGGGGGCGCACGGTAGCGGCCATCGGGTAGCTGAGCAACTGCTCGGCGCTGACCGATTCCTGCTGCGCCAGCGGGTGCCCGGCCCGGCAACAGAAATGCCAGCGGCGCGGGCGCAGCCGGTGCGTGCGGTACTCGGGGTCGGCTTCGAACTGGCGGGTATCGGCAACGAAGAACTCGAACTCTTCGCTCAGCAGGCGCTTGCTCAGGCTGTGCCAGTCATCGATATGAAACTGCACACGCGCTTTCGGATAACGACCGATGAAGCTGCCCACGGCGGCGGGTACCAGCCCCGAGGCGGGGGCGGGGCCGCAGCCAAAGCGCAGTTCGCCGGCTTCCAGGCCGTTGAATTGGCTTATTTCGTTGCTCAGTTGTCGCGCACCGCTGACCAGCCGGCGCGCATGCTCGAGCACCACCTGGCCTTGTTTGGTAGGCGGCAGGTCCTTGCGCCCGCGGTCCACCAACTGGCAGCCAACGCTGTGTTCCAGTGCCTGGATGCTGCGGCTGAAGGCCGACTGCGAAAGGTTCACCGCCACGGCGGCGGCGACGAAGCTGCGGTGTTCGGCAAGGGCGATCAGGTGGCGAAGTTGGCGCAGGTCTATATGCATTTTTCACATTGAAAGTATCGGGCAAATGCATTTGCTATGCATCCGGTGCACTCCTTATAAAGGCAATCACTTATGCAGTAAATCTCTAGAAAAACATATGCAAATAACTGAAGGGAATATGCGCAGTGGCGAGCCCAGCGAAGGCCGTCCGCCAGTTCCCTCACCCAGGAGCCGTTCATGAGTCGTCAGTCACCTTCTGCTGTCCCTACTTCCGCGAGGCGCCTCAAGCGCCTGCCGCTGGCCTTGCTGTTGGCCGGCAGCGCCAGCTTTTCCCTGGCCCATGCGGCTGACGACGTGACCCCGACCAGTGCGACGGCCCCCGCCGCTCAGGATGACGGTGCCCATCTCAAGACCGTGACCGTGACCGCGCGACGCCGCGAAGAAAGTGCGCAGGACGTGCCCACCCCCATCAGCACCCTCGACGGCAGCACCCTGGAAAGCCAGCACGTGTACCGCATCCAGGACCTTCAGCAACTGGTGCCCAGCGTTAACGTAGCGTTCATGCACGCGCGCCAGTCCAGCGTGTCGATCCGCGGGCTGGGCAACAACCCGGCCAGCGATGGCCTGGAAGGCAGCGTCGGCCTGTACATCGACAACGTGTACCTGGGCCGCCCCGGCATGGCCGTGTTCGACCTGATGGACATCGACCAGCTGGCGGTATTGCGCGGCCCGCAAGGCACGCTGTTCGGGAAGAACACCACGGCGGGGGTGATCAATATCACCACTCGCGCGCCCAGCTTCACCCCTGAGCGCACCATCGAAAGCTCGGTGGGCCAGCACGGTTATGTGCAGACCAAGGGCACTATCTCTGGCCCCATCACCGATGAGCTGGCCGGGCGGCTGTCGGTGTACCGCAGCGACAGCGGCGGCACCATCACCAACGAGGAAAACGGTCACAAGCTGGGCGGTGGCGAGCGCGACGGCCTGCGTGGGCAATTGCTGTTCAAGCCCAACGAAGACTTCAGCCTGCGCGCCATCGTCGACTACAACGAGGAAGACTCCAGCTCTGGTACCCGCACGCTGTTCAGCACCGGGCCGACGGTCAATGGCGTCAACCTCTACGAGACCCGGGCCGCAGCGGCCGGGGCTACCCTGGTCAACCCCGGTTCGCGCAAGGTCAACCTGGACAACAGTCAGCACGTGACCGTGCACCAGGGTGGCGGCTCGGTGGAAGCCAACTGGAAGTTGCCGAGTGATTTCACCCTGACGTCCATCAGTTCCTACCGCTTCTGGAACTTCACCCCGCGTAACGACGACGGCTTGAACGTGCCGGCGTCCTACAACGCAGGCGTGTCGGTGGAGGACAAGCAGTGGTCTCAGGAATTTCGCCTGGCATCGCCCACCGGCGGCCCGTTCGACTATGTGCTGGGTGCCTACTATTTCGGTTCCAAGACCGACAACAAGTCGTTCTCGTATTACGGCCCGCAGGCTGATATCTGGAACGGTACAGCCACCGGCGCGCTGGCCAATGTGACGAGTATTGGCCGCGGCCACATCGACACCGACAGCTTCGCGCTGTTCGCTCAGGGCACTTGGCACCTCACGCCCAAGCTGGACCTGACCGCCGGCATTCGTGGCACCTATGAAGAGAAGAGCGCCACGGTAGAGCGCGATGCTCCCGTGGGCGGTGCCGCCGTGACCGGCGCCGCGGCCACGCAGCGCAATGCCCGTGCTGGCGCTTACAACTCCGGAGACTTGAGCCTTTACAGCGCCAGCCCCTCGGGCATGGTCAACCTCAGCTATCACTTCACCGACGACGTGATGGGCTACGCCACCCTGTCCCACGGCGAGAAATCCGGCGGCGTCAACCTGGCGGTCGGCAGCGCCCCCACGGCGGGTGCCGACTCCCTGCTGATCGGTTCCGAACGCGCCAATGATGCCGAACTGGGGGTCAAGAGCACTCTGTGGGATCGCCGTCTGCTGCTCAACGCCAACCTGTTCTGGACCACGGTCAACGGTTACCAGGCCAACGCCTACGACTCGAGTAACCGCGTGTCCTACCTGACCAACGCCGGCACCGTGCGCTCCCGCGGCCTGGAACTCGACGGCACGGTTATCCCGGTCAAGGGCCTGACTCTTAACTTCAACGGTACCTACAACGACGTTCGGTACATGTCGTACAAGGATGCCCCGTGCGCGCCTGAAGTCAGTGAACAGGCCGGTGCGCCGGCCTCCTGCAGCCTGTCCGGCCATCAGGTGGTCGGTGCCTCCAAATATGTGTTCAACACCAACGGTGAATACAAGTGGAACTGGGATAACGGCCTGGAAGAGTACGTCACCGGCAGCTACTCGTATCGCTCCCACGCTGTGGGCACCCTGGAAGATTCCGCCTCCGCGCAAATCCCGGGTTATAGCCTGGTCAACCTCAGCACCGGCTTTCGCGGCAACCTCGGCCAGGGCCAATGGGACGTTTCGCTGTGGCTGAAGAACGCCTTCGACAAGACCTATTACACCACCCTGTGGAACGAGAGCAACGGCGGCTACAGCGGCGTGCTCGGCGACCCGCGCACCCTGGGCGTGACCGCCCGCTATGACTTCTGACAACAACAAGGAGCGTAACCATGAAAGCGTTCAAGGCAACCCTGCTCGCCAGCGCCGTGCTGGCCTGCGCCGCTCACGCCGCGCCCAGCGTGTACCCCACCGGCGTGACCCGGTACGACCCGGCCAAGGCCTACAACCAGTACGTGATCTTCGCCGGTGCCGACAAGCAGACGCACCTCATCGACATGGACGGCAATGAGGTCAAGAACTGGCCGTACAACGGTTTTCCCTCGGCCATCATCGACCCGAAACTGGTGGGTGGCGAGCGCGGCCATGTACTGCTGCAACTTTCCGAGAAGGCGCCCGGGCCGCTGGGCGCGGCGGGCAACGGCCTGGCCAACCAGAGCGTCGGTGAGCTGGACTGGAGCGGCAAGGTGGTATGGCAGTGGGGCGACAAGGCCCCCGGTGGCGCCGCCCAGCAGCACCACGACCAGCGTCGCCTGAGCAACGGCAACACCCTGGTGCTGGCCAACAAGGTGCACAAGGTGGCCGGCTTCAAGGTGCCGGAACTGATTGATGACGTGGTCTACGAGGTCGACCCCCAGGGCCAGGTGAAATGGCAATGGCTGGCCAGTGACCACCTGACCGAGTTCGGCTTCACCCCGGCGCAGTTGAAGCTGGTGCACGCCACCGACAACCCCGACTACCTGCACATCAATAACCTGAGTGTGGTGGGGCCGAACAAATGGTTCGATGCCGGCGACAAGCGCTTTGCGCCGGACAACCTGCTGCTGGATTCTCGCAACTCCAACTTCATCGCCATCATCGACAAGACCAGCGGCAAAGTGGTGTGGCACCTGGGGCCGAACCTGCCGACCATCAACCCCAAGACGGCCCAGCAGGTGCCACGCCCACTGGACCAGTTCGTTGGCCAGCATGATGTGCACATCATCCCGGCCGGCTTGCCGGGCGCGGGCAACCTGTTGGTGTTCGACAACCAGGGCACTGCTGGCTACCCCTCGGCGCCGCTGGGGCTGACCCCAGGTTCGCGAGTGCTGGAGGTCGACCCGATCAAGCAGCAAGTGGTGTGGCAATACACCGCCGCCAGCTCCAAACAGCCTTCCTGGGCCTTCTATAGCTCATTCATCAGCAGCGCTCGGCGTTTACCCAACGGCAACACGCTGATCGACGAAGGCATGAACGGCCGCTTCTTCCAGGTCACTGACAAGGGCGAGATCGTCTGGGAGTACGTGAGCCCCTATCAGGGCAAGGCGCCAGGCAGCGATGCGGTCAGCAATTGGGTGTACCGCGCCTTGCCAGTGAGCTACGACTGGGTGCCTGAAGGTACGCCTCACGGCGAAACCGCCGTGGTAGCGCCCGATTCAGCGCTGAAAAACGCCAGCGCCAGCCGCTGAAACCCATGCCTTTTCTGAATATTTCAAATGCAGTCAAGGCATGGGCCGCCAGCCGCTCTGCTACAGGCCTTGCAGGGCGCGGCCTGGCGGCCGTGAGGGGTTTTACATATTCCATTCGGGCCTATGTATAACTTTAAAGATTACTTTAAGAGCTAAGCCTCGCGCGTCGATCATTCGTTCCGCGAGGCGTTCCTCGCCTTTTCGCTGAAAACCGCAGGAGTACAACAATGGGCAATGTCCAGACCGCAGCCAGTGCACCCCAGGCGTTTGTGCGCCAGGCGCCCGGTGGCGAGTTGGTCGACCTGGGCCGCGCGCACCGTGCGCCGCTGGTTCAGTCGCGTCTGCACACGACCCCCAAGGGTGTACTGAGCCGGCGTGAAGGGATTCTGCTGGGCGTGTTTGCGCTGGTGCTGCATGGCGCGGTGATTTACTGGCTGAGCCAGAAACCGCTGGCTGCATTGCCGGTCAAGCCGCCCGAGGTCCCGCCAATGACCATCGAGTTTTCCCAACCATCACCGCCGGTAGTTGCGCCACCGCCACCTCCGCCACCGCCCGTGGCGCAGCCCGTGGTAGAGCCACCGCCGCCGGTGGAGGACGAGCTGGCAACCAAGCCGCCGCCCAAGCCCAAACCCAAGCCCAAGCAGGTGGCCAAGCCGGTGCCCAA
>NZ_JAPYKM010000033.1:0-75412 GCF_029623465.1 Pseudomonas sp. RIT-To-2 | reverse complement strand
AGCGGCCACCAGGGTAGCGTGCAACGGGCTGCGGGCTTGCCAGTCGAGAAAGGCCTGCTGCTGCAGCGCATCGATATCGCCACTGCGCAGCAGCGCCAGCCAGCGAGCCGCTTCGGCAATGACCTGTTCGCGGGTGGCCTGGCTCATGGCACCAGCACCAGCAGGCACTGGGCCAGCGCCTGCTCCATGTACTGCTGCACGCGGCTCTTGGAAATACCCAGTTGCTGGCCGATCTCAACGTAGGTCAAACCGCCGAGGTAGCTGTGCACGAACACAGCCTTTCCAAGCCCGGGCAAGCCATCGAGCAGTTGGTCCAGGCGTAGCAGCATTTCCACCAGTTCGGCGCGCTCGTCAGGAGTCGGCACACTGTTGGCCGGTTCATCCTGCAACGAGGCCAGGTAGGCGCGCTCCAGGTCGCCACGCCGCCAGGTGTCCACCATCAGGCGTTTGGCGATCGTGGTCAGCAAGGCACGCGGCTCACGCACCGCGCTCAGGTCCGGCAGCCCCAGCACCCGCAGGAAGGTTTCGGCGGCGATGTCCTCGCCACTGAAATGGCAACCCATGGCCCTGGCCGCGCGGCTGCGCAGCCAGGTGTAGTGGTCCTTGAACAGCGAAGCGAGCAGCAGATGACGAGACATCCTGGCGAGCCTGAACCGAAAGAGAGGGGGCGGCCAATATCGCAGAGTCCGAATTACTGCCGGAAAGAATAAAAAGTGCTGGCGTGCGGTGTTTCGGAAATATGCAGGTGCTACGCGTGGCGCCGGTGCGGCGTGGGTGACGGCCAGGCCCGCTACTGGTTTTTCCGACGCTGGCGCAGCGTCTGCGACGGTAGCTCGCCGAATTGCTTGCGGTACTGCTCGGAGAACCGGCCCAGGTGCATGAAGCCGTAGTCCATGGCCAGTTCCGACACGCTGCGTACCGTGCAGCCCGGGTCGTTGAGGCAGGCATGGACACGCGCCAGGCGGCGCTGGCGGATGTAGTCGATGGGGCTGGTGTGAGCATTGCGCTCGAACAGGCCGTACAGGGTGCGCGGGCTGACCTGAACCAGGCTTGCGAGGGTATCGGTGTCCAGACTCTGCCGCAGGTGGCGCTCGATGTAGTCAGCCACGCGCTGGAAATTTACCACCGAGGCATGTTCCTGTGTGTGCCGAACATTGGTTTCCATCAGGCGCAGCAGCTTGCTGGCGATGATCTGCGTGTAATGGGCCTGCACCAGCGGTTGCGGTTCAGCCTCTTCGGCCTCCTGGCAGATCATGCCAAGCAGGCTGACCAGCCCCTGCACATCGTCGAGGCGGTATCGGCTCTGCTGGAACCGCACCCCCACTGCAGGCACTGACCAGCGTTGCTGCTCACACAAGTCCGCCAGCAAGCGCACAGGTATCTTGACGATGAATTTTTCGCAGTCAGCCGAATAGGTCAGGTCCACCGGGTCGTCCGGATTGATCACCATCAACTCGCCAGGTGCCAGGTGTTGTTCTTCTCGCCCCTGGCGCCGCAGGCAGTGACCCGCCAGCAGCACCTGCAAATGAAAGCAGCGCTCCAGGGCCGGCGACACCACCCGCACAGGCGCTCCGTAGGTAATACGGCACAGGTCCAGTTCAGCGAAGGTGCGATGGTTCAGGTGGGCCAGGGGGCGGCTGGCCCTGGGTAATTGAATGCAGTGGTTGCCCACATGCTGGTTCACGTAGAGCGACACCGCATGGGGGTCGGCCTGGTTGAATACTTCGCTGCGCTGGCCTAGCAAAGGCGTGTGCATGGCATCACCACTCGAATTGTTTTTATAGTGGGCCGGCGGCTTGCACCACGCCCGGTGTCCATCTTTACTCGCAATGAACGCAAACGCCAATATTGCAAAGGTCTACCGCCATACCCTTGAGGTATGCCAATGGCCTACAGCAATCGCCAGGTGTAGGTTACGATCAAGCGATTTTCGTCGAACTGGGCGCTGTAACGCGCCTGGGTTTCAATGTGCCGCGCCTCCAATACCAGCCCTTGGAGAGGACCGCTCTGGATGACGTAGCTGAGGGTGAGATTGCGCTCGCTTTCGACATTGTCCGCCAGGTTGGCCCCACGGTCGATATGATTGCCACGCAGGTATCGCGCCATCATTTTCAGGCCAGGCACGCCCGAGGCGGCAAAGTCATGGTCATAACGGACCTGCCATGATTGCTCACCCGCCTTGTAGAAGCCCAGCACTGACCAGTTGACCAGGTAAGGTTGTGGCGCATACCCATTGAGCAATGGAAACGCACCGTCACCGTACATGCGTTGGTAGCCCAAAGTGAAGGTGCTGGGTCCCTTGCGCAATGCAGTCATCAGCCCCAGGGAACGGTTGTCCAGGCTGCCGGACAAGGCTTTGCCCTGCTCGCTGTTGTGGTAATAGCGAACGTCGGTTTTAAGGCTGTAGTCATTGCCCAGATCAAGGGACTGCGCCAGGGCGATGTAGTGCTGGCGGTAAATATCCTCCAGCTGACCGTAGTAGTACATGGCGCTGAGCGTTGGGGTGAAGGCAAAACGCGCCCCGGCGAAATCCAGCCCATCACTGCGTTGCGTCGGACTGTGGCCGTACAGGTAGATGTCCTCGGTGTTGGATGACTCACGGGTGGCGATGCTCCAGAGGCGTCCGGCGTTGAGCGCGAGCCTGTCCCACTCTCGGGACTCCAGCGTGGCGCCCTGGTAGGTAGTCATCAATTGCCTGGAGTCGTCTATGTAGGCCACTGGCAATGTAGGCCGCTGTTCACCGACACGCAACTCGGTCCTGGAGACCTTGATCCTGCCTGTCACCCCTGAACGACCATAGTCGCGCACCGGCTCCCCCTTGCCCTGGTCATAGGGCAAGACGGTGTCGGGGCCGCGCCCGCCGCCGCCATCAAGGCGATAGGCAAACTGGCTGTAGGTGTCCAGCCCGAACTGGACGGTGCCATCGGTATACCCCGACCGATAAATCAGATCAAAGCCCTGGCTCCAACTGCCGACCTTCGACAGCGGCGCGTTGTTTTGCTTGAAATCGCGATCCACGTAGAAATTGCGCAGGCCCAGGGTCAGTTGGCTGTCGTGGACGAAATCGGCGCGGGCGCACGGCATCAGCGACAGCGATAACACAGCGCCCCATGCGCTGAGACGGATGGACAGTTTCATGCTTCACCCCGATCATGATCTTGTTATTGTTTTCGGTGCACGGAAAGGCACCGGTTGCCGCCCCACGGCGGCAACCGGTGGTATTGCGTCGGGTTACAGGCTGCGCTGGGGTATCGGCGAGGTGTCGGACAGGCGCGGGCGTGCCACCAGCATCACAGCGAACACCGCCAGCACGCCAGGCACGGCGAACACCATGAAGTTTTGCTCGAACGGCAGGCTCAGGCTCAGCAACAGCCCTCCCAGCAGCGGCCCTGCCACCGCTCCACACCGGCCCACGGCAGCCGCCATGCTCACGCCGGTGGAGCGAACCTGAACCGGGTACAGGTCAGCCGCCAGGGTGTGCACCACGGACAGGCACCCCACGGTCGAACCACCGGCCAACAGCAACAAGCCGTAAAGCAGCGTGGCGTCCGGGCGCAGCCCCAGCAGTGAAATCGAGACTGCCGCCAGGGCAAAAAACAACACCAGGGTTTTCTTGCAGCCCCAGCGGTCGGCAATGACCCCGCTCACCAAGGTGCCAACCAGCGATCCCAGGTTCATCACCACCAGGAAGACAATGCTCGAACCCAACGGATAGCCGCCGTTGCTCATCAACTTCGGCAGCCAGGTATTGAGCCCGTAGACCATCAACATGCACAGCCCGAACGCCAGCCACAGCATCAGGGTACTCAACGCACGCCCCTGGCCAAATAGCGCGGTGATCGAGCGGGTAGCCACATCGCCCGTCGTATCCAATCGGTAACTGACCTCACCTGTGGGCCTGTGCGCCCGATTCACCCGGCGCAGCAGTGATGTAACCTGCGCCTGGCGATCGCGGTGCAGCAAATAGGCCACCGACTCGGGCAAGGTCTTGTACAGCAGTGGCAGAGCCAGCAGCGAAAGCCCCGCCAGATAGAAGGGTGCCTGCCAGCCAAAAGCGGGAATCAGGTAAATACCGGCTACCCCGGACAGCAAGCCGCCTACTGCAAAGAAGCTCAGCATCAGGTTGATCAGCCGGTTGCGGCAGTGGCCGGGGGACATTTCCTTGAGCAGCGTCACCAGATTGGGCACCACCCCGCCCAGGCCCGCCCCGGTCAGAAAACGGCACAGTGCAAAGCTGTTGGGGCCGGTCGCCACGGCGTTGGCGAGGGCCGCAACGCTGAACAGTGCCACGCAGAAGAGGATGATGCGACGACGACCGAAACGATCGGCCTGGGTACCCAGGGCCACCGCCCCGAACATCATGCCAACCATGGAGCTTGAACCCAGCAACCCGGCTTCCCCCGGCGACAAGTTCCACTGGCTCATCAAGTGAGGCAATACTGACCCATAGATGACCAGGTCATAGCCATCGAACATCATGATGAAGGAGCACCAGGCTACCAGCAGGTAGTGGAAACCATTGAGTCGTGCGGTGTTCACGACCTCGGACGCATTGATCGAAGGCATGGTGAGGCTCTCTTATTATTGTTCAAGCCATGGCGGTCCTCGTCCAGTACGAGGTTTCCGTGAACCGACGATATGGATAGACTTCCGATAGATCAAATAGATAAATTTTCGAATCAACTATAAGACAGGGCTATATTCTTTCAGCATGATCGACCTCAATCTCATCCGCGTCTTCGTCACCATTTTCGAGACAGGCAGCGTCAGCGGCGCAGCCGAACGCTTGCATGTGACACAGCCATCGGTCAGCTATGCCTTGGCCCGTCTGCGTGACCTGCTCAATGACCCGCTGTTCAAGCGCAGCCGCGACGGCATGCAACCCACCTTCCTGGCCACTCAGTTGTACGCCAAATTCCGCTACTCACTGTCGGAAATCGAACGCGCCATCGCCCAGACCAGCCATTTCGACCCCCGGGTCTCGACCCGAGGTTTTCGCCTGGCCCTATCTGATCTCGGGGAGTTGTTCTTCCTGCCCTATATCCTCAGTGCGCTGCAGCAACACGCCCCCCAGGCGGAGCTGGAAGTCATTCAGCTGGATATCGACAAGCTCGGCGAGTGGCTCAAGACCGGCAAGATCGATGCCGCCATCTGCAATCGCAGCGAACTGCCCTTGAACGCCAACTGCGACAGAATGTTCGAAGAGCGTTACGTATGCCTGGTCAGCGCCGAGCACCCGCGCATTGGCGACACCATGACCATGGAGCAATACCTGGATGAACACCATGTGGTGGTATCGGCCGTCACCGGCCACCACGTGGTCGAAGACCGCCTGCGTGAGGCAGGGCTGGAGCGCAAGGTGCGATTGCGCGTGCCGCACTTCAGTGTGCTGGCCGAGGTGGTATCGGGAAGTGACCTGCTGGTCACGCTTCCTGCCCGGGTGGCCCGCATGTTCGCCTCGCGCAGTGCGACCAAGGTCGTAGAACTGCCCTTCCCCGTGCCCGCCATCGAGATCAGCCTGCAATGGAATGACCATGACAGCGATATCCTGGCGCAGCGCTGGTTTTGCGGACTGCTGAAGGAAACCCTGCGCAACTTATGAGCCCAAATAAGCTGCAATAATAAACAGCATTTATACATATTAGAAATACCATCTATTTGATCTATTCAGCCTGGGGTTTTACCGTGAAGGCCGAAGTCTTGAATGAGATCAACTGTGATGACCACCGTACACACCACCACGTATGACCTGTTGCGCGAGCAGGGCATTACCACTGTTTTCGGCAACCCCGGCTCCAACGAGCTGCCTTTCCTCAAGGACTTCCCGAAGGACTTCCGCTATGTGCTGGGGCTGCACGAAGGCGTAGTGGTGGGCATTGCCGACGGCTATGCCCAGGCCTCCGGCACGCCTGGGTTCGTGAACCTGCACTCGGCGGCCGGCACGGGCAACGCCATGGGCGCGCTGAGCAACGCATGGAACTCCCATTCGCCGTTGATCATCACTGCCGGCCAGCAGACCCGGGCCATGGTCGGCGTGGAAGCGTTGCTGACCAATGTCGATGCCGCCAATTTGCCACGCCCGCTGGTCAAGTGGAGCTACGAACCGGCCAGCGCCCAGGAAGTCCCTCACGCAATGAGCCGCGCCATCCACATGGCGTCGATGGCGCCACGGGGCCCGGTGTACCTGTCGGTACCCTACGATGACTGGTCCAGGGAAGCCGACCCCCAGAGCAGCCATCTGCTCAAGCGCCAGGTCATCAGTGCTGGCGGCCTCAGCGAGACCTTGCTCGCTCACCTGGTAGAGCAACTGGCCGGTGCCCGCAACCCCGTGCTGGTGCTGGGCCCGGATGTCGATGCCGCCGAAGCCAACCTGCATTGCATCACCCTGGCCGAGCGCTTGCGCGCGCCGGTGTGGGTTGCGCCGTCGGCGCCGCGCTGCCCCTTCCCTACCCGCCACCCCAACTTCCGCGGCCTGCTGCCGGCCGGCATCGCCGCCATTGGCAAACTGCTCGAAGGTCACGACCTGGTACTGGTGCTGGGGGCACCGGTGTTCCGTTACCACCAGTACGATCCAGGCCAGTACCTGGCCGCGGGCACGCGCCTCATCGCCGTGACCTGTGACCCGCTGGAAGCGGCACGCGCGCCAATGGGCGACGCCTTCGTCGGCGATGTCGGCCTTATTGCCGCTACCCTTGCCGAGCGCGTGCCGGTGGCAGACCGGCCCTTGCTCAAGGCACTGCCCGCACCCCAGCCGGTCGAACAAGGACCTGGGCCACTGCGCCCGGAAGTGGTGTTCGACACTCTGGACGAAATCGCCCCCAAAGACGCCATTTACCTCAATGAATCGACGTCCACCACCGCCCTGATGTGGCAGCGCCTCAGCATGCAACACCAAGGCAGTTACTACTTCGCCGCCGCCGGCGGCCTGGGCTTCGCCATGCCGGCGGCCGTGGGCGTGCAATTGGCCAAGCCTGAGCGCCAAGTGATCGCGGTCATTGGCGACGGTTCGGCCAACTACAGCATCACGACCCTGTGGACGGCAGTGCAGTACAACATTCCGACCATCTTCATCATCATGAACAATGGCACGTACGGTGCGCTGCGCTGGTTCGCCGGCGTACTGGAGGTAGAGAACGTGCCGGGGCTCGACGTGCCCGGCATTGATTTCTGCTCGGTCGCCAAGGGCTACGGCATGGCGTCGGCCAAGGCCGAAGACCGCGCGCAACTCGAAGATGCGCTGCGCCAGGCGCTGGCCAGCGAGGCTCCGTACCTCATCGAAGTGAGTACCCTGGGGCCCTTGGGCTGAGGAGTCGAGCGATGAGCAAACGTACCCCCCTCAACGTGGCCGACTATCGCGAACTGGCCCGCCGGCGCCTGCCAAAAATGGTGTTCGATTATCTGGAAGGCGGCGCCGAGGACGAGAAAGGCCTGGCGCACAACCGCACGGTATTCGATAGCGTGCGGTTCAAGCCCAAGCGCCTGGTAGACGTCAGCCAGCGCAGCCTGACCGCCTCATTGTTCGGCGTCCAGTACGCGATGCCGCTGCTGATCGGGCCTACCGGTCTCAACGGTTCGCTCTGGCCCAATGGCGACCTCGCCCTGGCCCGGGCCGCCGCCCGCGCGGGTATTCCCTTTGTCCTGTCCACTGCGTCCAATCTGTCCATTGAAGAGGTGGCCAGCCACTGCGACGGCGAACTGTGGTTTCAACTCTATGTGGTGCACCGCACACTCGCCGAGCAGATGGTGGAGCGGGCACTGGCGGCGGGATACACCACCCTGGTACTGACCACCGACGTCGGCGTCAACGGCTACCGCGAGCGCGACCTGCGCAACGCCTTCAAAATGCCCATGAGCTACACGCCCAAGGTGATGCTCGACGGTTGCCTGCACCCGCGCTGGTCCTTGGATCTGGTTCGCCACGGCATGCCGCAACTGGCGAATTTCGTGAGCAGCGAAGCCTCGAGCCTGGAGGTGCAGGCGGCACTGATGAGCCGTCAGATGGACGCCAGTTTCGACCGGCAGGCGTTACGCTGGCTGCGGGACAAGTGGCCCCACACCTTGCTGGTCAAAGGCCTGCTGGATGCCGGCGATGCGGAGCGATGCATTGCCGAGGGCGTGGACGGGGTCATTCTCTCCAATCACGGCGGCCGGCAATTGGACGGGGCTATCGCCCCGCTCGAAGTGCTGGCCGACACCGCCCAGGCCGTGCAGGCACCCATCCTGGTGGACAGCGGCTTCCGCCGCGGCGCCGATGTGGTCAAGGCCCTCTGCCTGGGCGCCGACGCCGTACTGCTGGGGCGCGCCACCCTGTATGGCCTGGCGGCTCGTGGCCAGGCGGGTGCCGACGATGTGCTGCGCCTGCTCAAGGAGGACATTGACCGTACCCTGGCCCAGATCGGCTGCCCGTCGGTGCGTGATCTGTCACCTGACTACCTCCATCTGCCGGCAGCCGCGCAGCCCCTGCCGGCCGCCAGCACCCACGTTCGTCCCCTTGAACTTGCCAGAAGGTAACCCATGACTGCTCCCCTTATCACCGGTTTGAAAACCCGCGCCGTCAACGTACCTCTCACCTACCCCATCCACACCGCCGTGGGCACCGTGGCTACCGCGCCGTTGGTGTTACTGGACCTGAGCACCGATGCCGGAGTCACTGGCCACGCGTATGTGTTCGCGTACACCCCGGTTGCACTCAAGCCCCTCAAGCAGCTGCTGGACGACATGGCGGTGTTGATCGTCGGCCAACCGCTGGCACCGCAGGACATTGAACAGGCCCTGAGCAAGCGTTTCTGCCTGCTGGGCTTCACCGGCCTGGTGCGCATGGCCGCCGCCGGTATCGACATGGCGGCCTGGGACGCACTGGCGAAAAACCACGCATTGCCCCTGGCCCAGTACCTGGGCGGCAGCCTGCGCCCCATCAAGAGCTACGACAGCCATAGCCTGGACGGCGAACGGCTGGCCACCGAACGCGCTGTCGAGGCTGCCAATGCCGGGTTCAAAGCCGTCAAGACGAAAATCGGCTACAGCACCTTGGCAGAGGACCTGAGGGTGGTGCGCAGCATGCGCGCCGCCGTGGGGCCGGACTTCGACATCATGGTCGACTACAACCAGAGCCAAGGTGTGACTGAGGCCATTCGCCGCGGCCTGGCCCTTCAAGAGGAGGGCGTGACCTGGATCGAGGAGCCCACCGTCCAGCACGACTACCGAGGGCATGCAAGGATCCGCGAGGCATTGCAGGTACCGATTCAGATGGGCGAAAACTGGTTCGGCCCCGAGGAGATGTTCAAGGCCATCAGCGTTGGCGCCACGGACCTGGCCATGCCCGACCTCATGAAAATCGGCGGCGTCACTGGCTGGCAGCGCGCGAGCGCCCTGGCGCAGCAATTCAGCCTGCCTGTGTCCAGCCACCTGTTTCAGGAGTTCAGTGCTCATCTGCTGGCGGTCACGCCAAACGCCGATTGGCTGGAGCGGTTGGATATCGCCGGTGCAGTCACGGAGCCGACTTTGACGTTCGACAACGGTCACGCCGTCATCCCCGACCTGCCGGGTGCCGGGATCATCTGGCGCGAACAGAAAATCGCTGAATTCGCCGTGTAGCCACGACGACCCACTGAATGACTTCAAGGACTCACCATGAGTGACCCACGCTTTACTTACATTGACGAGTTGTTTGCCGAGCAAAAAGCCTTTTTCGCCACGCGCCAGACACTCGACATCGGTTTTCGCAAAGAACAACTGCAACGTCTCAAGCAAGCCTTGTTCAATCATCGGGAAGACCTCTACACCGCCCTGGATGCCGACCTGGGCAAGTCCCGCGAGGACGTCGACCTGGCTGAAATCGGTGAGGTGGTGCACGAGATCGATTTCGCCCTGGCGCACCTGGATGAATGGGCCGCGCCCCAGACGGTACCTACGCCCGACATCATCGCCCCATCCGAATGCTACGTGACCCAGGAACCCTTCGGCGTCAGTTACATCATCGGCCCGTTCAACTACCCGGTGAACCTTACCCTCACGCCATTGGTAGGCGCGATCGTTGGCGGTAACACCAGCATCCTCAAACCCTCGGAAACCACGCCGCGCACGGCGCTGGTACTGGAGGCGATCATCACCGAGGCGTTCTCACCCAGGTACGTGGCCGTGGTGCAGGGTGGCCGCGCGGAAAACACCCACCTGCTGGGGCTGGCCTTCGACTTTATCTTCTTCACGGGCAGCCCGGCAGTCGGCAAGGTGGTGATGAAAGCCGCCGCCGAGCACCTGACACCGGTGGTGCTGGAATTGGGCGGCAAATGCCCACTGATCGTTCTGCCCGATGCCGATCTGGATCTGGTGGTGGCCCAGGTGCTGTTTGGCAAATTCATCAATAGCGGCCAGACCTGCATCGCACCCGATTACCTGTATGTACACGCGAGCGTCAAGCAAGCGCTGCTGGCCAAGCTGGTACAGCGAATCCGCGACCAGCTTCCTGACATCGGTTCCACAGGCAAACTGGTGACCGAGCGTCAAGTCGCCCGGTTGCAATCGATCCTGAATGATAGCCAAGGCAAGGTGCTGGTGGGCGGCCAGGCCAATGCGTCGCTGCGCCAGTTCAGCGCCACAGTGGTGGATGAGGTTCAATGGGACGATGCCCTCATGGCCGAAGAGCTGTTCGGTCCGATTTTGCCAGTGCTCGGTTTCGATTCGGTGGAGTCTGCCGTTGATTTGATCAACCAGCACCATCCCAAACCCCTGGCCCTGTACGTATTCACTCGCGATACCGCGCAGGCCGCCCCCATCATCAGCCATGTCCAGAGCGGTGACGCGCAAGTCAATGGCGTGATGTTGCATGCCTTCTCTCCCTACCTGCCATTTGGTGGCGTGGGTGCTTCGGGCATGGGTGAGTACCATGGCCACTACAGCTTCCTGGCGTTCACCCACAAGAAATCAGTGCGGATCGTCGCCTGAGGCCAGAGGCCGCGCTCACTCGCCATGGATGGGCGCGGTTCTGATCCGGTTCTTATTCACATCCCTGAACCTGTAACGATGCTGCCGGTGGGCCTATGCTCCAGCGCCCACTCAACCGAACAGGTTTCAACGACATGGCACATTTCGTACTGGTACACGGCGCCTGGCAAGGCGCGTGGGTCTGGGAGACGGTGACCGCCGGGCTACGCATGCATGGCCATGCGGTAACGGTGGTGGAACTGCCAGGCAGCGGCAGCGACTCAACCCCTGCGCAAGAAGTGTCGCTGCAGAGTTACGCTGAGCGCATCTCACAAGCCGTACTCAACGCTCCTGGACCTGTGCACCTGGTCGGTCACAGCATGGGCGGCGTGGCCATCAGCGCCGCAGCTGAAACCGCCTATGGCAACATCGCGCGCTTGATTTACCTCTGCGCGTTCCTGCCTGTTGACGGTGATTCGCTGATGGGCCTGACCGGTTTGCTCCCCTCCGAACACCCTGCCCCCTTGCAAGTCGATGACCAGCAACTGACAGCACGTTTCGACCCAGCTGCGGTGCCTGTCGCCTTTCTGCACGATGCTGACCAGCCAGTAGCGACCTGGGCGGCTCCGCAGTTCAAACCCCAAGCGCTGGCCCCCCTGGCTACGCCTGTACACCTGAGCGCCGAGGCCTATGGCCGTGTGCCGCGTGATTACATCGTCTGCCTGCAAGACCGCGCCATTGCTCCGCCATTGCAACGCCTGATGATCAAGCGTGCTGGCTGCGAGACCGTGCATGAACTGGATGCAGGCCATTGCCCGTTCCTGTCCATGCCCTGGGAAGTCGTCCAGTTGCTCAACCGTATCGCACGCTAACCCCCTCTCCTGTCGCGGCTACTACAAAAACGCCAAGGGCTGCGAATTGCTTCGCAGCCCTTGGCGCAATGGTGAATCGCTGGTGTTACTTCACCCGCATTCCGGCTCCAGCCATCAACAGCCTCAAGGCCATCGCTACCAGGAACAACGCTCCCACGCTGCCACTGTAGATGATCACCAGCCAGCCCATGCGGCTCCATACGGTTGCCGAATCGTTAGTTTTCATCATGTGCCTCCAGCCTCAGTGATAACCGTCTTCAGCGCGCACCTTGCCGCGGAACACGTAGTAGCTCCAGAAGGTGTACCCCAGGATGAACGGCAGGATAAACAGCGCCCCCACCAACATGAAGCCCTGACTCTGCGGTGGCGATGAAGCCTCGACGATGGAGATCGACGGCGGGATGATGTGCGGCCACAGGCTGATGCCCAAGCCGCTGTAGCCCAGGAACACCAGCGCCAGGGTCAGCAGAAACGGCGCGTAATGGGCTTCTTTCGAGACAGCCTGCAGCAGCCACACCAGCACCACCGCCACCAGCGCCGGCACTGGCAGGAACCAGAACAGGTTGGGCAGGCTGAACCAGCGCGCGGCGATGTCGCCATGGGCGAGCGGCGTCCAGATGCTGACTGCCACGATGACCGCCAGCAGCACCAGCGCCAATGGCCGGGCCAGGCGATGCATCTGCCGTTGCAGCGGCCCCTCGGTCTTCATGATCAACCAGGTGCAACCCAGCAACGCATACGCCACTACCAGGCCGACGCCACAGAACAGGCTGAACGGTGTGAGCCAGTCAAAAGCCCCACCCGCATAGCTGCGATTGACCACCGTGAAGCCATCGATGAATGCACCCAAAGCCACGCCCTGGAAGAAGGTGGCCACCAACGAGCCGCCGATGAACGCCTTATCCCACAGGTGCTGCTTGGCCTTGGTGGCCTTGAAGCGGAACTCGAACGCCACGCCGCGGAAAATCAGCCCCACGAGCATCAGCACCAACGGCAGGTACAACGCCGACAACACCACCGCATAGGCCAGCGGGAAAGCGCCGAACAACGCCGCGCCACCCAGCACCAGCCAGGTCTCGTTGCCGTCCCACACGGGGGCGACGGTATTCATCATTACGTCACGGTCTTTTTCGCCGGGCACGAACGGGAAAAGAATCCCGATACCCAGGTCGAAGCCATCCATGACCACGTACATCATCACCCCGAAAATAATGATGATGGCCCAGATCAACGGCAGGTCGATACCCATGTCTCAATTCTCCTCGATGGCAGCGGACAACGGCCGGGCCGGTGTGCGGGATTGGCCAGGACCACCCTGGGCGCCATGGTCAACGTGAGGCTGCGGCCCCTTGCGCACCAGGCGCATCATGTAGCCGATGCCGGTGCCAAACAGGCTGAAGTACACCAGCACAAACAGCACCAGCGTCAGCGTCAGTTGCTCGACGCTGTGGTTGGCAACGGCATCCTTGGTGCGCATCACGCCGTAAACCACCCAGGGCTGACGCCCCACTTCAGTGGTGAACCAGCCGGCCAGCAGGGCAATCAGGCCCGAGGGCCCCATGAACAGCGCCAGGTACAGAAATGGCCGGCACTGGTACAAGGTGCCGCGCTTTCGCAGCCACAGGCTCCACAGGCCGACCACGATCATCAACATGCCCAGGCCGGCCATGATGCGGAACGACCAGAAAATGATCGTCGAGTTGGGGCGGTCCTCGGGGGCAAAGGATTTCAACGCCGGGATCTGCTTGTCCAGGCTGTGAGTCAGGATCAGGCTGCCCAGGTACGGAATTTCCACCGCATACCTGGTTTTCTCGGCCTGCATGTCGGGGATGCCGAACAGAATCAGCGGCGTGGGTTTGTCATCGGTGTTTTCCCAGTGCCCTTCGATGGCCGCGATCTTGGCCGGCTGATGCTTGAGGGTATTGAGGCCGTGCATGTCACCGATCACCGCCTGCAGGGGCGCGACGATCAATGCCATCCACATCGCCATGGACAGCATCCGCCGGACCGCCGGGTTGTCGCGGCCGCGCAGCAGGTGCCAGGCACCCGAGGCACCGACGAAGAAGGCCGTGGCGACAAAGGCAGCGGTGGCCATGTGCATCAGGCGGAACGGAAACGACGGGTTGAAGATCACCGCCAGCCAGTCGGTAGGTACCACCTGGCCATTGACGATCTCGTAGCCCTGGGGCGTCTGCATCCAGCTGTTGGAAGCCAGAATCCAGAAGGTCGAGATGATCGTGCCCAAGGCCACCATGCACGACGAAAAGAAGTGCAGCCTCCGCCCTACCCGGTTCCAGCCAAACAGCATGACACCGAGGAACCCGGCCTCGAGGAAGAAGGCCGTGAGCACTTCATAGGTCAGCAACGGCCCGGTCACCGAACCGGCGAACTGCGAGAAACCGCTCCAGTTGGTGCCGAATTCATAGGCCATGACCAGTCCCGAGACCACGCCCATGCCAAAATTGACGGCGAATATCTTCGACCAGAAATGGTAGAGATCGCGGTAGGTGTCGTCGCGGGTCTTGAGCCACAGGCCTTCGAGCACGGCGAGGAAACTTGCCAGGCCAATGGTGATGGCCGGAAAGATGATGTGGAATGACACGGTGAATGCAAACTGCATTCGGGCGAGGTCAATCGCCGGCAGGTTGAGCATGAGCCACCTCAAGGTAAGTAAATGATGTAGCCGCTGCCGTCAGGCTGCGCTGGCCGGCGATTACACTGGAGAGGTTCAGCGCGGCTGAGGGCCAGCGCAGCCTTCGTCAGCGGCTACGGTTTCGGTATTGGTCGTAGTTGCGGCTTGGCGATTACCGACGCCGAAACAGCGGTCTCGGTTCGATGGCCGAGCGACCGTACAGCACACTCATGCCAGCCAGGCCCTTGAGGGCGTCTTCGGCGGATTTGTCCTCGCGCACGGCGAAACTGCTGAAGCCGCACTGGCGCATGTGGCTGAGCTGGTCGCGCAGCACATCGCCAATGGCCCGCAGCTCGCCGGTCCAGCCCAGGCGCGTGCGCAACAGGTAGGCCTGGCTGTAGGCCCGGCCATCACGGAAATTGGGGAAGTCCAGGGCAATCAGGGGTAGCGCTTCAAACCACAATTCCAGGCTTTCCAGGTCATCATCCGGGCCAAGCCACACGCCATGCCTGGCATCCTGACGTGTGTTCCAGCGGGACAACGGGAGGATCAATGGGCCCTGAGGCAATTCGCTTTCCAGGTCACGCACCAGCGTCCAGGGGTCATCGGCAGCCAGCCGCGCGCCCTGCTCATCCAGTATCAGCAGGTTGTTCATGCCGGTTGCTCCTCACGGGGCGGGTACACCCGTTCCTTGAACGGCTCGATGCCGATGCGGGTAAAGGTGTCGATAAACAGCTCGTCCACCTCACGGTAATCGACGAACGTGTGCACCACACGCTCGATCACCTCGGGGATCTGCTCGGCGCTGAACGAAGGACCGATGACCTTGCCCAGCGATGCGGCCTTGCCTTGGGCACCGCCCAAGGTGATCTGGTACCACTCCTGGCCGTTCTTATCGACTCCCAGAATGCCGATGTTGCCGATGTGGTGGTGGCCGCAGGCGTTCATGCAGCCGGAGATATTGAGGCTGAAATCACCCAGGTCGTGAAGGAAATCCAGATCGTTGAAACGCGCCTGGATGGCTGCAGTAATGGGCAGCGAGCGGGCGTTGGCCAACGCGCAGAAATCCCCACCCGGGCAGGCGATGATGTCGGTCAGGAGGCCCGTGTTGGCCACACCCAGGCCTTGTTCACTGGCCAGGGTCCACAAGGCCAGCAGGTCGGTTTTTCGCACGTCAGGCAGAATCAGGTTCTGTTCGTGGGCAATGCGGATTTCGCCGAAACCAAATACCTCCGACCAGTCGGCGACTGCTTCCATCTGCGCGGACGTCAGGTCTCCCGGCGGCGTTTCAGGGCCGGGTTTGGTCGACAGTGTCACGCTGACGTAGCCTGGCACCTTGTGGGCCTGGGTGTTGCGCGATACCCAGCGGGCAAAATCGGGAAATGCCATTAGCTGGCTGCCAAAGTTCAGATGATCGTCCGGGAGCAACTGGTAGGCAGGGGCAACGAAGGCATCGGCAACGCGCTGGTATTCGTCCACGGTGAGCTGCGCAGGGCCGTCCTTGAGGTACTGCCACTCCTGTTCCACCTCGGCCGAAAACGCTTCGATGCCCAGCGCCTTGACCAGAATCTTGATGCGCGCCTTGTATTTGTTGTCCCGGCGGCCATGGCGGTTGTACACGCGCAAAATGGCCTCCACATAGGACAGCAGGTGCTGCCAGGGCAGGTCCTCGCGGATCTGCTGCGACAGGATCGGCGTACGCCCCAGGCCTCCGCCCACCATCACCCGCAGGCGCTTCTCGCCCTCGGCGTTGGCGTAGAGGTACAGGCCAATGTCATGCATCATGATCGCCGCGCGGTCCTGTTCGGCGGAGCAGATAGCGATCTTGAACTTGCGTGGCAGAAACAGGAATTCAGGGTTGATGGTCGACCACTGGCGCAGGATCTCGGCCAGTGGGCGCGGGTCCATCAACTCGTCGGCGGCAACGCCTGCGAACGCTTCGGTGGTGATATTGCGCACGCAGTTGCCAGAGGTCTGGATGGCGTGCATGTCGACATCGGCCAGGTGTTGGAGGATGTCCGGTACCTGGTTCAGTTCGATCCAGTTGTATTGCAGGTTCTGGCGGGTAGTGAAGTGGCCGTAGCCGCGGTCGTATTCGCGGGCAATATGCGCCAGGGCGCGCAACTGGTGCGCCGACAACGTGCCGTAGGGGATGGCCACGCGCAGCATGTACGCATGCTTCTGCATATACAGACCGTTTTGCAGCCGCAGCGGCAGAAACTCCTCTTCGCTCAGTCCGCCCGCCTGGAAACGCTCCACCTGATCGCGAAACTGCGCTACCCGCTCGTGCACCAGGGCACGGTCGTAATCATCGTATCGGTACATCGTCTGGACCTCATCAGGGCCTGCCCTCTCGCACGGGGCAGATTCGATGGGGGCCACTATCCTCCGAAGCTGATGCGGGTTACAGATTCACATCCCGGTAAAAAAAGCAGATCAGATTCACGTCTGATGTGGCGCATTGCCGCAGTAAACCGCCATCTGATCTGGCTAATGCTATTTGAAACGTCACTGTTTCAACCCTGGTCTGAATCCTTCAAAAGGCGGGAGCTTGTATTACCAGGACTGTGGTCGGGGTACCAGATAGCACACGGCGCTTGTTCCACGCTGTGTGCTACTGATACGACCATATGCATATTCCAATACATTATTTGTTTCGGTTTTTTAATAGCTAATAACATTAACGCACTTCTACTGACTCAGGTGCACCCGATCATGCCCCCTCGCCCGTTCAAACTGCTGGCCGCTTCACTGCTGATGAGCGTCGTCCTCGCCACCCAGGCGGCGAACCTGACCATCGGCTACCAGACCGGTACCGACCCAAGCAAAGTCCCCCAGGCCGACGGCGAGTACGAAAAGGCCATTGGTGAAAAAATCGATTGGCGCCGGTTCAACAGCGGCCCGGAGGTCGTGACCGCCATTGCCTCCGGTGACGTGCAGATCGGCAACCTGGGTTCCAGTCCGCTGGCGGCGGCCGCGTCGCGGCAATTGCCCATCGTGGCCTTCATCGTGTCAGCGCAAATCAACTCTTCCGAAGCACTGGTGGTCCGCAATGGCAGCGGCATCAACAACCCGCAGGACCTGGTCGGCAAGACCATCGCCACGCCCTTCGTGTCCACTTCGCACTACAGCCTGCTGGGCGCCCTGAAGCACTGGGGGCTGGAAGGCAAGGTCAAGGTGGTGAACCTGCAACCCACCGAAATCGCCGCGGCGTGGAAGCGCGGGGACATCGACGGGGCCTTCGTCTGGTCGCCCGCGCTGGGGGAAATCCGCAAGACAGGCAAGACCCTCACCGACGCCGCTCAAGTCGGCCAATGGGGCTCGCCCACCTTTGAGGTGTGGGTAGCACGCAAGGACTATGCGCAGAAACACCCCGAGGTGATTGCCCAGTTCGCCGGCGTGACCCTCAAGGCTTTCGCCGACTATGCCGCGCACAAGAGCGAGTGGACAGCCGACTCGGCCCCCGTCCAGAAAATCGCCCGCCTGACCGGCGCCAACGCCAGCGATGTGCCCGAGTTGCTGGCAGGTTCCAACTACCCGGACGCCAAGGCGCAACTCAGCCCCGCGCTGCTGGGCGGTGGCACCGCCAAGGACATCGCCAGCACCGCGGCCTTCCTTCAGGAACAGAAGAAGATCCCGGGCGTGCTGCCCGACTACACCCCCTTCGTCAGCGCCCAGTACATCAAGCCCTGAGCCCGCACCCGCCCACCCGCGGCCCTTGTGGCCGCGTCTGTACCAGGATTTTGCGCACAATGACTGTGATCAAGTACACCGCACTGGCGCTGGCCATCAGCGCCGGCGCCACCCAACTGGCCAGCGCCGCCGATTTCGTCGGCGACCAGGCGCAGGCCAAGGGCTTCGTCGAAGATGCCTCGCTGAACCTGCTGTTGCGCAACTACTACTGGAACCGCAACAAGCGCGCCGGCGCTGCCGATGACAAGGACTGGACCGAAGGCATTCAAGGCGTGTTCAGTTCCGGCTTTACCCAAGGCACCATTGGCGTCGGCATCGACGCGTTCGGCTACCTGGGCCTGAAACTGGACGGCGGCGCCGGCAGCTCAGGTTCCGGCAACCTGGCCTACAGTGACACGCTGGACAAGGAAGGCCATGTAGTTCCGGGCAAGAACCACGACAGCTATGGCAAGGCTGGCGCCGCCATCAAGTTCCGTGTGTCGCGCACCCAACTGGAGATCGGTGACCAGCAGCCTTCTACCTCCCCGGTGTTCGCCGTCGGCGGCACGCACCTGACCCCGGAGACCGTCAGCGGTATCTCGCTGATGAGCAGTGAGCTCAAGAACCTGAACCTGGAAGCCGGGCATTTCTACTCCGGCACCAGCAGCGATACCACCAACCGTGACGGCGAACTGTGGGCCACCTATGCGGGCATCGCTACCCGCGCAGCCAACTACGTCGGCGGCAAGTACGCGTTCAATGACAACCTGAGCGCGTCCCTCTACGGCGCCAAGCTGGAGAACATCTGGAACCAGTACTACGGCGCCCTCAACTATGTGCTGCCGTTGACGGCCAACCAGTCGCTGACCTTCAACGCCAATGGCTACCACACCACCGACACCGGTTCGGCCAAGGCCGGCAAGATCGACAACAACGCCTATTCGCTATCGGCGTCCTATGCGTTCCTGTCCGCCCACACCGTGACCCTGGGCTTCCAGAAAATCAACGGCAATACCCCCTTCGACTACATTGGCGTGGGTGACCGCAATATCACCGGCGACTCGATCTACCTGGCCGACTCGGTGCAGTACTCGGACTTCAACGGCCCGGGCGAGAAATCCTTCCAGGCCCGCTATGACCTCAACCTGGCCACCCTGGGCGTTCCGGGCCTGAGTTTCATGGCCCGCTACACCCACGGTGACGATATCGACGGCACCCACATGGCAACGGACAGCGCGTACCGCAAGTACGGTTACGGTGCGGATGGCGAACATCACGAAACCGACCTGGAAGCCAAATACGTGGTGCAGGAAGGCCCGGCGAAAAACCTCTCCCTGCGCGTGCGAGAGGCCCTGCACCGCGGCAACTCGGCCCAGGCCGAAGGCAATATCGACGAGCTGCGGGTGATGGTGGATTACCCGCTGTCGATTCTTTAAACCCCGTCGCGCTGTCGCTGGCGCTGCGGCTGACCTGGCCTGCGAGAGGCCAGGTCATTGATGTCGCGCCCACTGGGGCGCTGGAAAATGACCAGGCCGAAATAGCTGGCCACCGCAAAGATGTACTCGAAGATCGAGGACTGCACTTCCTCGTAATCGACCCAGTCGGTACTGGCGCTGAAGCAGTAGATCTCGATCGGCAAACCGTCGGCGCACGGTGCCAGCTGCCTGACGACCAGGTACATCCCCTGATTGATATCCGCCCTGGATTTCAAGTGCGCCACCAGGTGCCGTCTGAACAACCCGAGGTTGGTGACCCCGTCGAAAATCAATTTCTTGATATTGTCCGCCGCCAGCATCGCTTCGATCTCATGGTGCAGCCTGTCCTTGGCATAGATCACCGACTCGATGGACTCCAGCAACTCGCGGCTAGCGAAAGCAATGCTGGACTGGTCCACGTAAAAGCTGCGCTTGATGCGACGGCCGCCGGAACTGAACATGGGCTGCCAGTTGGTGTAGCTGTCGGTGATGAAGCTCTTGGTGGGTACCCGGGAAACGGTGTTGTCCCAGTTGCGGATAGCGATGGTGTGCAAGGCGATATCGATCACTTCACCGCTGACATTCAATTGCGGAATCTCGATCCAGTCGTCCATCTGGATCACGCTGGATGAAGACACCTGGATGTTGGCGACCAGCGAGGTCAGCGTGTGCTGGAACACCAGCATCAGCACCGCCGCGACCGCCCCCAGGCTGGACAGGATGATCACGGGCGATTTGTTGGAGATCGTGGCGATGATCAGGATCACCGACACGCCCACCACCACCAGCTTGGCGATCTGCACATAGCCCTTGATGGAGCGGTGCTTGTGGAGCAGGTGTTTTTCACTACCAGCGTCGAGCAGGTCGTTGATCACCAAGGCAGTCACCACGACGAACAGCGCGCCGCACAGGGTCTGGATGGCCGAGACGGCGCCCGCGCTCAACACCCCATTCGATTTGCTCAAGGTGACGAACACCAGGATCGGCGCGATGGTCGACAGGCGCTTGACCACGCGAATCTCGCGCTCGGTGTAATGCTTGGCGTGGTTCCGGCCGGTATGGAACAGCAACTTCACGGTCAAGCGCAGGATGATGAAACGAACGATGAAATAGGCCACCAGGCTCAGCACGGTCGCGATGCCCAGCAGGGCCGCCACGTAGCCGAAATAGTTGGTGTGGGAGAGGTCTGCAAGCCACATAGAAAGACATTACCTCGTGGGCCGGCCACCCGGCGGGCGAATGGAGCGGGCGTCGCCACCGGCGGCAACGCCGGCGTGCACGCCCGCGCGCGGCATCAGAAGTCGTCCTGGACCTTGCCGTCGTTGACCTTGAAGTCACGCATCTGCAGGTAGGCGTTGCGAATGAAGATGTACTTGTCGCCGCTCACCAGCTTATCCGCGGGTAGCAGTTGGGCGCGGGTGTCGAGCATGCCGGTGGCGAACAGGCTATTGCGAAAAGCCACGTCGTCCATGTATCGGTACGGCTGGGTATACAGGTCCGGCACCTTGGCAACGCCATCGCGCACGGTGCTCGGCCCCAGCAGGGGCAGCATCACGAACGGGCCGCTGGGCACTCCCCACTTGCCCAGGGTCAGGCCGAAATCTTCATCGTTGCGCTGCAGGCCCATGCGGGTGCCCACATCGAAAAGCCCGCCTACCCCCAGCGTGGTGTTGAGCAGCAAGCGTGCGGTGTCGACCCCCGCCTCTCGTGGCTTGGCCTGCAGCGTGTCATTGGCCAGGTTGCCGACATCGCCCAGGTTCTGGAAGAAATTGTGGATACCGTCCTGCAGCCATTGCGGGGTGATGTACTGGTACCCCTGGGCCACCGGCTTGAAGGCATACGTATCGACGGTGTCGTTGAACTGGAAGATGGGCCGGTTGACCCGTTCCCATGGGTCCTGGGGCGCGGCCTGGGCCACCAATGGCGCGAAAAGCGCGCCGGCCAGCAGGCAGGCCGTGGCCAGGCGGGGCATTGCAACAGAGCCACTGTCATGCATGGGTATAACTCCTTCAGCGTATACGGCTGCCTTCAAGGCAAACCGGTGAATGTGACGACTGCGAACGGGTCGAGGCATTTGATCATCAACCCGCGGATTCATTGTTACGCCATACACAAATAACCATTGCGGCGTGCTGCATAGGCGTGCCCGCGACTGCATGCTAAGTTCCCGCGCACTGCTCGATCACACCTTACCCGGCCGTGGCGCACTGCCCATGCTGTCTGTGGGCGGGGGGCGCCTGCAGGCGGTTTTCTGCATTTTCAAGGCCACCATGAACCGAAACGAATTGCGAAAATCGGACATCAATCTGATGGTCATTTTCGAAGCACTGATGCAGGAGCAGAACGTCACCCGCGTCGCCGAAAAGCTGCACCTGGGCCAACCCACGGTCAGCACGGCCCTGGGCCGGCTGCGCACGCAGTTCAACGACCCCCTGTTCGTCCGGGTGGGGCACCGCATGGAGCCCACCCGACGCGCCGAAGAGATCATCAGGCACCTGTCCCCCGCGCTTGATGCAATGGCCACGGCACTGAGCCTTGCGCATCAGTTCATCCCGCGAGACAGCCGGCTGACGTTCAAGATCGGGGTGTCCGATGATGTCGAATTCGGCCTGATGCCGCCCTTTCTGCAAGCGCTGCGCGAGGAAGCGCCCCATGTGGTGGTGATCATTCAGCATGTGGACTACTGGCGTATTCCGGATTTGCTGGCGTCTGGCGAAATCACCATCGGCATCACCGAGACACGGGAACTGCCGGCCAATGCCAAGCGCAAACTGCTGCGGCGAATAGAGCCGCGCATCCTGCGTGCCGACAATGGCACTGCCCCGCTGACGCTGGACGAGTACTGTTCCCGCCCCCATGTGCAGGTGTCCTATACCGCCAACATCCACGGCGTTGTCGACGAATGCCTGGCCCGGATAGGCCGGGAGCGCCGGGTGGTCCTGTCCATCCCCCAGTTCAGCTCCCTGCCGGCGGCGCTCGCCGGTACCAATCTGCTGGCCAGTTGTCCTGACTACGCAGCCAAGGCGCTGCTCGCCTGGGGCAATCTGCGTGATGAACCTTGCCCTTTCGAGGTGCCGACACTGGAACTTTCCATGGTGTGGCTGAGCCTGACCGACAACGACCCGGCCGAACGCTGGTTGCGCGCGCAGCTGGAGCGTTACCTGGGCAGCGAACAGGGTGTGCCTCATCCAATACTGGCCATGGCCGCCGGCTGATTCACGGGGCCTCGTCCAGCGTATCGAAGTCACGCAGCTTCTGCGGTTGATGCGGGTCACCGATAAGCAGCTGGCCCCGTTGGTAGTGGGGGTTGACGATGCTTTTCCATGGCTCGAAACGATCGAAACTCAGCCCCGCGAGGTCTGCCCAGGTGTGGATGAAGTGCGAGGTGGTGTACTCGCGGTGCAGCGCGCCGGACAGGTCCACGGGGGTGTCTTCTTTCCAGCTGGGCGAACGCCAGACCAGGAAGGGCACCGTGTACATCGGCCGTGTCGGGGCGTCCTCGTTGCGGCCCAGCACCTTGGGGGCCACCGGGTCGTACACCGACTCACCGTGGTCCGACACGTACAGCAGGAAGCCGTGGGGGTTGGAGCGTTTGAAGCGGCCGATCAGCGAGCTGACCACATGATCGTTGTACAGCACGGCGTTGTCGTAATCGTTGTATTTGTGCAGCTTTTGGTTCACCACGTAGCTCGGTACCTGGGCGTTGTCCCGGAAATGCTGATAGTCCTTGGGGTAGCGGTAGCGGTAATTCATGTGCGTGCCCATCAGGTGGACCACGATGAACTTGCGCGGCGCCTGGTCTTTCAGCACCTGGCTGAAGGGGTCGAGAACGTCCTGGTCGAACTGGCTGGTGGAGTTCTGGTCGCGGTTGTTATTGAGGTAGACCTGTTCATCGGCCTGTTTGGAAAACGTGGTGAGCATGGTATTGCGCTGGGTCATGGTCTGCTGGTTGGTGACCCAAAAGGTTTTGTACCCCGCTTGCTTCATCACGCTGACCAGCGACGGCGAATTCAGGTACAGGTCCGGGTGCTCCTGGTCGGCAAAAGTCAGCACTTGCTGCAGCACTTCGATGGTGTAGGGGCGCGGCGCGATGACGTGGTCAAACACGTCCAGTTCCGGCCGCAACGCATCGAGTTCCGGTGAGGTGCGCCGGCCATAGCCGTAAAGGCTCATGCGTTGACGATCGGTGGACTCGCCAATGACCAGCACCAGCGTCGACGGCTGGCCGGCATGGGTGTCGTGGAAATCCTGCAACGGGGGAATGGTGGCCCAATTGGCAAAGATCTGGCCCATGTCCGCCAACTGCTGACGGTATTGGGCGAAGCCCACCACCAATTGCCAGGGGGCCGCTGCTTGCAGGTTTTGCTCGAACTTGCCGAGGCGCATGTCCAGGTCCCCGCGCTTGGCCAATTCATGCAGGGCGGAGAAGCCCACCGACACGAACGCCACCAGCACACAGGCGCATGCCCGCACAGGTGGCGAAAACCGTACCGGCCTGACCCGGAACCACAACACCAGGGCCACCAGGCTGTAGCCCACCAGAATCGCCAGCCTGGACCACGCGAAGTACTGCGACAGGTACTCGCTGGACTCGGTGACGTTGGAATCGAACATGATGAAAATGGCGCTTTGGGAAAACTCCTGGCCATAAATCAGGAAGTACGCCAATGCCGTGAGCGAGCTCAGCCATAGCACCAACCCGATGAGCCCGGCCATGGCACGGGTCCAGCGGGGCACCAGGAGCACGGGGATCATCCACAGCAGGCTCAAGGCCGACGCTTGCCAGAAGCCACCGAGCCCGGTAACGCCCGCATGGTAAATCATCAGTTGCAGGGGGCCGGAGAAGAACCAGAAAAACAGGTACAGATTGGCGAGGGCATACAGCTTGGCACCCGCTCCCTTGTAAACAGCAGAGTCTGTCATGTCGCGTGGCACACCGAAGTTGGAAAAAAAGGATTATTCAACGCGCGCGACCTGCGCCGTGCGCGTGGAGGCAGAGGGGGGCTCGATACCCAGCAGGCGATGCACCAGCTTCAGGCAAATGGCGTGTACCTCGGGCTGAGGCAAGTTGGCATCGACATCGATCACCTGGGCGCCGGGAAACGTCAGGGAAGCGGTCGCCGCGACTTTCTTCTCGATCAGCGCCAGGTCATGGTCTGGCTTGCGCGCCCATGCCGTGCGGGGGTCCACATTGAGGCGGATCACCAAGGTCGGCGGAATGAGCGCCATTTCCCTGTACAGCTGGTATTCCAGCCTCGCCAGCCAGGTGGTCAACCGGCCCACCGGCAGCGCCGCCGACAACCCCGGCCCATCGTTGAGCCCGGCCACCTGCACTTGCGGATAGCGGTCGCAGATCACCAGCTGGCCGCCCTCGCGCGCCTCCAGCATGCGCAGGAATCGACGCCTGCGCGCCCTGCCGAACAGGTAGATGACCAGCGCCGTGGCCGGCCCCGGAATGCGTTGCCCCGGCGTACGGGCCCGCTTGGCCTTGGCGGCCAGGCGTCGCTCCAGCAGCGGCCCAACCCAGGGCAGCCGCTTGATCTTGAGCCCCAGGGCGCCGGAGCCGAGCCCCAGGTAGGCATATTGACTGTCGGCCAGGTGGCGGCACAGGTACTGGGCCGCGGTGGTCTTGCCGGCACCATCCGGCCCGACAATGGCCACCAGCGGCGCCAGCCGCCGCAACGGCTGAGGCGCCGCCCGCGCCCGCCGGGTGTTCATGCTGAAGCACCGTTGGCAAGGCAGGCGCTGATTTCCAACTTGGCCTGAGCAATGACCTCGGCCAACGGCCGAGTGCTGTCCAGGTCGATGATCGGGCTGCCCTGGTATTCCAGCCGGGGCACCAGGGCAATCTTGCTGGCCAGCGATACATAGCGGTGGTCGGGCTTGCGCCGGTATGCGGTGTCCAGGTCGACGTTGAGCCGAATGACAATGTCGGGGCGGTAACTCACCATGTAGCAATACAGCAACCGTTCGCAGGCCGCGAGCCCGCGCACCAGTGCATTGCGGTGTGGCACGCCGGTCAACCCGGGGCCATCGATCTTCATGTTGGCCACGGCGATCTGCGGGAAACGGTCGGCAATCACGGCAACGCCGCTGCGCCGCAAGGCCATCATGGCCTGGTAGCGCCGCCAGCGTCGCAGGGAAAGCCCCAGGATCGCCACCGCTGCCAAGGTGCGAGGCGGTTCGGGCGGTTGCTCGAGCGCCGCCACCGTGGCCGCGGGCTTGGGGGCATTGGATGCGATCAAGCGCTTGAACAGGCCGCCCACCACCGGCAAGGCGACCAGCTTCTCGCCCAGGGCCTTGGACTGAATGCCCAGATGGCAGCTTTCCGTAGGCCGCGACTCGCGCATCCAGGCCAGGATGGCGTCGGACACCGTGGTCTTGCCGGCGCCATCGCACCCTACGAAGGCAATGACGGGCGCCAGACGCGCAGGCTGAGTTCGTGGATTCATGTCAACGCCCTCCCGTGCCGTCGAGCCGGACCACGCCGGGCCTGGCCACGGTCGCGAAGCGCCCATCCACCAGTTCGATGACCTTGTCGGCCACCTCGATCAGTCGCGGCCGATGTGATACGGCAATGATGGTGATGTCGGGCGTCAGGGCCTTGAGGGTACGGCAGATATCGTCCTCGGACTCTGCGTCCAGCGCGCTGGTGGCCTCGTCCAGAATCAGCAGGCTCGGGCGATGGGCCAGGGCGCGCGCGATCACGATGCGCTGCCGCTGGCCGCCGGAGAGCTGGCCACCGCGCTCGCCTACCGGGGTATGGATACCCTGTTCCAGGCGCTGCACGAAATCCCAGGCGCCGGCCTGGCGCAACGCAGCCTGCGCGTCGGCCTCGGTCAGCGATGGCTCGCCCAGGGTGACGTTGGCCAGCACGCTGTCATGCAACAGCAAGGTCTCCTGAGTGACGTAGCCGATCATGCGGCGCCAGGCGCGCCGCTGCAGATCGGCCAGCGCCACGCCATCTACCGTGACCTGCCCGTGCTGCGCGATCAGCAAGGCACACAGCAGGTCGAGCACCGTGGTCTTGCCGGTACCCGAGGGCCCGACGAGCGTGGTCATCCGGCCCACCGGAAACGTCGCGCTGGCGTCCTTGAGAATGTGCCGCCCACCGTAGGTGAACGTGACGTGGTCGAAGCTGATCTCGCGGGTCAGCGCAGGCTTGCGGCTACCGCCCTGGGGTTCCAGTTGCGCCTTGGCTTCGGCCACGGCCTCGCGCAGGGCCCAGAAGGCGCTCTCCTGCCCTACCATGCGGTGGTAACGCTGTTGGGCCTTGTGCAAAAGCCCCAGCACGCGCACCACCATGAAGATCAGCACCATGACCGAGGACATGGGCAGTTTCCAGACCACCAGGCCAGCGTACAGGCCGCCGGCGGCCAACAAGGCCAGCAGCGGTTCCTGCAGCGCCCGCAGGGTCTCCCGGCTGGTCACTTCTTTTTCCATGGCCGCGTTCAGCTCGGTCGCCTGGCTGCGCAGCAATGAGTCGGCGATGTCTTCCCGGGCCATGGCCTTGAGCGGCTTGACCGAACCCAGCGTGTCACTCAGGTTGATCAACAGTTCGCGCATCAAGCCCGTCTGGCTCTTGCCGGCCTTGCGCGAGGTCTTCACCAGGCCGCGCAGCGCCAGCAGGATGCCCAGGCCCAGGGCGATACAGACCAGCGCCGCCTGCCAGGACACCACCAGGGCAATGATGCCGTAAGCGATGGCCTGAATGGTCAAGGCGACCATGTTGGCCGCGTGCTCATAGGCCGTGGCGGCCCGGAACGCCTCGGTGGCCACCGAGTTGGCCAGTGCGCCACCGGGTTGGCGCAAATAGTGTTCCCAGCGGCTTTCCAGCGTGGCATTGATCAGGTCCACGCGCAGGTCGGTGGCCACGTGGGCCACCGTGTAGCCGACCTGCCGGTTGGCCAGCAGGATCAGCAGGCTGGTAAACGACATGCCGGCCACGATGATCACCAGCAGCACACTGATCGTCGGCTCCAGGCCAACGCTCTGAAGCACCGCGCCCACATGGGTAGCCACGGCGCCGGTGTGCCCGCTGTCGCCGAGCATCACCGACACCAGCGGCAGCATGGTGGTCAGGCTGATCCCCTCCACCACGCCGGCCACCACCAGGCTGAGCAGCATCAGCAGGGTGCGCAGGGGGTAGGACTTGCCAAAGGCCAGGATGATTCTCATGGGGCAGCCTCCAGAATACCGCGGTCACGCAAGGCAGCGAACGCGCGAACCATCGCGTTGATCTGTTCAGGGGAATGGGCCGCGCTGACGCTGCAACGCACCAGGGTAATGCCCGATGGCGCCGCGGGCGGCAACACCAGGTTCACGTAGACCCCCTCCTCGATCAGCGCTCGCCAGAAACGCACGCCTTGCTCCTTGGTGCCAATCATCACCGGGATCACCGGGCTCACATCAGGGCCCACCTTGTAACCCAGTTGCGCCAGGCCTTCGTGCAGCCTGTAGGCATTGGCCCAGAGCCGATCGCGCAGTTCGGGCTGGCGCGCGATGGTACGCAGCGCCGAGCGTACCGACGCAATAGCCGACGGTGACGGCGACGCGGTGAAGATGTAAGGGCGGCTGGCGTAGCGCAACACCTCCATCCCCTGATCGTTGCCCACGGCGAAGCCGCCGATGGCCGCCAGGCTCTTGCTGAACGTGCCCAGAATGATATCGACGTCCTGTTCAAGGCCCAGTGCCTGAACCAGCCCGCGCCCGGTGTGCCCCAGCACGCCGAACGAATGGGCTTCGTCCACCAGCAGGTAGCCGCCCAGGCGCCGCTTGATATCGACGATGGCCTGCAGCGGCGCCACGTCGCCAAGCATGCTGTAGATGCCCTCGACGATGATCAGCGCATCACGGGCCTGCTCGCCCAGCCGTACCATGCGCCGCTCCAGGTCGGCAGCGTCGTTGTGGCGGAAGCGGATCACCTGAGCGCCACCCAGTGCGCAGGCGTCATAAATGCTGGCGTGGCAGTCGGCATCCAGCAGCACCACGGCCTTGGGCGTAGCGAGCGCACTGATGATGCCCAGGTTGGCCACATAGCCGGTGGAAAAGACGATGGCCGACGGGCGCTCGAAGAATGCTGCGAGCTCAGCCTCCAGCGCCACATGGGCACCGTAGCTGCCATTGGCCATGCGCGAACCCGTAGTGCCGGTGCCCTGCTCGCCCAGCGCCGCTTGTGCGGCGGCGATGGCCTCGCTGTCGAACGTCAGGCCCAGGTAGTTGTTGGTGCCGGCCAGGATGACGCGCTGCTGGCCGATCTGGCCTTCGGTAGCCGAATGCAGGGTGTCGATGCAGGTACCGAAGGGGTTCAGGCCTGCGCCTTGAAACACCTGGCGCTCATCCGCCAGGCGGGCATAGCCGTCATACAGCCCCATGGTGGTTCTCCAGGTACGTGACCAGGGCGTTGGCCAACTCGACCGGCGTGGTCACGTCGATGAGAATGTTGATGGGGATGGAAAGATCGAAGTGGTCCTCGAGCATCATCAGCAGGTCCAGGATCTTGATGGACTCAAGCCCCAGGTCCTCGACCAGATTGCTCTGTGGCCCGATGGGCCGGCGGCTCTCGGGCGTAAGCTCGTGCAGGCACTGCAGGATGTATTCGATGAGAACGTCATGCTTCAACATAAAAGGGGTCTGATGTCTTTTCAAAGGGGATCAAAACGACCGCTCGCGCAACGCGCACTCCAACGCAATACCTGGGCGCCAGCCCAGGGCTGCGGCGATCGCACGGTTGCTGGATGACCAGTCGGGGTGCAAAAGTTCGTTGACCTTGGCCGGTGTCAGCATTGGCTCGCCGCCGGCCAGGCGCTGCCAGGCCAGGTTCAGCCGCGACAGACGCCGCAGCCATAGCGGCGCAATGCTCACCTGGCGTACCGGCGCACCGCGGACGCGGGCGCCCATCGCCTGCAGGCCAGGCCAGCTGTACGCCTGCGGGGCGCCGTCGTTGAGTTCGTAACACGCCGTGCCGGCAGGCGCGGCCGCCAACCACCGCAGGCAGGCCTGAGCCAGGTCCTGGACGTGCAGAAACGACAGCCGAGCGTCGGCGGCGCCCACCCGTGGCAACCAGCCTCGCAGCAGCCAGGTGAACACCGGTTGCAGTTCACGGTCGCCCGGGCCGTACACGGCCGTGGGCCGAAAAATACTCACCGGCAGGGTACCCGCCACCTCGACGGCTTGGCGTTCGGCCTGGAATTTCGATTCGGCGTACCACGACAGCTGCGGGTGGCGCGCGGCAAGGGACGAAATCAATAGCACGCGCTCGCAATGGCCGGCAGCCTTGGCCGCGGTCACCAGCCGGCGGGTACCGTCGACGTTGCAGTGCTGGAACGTGGCACGGTCGCGCCCGCGTACCTGCCCCGCGCAATGAATGACGGCCTCGGCGCCGCGGACCAGTTCCGCCAGCGACGCGGGGTTGTCCAGCGCGCCATGTACCCATTGCAACCCCGGCTGGTCAACGCCTGTGCGCCGGGTCAGCGCCCTGACCGTGAAGCCCTGGCGCAGCAAGGCCTGCACGATATGCTGGCCAATGAAACCGGTGGCGCCGGTCAGGGCAACAGTGTGGGTCATCAGGCGCTGGCCGCTGTCGGCACCGCGGCCTCCAGCCTGCTCAGGTAGCGGCGCTTGGCCTCGGCTCGGGCGGGCTTGCCGGATGACGTGCGCGGGATGCTCTGCGGTGCCACCAACTGGATATCGACACTCACGCCGAATTCGCTCTGGATACGCCCCGATAGCGAGTGCACCATGCGTTCGCGCAGGGCCTGGGACGTCACCCGGCACTGGATCTGCATGACCACCACTGCGTCTTCGCCCTGGCTCGTCAGGAAAGCGATCGCATCTCCGGGGCGCACGTCCGGCTCGCCTTCGGCCAGGTGTTCGATGTCCTGGGGCCAGATGTTGCGCCCGCGGATGATGATCAAGTCTTTCTGGCGCCCGGTGATGTAGAGGTTGCCAGCATGCAGGTAGCCCAGGTCGCCAGTGTCCAGCCAACCGCTGGCGTGCAGACGCGCCTGCGACTCGGCATCGCGAAAATACCCGCTCATCAGGCTGGGGCCGGCAATGAAGATCTGCCCCACTTCACGCTCTGCCAGGGGCAGGCCCTGGGCATCGCGGATCTCGATGCAGTGGCCCGGCAGCGAGGCACCGCAGTTCACAAAGGTGCTGATGGCCCGGGTGTCGGCAGACGGCGGCATGGCCCTGCCCTGCTGTTCCAGCACATCGCGGTCCACGCGGTCGGCCTCAAGCCCTGCGTCCGCCGGTGCGAAGCTGACGGCCAGGGTGTTTTCCGCCAGGCCATAGCAGGGCATGAAGGCGCGGGGGCCAAAGCCGGCGGTGCCGAAACGCTGGGCAAACTGGTTCAGCGACTCGAACGGCACCGGTTCAGCGCCCACACCGGCCACGCGCCAGCTGGACAGGTCCAGCTCCGCCAGGTCCTTGTCGCTGCACCGACGCAGGCACAGGTTATAGCCAAAGGGCGGCGCGACAGACACGGTCCCGCGGTTGCGACTGATCAGCTTCAGCCATTGCAGCGGGCGCATGGCGAAGTCCTGGGTGCGCAAGTAATCGACGGACAGCTGGGTCGCCAGCGGCGTCAGCACGAAACCGACCAGCCCCATGTCGTGGTAGAACGGCAGCCAGGAAACACAGCGGTCGCCTTCGCGCAACCGAATGCCGTGCCGGCTGATGGCCTGCAGGTTGGCCATCACCGCGCGTTGGGTGATCACCACGCCGCGGGGAAAGCGTGTGCTGCCGGAGGTATATTGCAGGTAAGCGATGTCATCCGCCGAGGGCGCCACGAGTGCCACTGGCGCCACGGGCAGCGCATCGAGCTCGGCGCTGTCGATGACCCGGGCCGAGGGCGTCGCCTGCGCGGCCTCCCGCACCAGCGGCAACCATTCCTCGGTGCCACACACGGCGGCCGGGCCACAGCTGAGCAGCAAGCCGCGCAGTTTTTCCACATACGAGGCGTGCTGGCCCATGCCCATGGGTATGGGCAGGGGCACAGGCACCAGGCCGGCGTACTGGCAGGCGAAAAACACCTCGACGAAGGCTGCACTGGTGTCGGCGATCAACGCAACCCGGTCACCGCGCGACAGGCCCTGGCCCAACAGGCGCCGTGCCGTCAGCACCGCCCGTTGTTTCAGCATCCGGTATTCAAAGGAACTGACCAGTTGCCCACGGCGGTCATAGAAGTTCATTCCGGCGTTGCCGGTTGCCGCGTAATCCAATGCATCAGGCAAACTTTCGAAGTCCGCATAACGCAGGGGTATTGAACTATTGGAGCTTGTTTCCGACATATACAGCACAGCCATGACATTGAACCTTATCGCCTGATCGCGAACAGCAGATCCTTCCCGCAATGTCGCCTCGCACGCCCTCGCAGGCGTCAGTCGACAAGGACGAAATAACGGCCGAGAAGGGAGCGAAACCCCACTGGAATGCGGGTTTTGGGGCTTTCAAGTTCTGGTTGAACCCAATTTGCGACAAGACTAACAGCCTCGTGTTCCTGAACGACTATTCATTTATCAGATACCCGCAATCAACAACACAGATAGTCATTTGATATACAAACCAGGCAAATAACGGTTTCATTTATAGCGCAACAGGCGAGTTTCATCATGCCCGCTAGTTCACCCCTCCTAAAGTTGTAGATGCAAGGTTAAACATGATTTCCATTGAACAGGTCAGCGGCAAGGCTGAAATGAAAGCCTTCCTCGCGTTGCCATCGCGTTTGTATGCCGATGATCCACACTGGATCGAGCCACTGCACATTGAGCGTACCGAGCACCTTTCGGCGAAGAACCCCGCAGCCGAGCACATTCAGTGGCAGGCCTGGATAGCCCGGCGTGGCGACACGGTGGTGGGCCGTATCACGGCGCAGATCGACACCTTGCACCGTCAACTTCATGGTGCCGATACCGGGCATTTCGGCATGATCGATGCCATTGATGACCCCGAGGTATTCAGCGCCTTGACCGGCGCTGCCGAGACCTGGCTGCGCCGGCGGGGCGCCCGCACCATCACCGGTCCCTTCAGCCTGAACATCAACCAGGAAAGTGGCTTGCTGGTGGACGGCTTCGATACGCCGCCGTCGGCCCTCATGAACCATGGCAAGCCTTATTACGCGGCGCGCCTGGAGCAGTTGGGCTACCGCAAGGGCATGGATCTGCTGGCGTACTGGATGCGCCGCGACGACCTGTTCTTCACCCCTGCGCTGAGCAAAATCATGGACCGCATGCGCGAACGCGTGCGTATCCGCCCACTGGACCGCAAACACTTTGCCGCTGAAATGCAGGTGCTGCGCGACGTGTTCAACGATGCCTGGCAACACAACTGGGGGTACGTGCCATTCACCGAACGCGAGTTCAGTGAAATGGGCGCGCAACTGAAATTCCTGGTGCCGGATGACATGATCCACGTGGCCGAAATAGACGGCCAGGCCTGCGGGTTCATCGTGGCGCTGCCCAATATCAATGAAGCCATTGCCGACCTCAACGGTCAGTTGCTGCCGCTGGGTTGGGCCAAGTTGCTATGGCGCCTGAAGGTCAGCGGCGTGCGCACCGCCCGTGTTCCGTTGATGGGCGTGCGTCAGGCGTATCAGTTCAGCCGCCTGGGGCCGGTCATTGCCCTGTTGCTCATCGAGGCATTGAAGGGCCCGTTTCTGGCGCGCGATATCGAAGCGCTCGAGATGTCGTGGATTCTGGAGTCCAACACCGGTATGCGCACCATCCTCGAACGCATCGGCGCCGATCCCTACAAGCGGTATCGCCTTTATGAAAAACAGCTCTGAGGCACAGCGGTTCGATGCCCTGGTGCTGGGCGCGGATCGCCATGCCCATGACCCGGTGACAGCGCTGGGCGCCGCTGGCTGCAAGGCTCTGACCCCCATCGACGGCATACCGATGCTGCACAGGGTGGTCACTGCGCTACAGCATAGCGAGCACATCGGCCACATTACCCTGGTGGGGCCATCGCGTACGTTGCTGGCCGACGACGCCTGCCTCCATGCGCAGCTCGCGCAGGGCGAACTCGGCTACCTGGCCCCCGACCATTCACCCGCGGCCAGCGTGCGCCGCGGCCTGGCACATCAACAACGGTGGCCGGTCCTGGTTACCACCGCCGACCACGCGCTGTTGCGCACGGATATCGTCGACCATTTCCTGGCCGGCGCGGCCGCGGTTGACTGCGATGTCTGCGTGGCGGTGACGCCGCTGGCCACCGTGCTGGAGCGCTTCCCCGGGTCTACCCGAACCGCTATTCGCCTGAAAGGGGGGGCGGTGTGTGGCAGCAACCTGTTTGCCTTCATGACGCCACGCGGTGCAAGCCTCGCCCAGTACTGGACCGGCCTGGAGGCTGCCCGCAAGCACCCGCGCAGCGTGGTGGCCAAGGCGCTGGGCCCCTTGGCGGTGCTCAAATACCTGCTGGGCCAGCTCTCACTCGCGCACGCCTTGGCCCAGCTGTCGAACGCCCTGGGGGTGAAAGTCGGTGCCGTGGTGATGCCGTTCGCAGAAGCGGCGGTAGACGTGGACTCGGCCGCCGACTTCGCCCTGGTGGAGCGCACCCTCGGCACCACCCGCTGGCCGCCGGCGCGGCCCGGCGCCTGACATCGTTGCGCCGGCCGGTCCAGGAGCACGGCGCACCCTCTCCACTTTACTCGCACGGCCCCGCGCCGCGCTGAAGGTTAGCGGTACATGCTTACGATTGAGCGATACATCATTGCCGAAGTACGACGCCCAGTGACAATGATGGTCGGGTTCCTCACCTTTGTGTTCGCCAGCTACTCGGCCGAACGCTACCTGACCGAAGCCGCCAATGGCACGCTGGGGCTGGGCGTGGTGTTCGACATCGTGTTCTATAAAGTCATCATTGCCCTGGAAATGCTCTTGCCTGTGGGCCTGTATGCCTCGGTGGCCATTGCCCTGGGCCGGCTGTACAACGATTCGGAAGTCACCGCTATCCTGGCGGCGGGTGCGAGCCCGCTGCGCATCTACCGCGCCATCCTGTTCATTGCCACCCCCCTGGCGATCGTGGTGATGCTGTTGTCGTTCTACGGGCGCCCCTGGGCGTACACGCAAACCTATCAGTTGCAGATGCAGTCGCGCTCCGACCTGGATGTCAGCCACCTGCAGGCGCAACGCTTCAACCTCAACGACGACAATGGCCGGATGATCCTGGCGCAACGCATCGACCAGCAGACCAACCGGCTGACGGACGCACTGATCTACGACCCGGCGCAGGGCAAGAGCCGGATCTTTCGCGCCCAGGTCGCCACCATCACCAACCCGGACCCACTGGCCCCCGCGCTGACCCTGGAGGCCGGTACCACCTATACCCTGGAGCACCATGGTAGCCGGGACAGTGCCCTGAGTTACCGGCACCTGCAGCTCGACCTCAAGCCGATGGAAACCACCGCCGAAAACAAGCGCAAATCCACCCCCAGCGCGGTGCTGGCGGTCTCCGCCCTGCCCCAGGACAAGGCCGAACTGCAATGGCGTGAAAGCCGTGGTCTCAATGCCGTGCTGATGGCCCTGCTGGCGGTGCCCTTGAGCCGTACCGCGCCGCGCAAGGGGCGGTTTGCGACGCTGCTGCCCATCACCGGCCTGTTCACCGTGATTTTCTACGGCGGCAACCTGTGCCGCACCCTGGTCGCCAATACCGCCCTGCCGCTGACGCCCGGCCTCTGGCTAGTGCCACTGTTGATGCTGACAGGCCTGGCCCTGCTGGCCGCTCGGGACCTGCGCCTGTTGCCGGCGTTCAAACGATGAAGCTGTGGCGCCTGTACCTGATCAAAAGCGTGTTCATGGGGTTCATCGCCGCCGCGGCATTGCTGATTCCACTGTTCACCACGTTCGACCTGATCAACGAACTGGATGACGTGAGCGCCGGGGGGTACCGCTGGACCCAGGCAGTTTCCGTGGTATTGATGACACTGCCCCGGCGCGTGATCGACCTGGGGCCGTTCATCGCCTTGCTGGGCGGCATCGTCGGCCTCGGGCAGTTGGCAATCAGCCAGGAACTCACCGCGCTGCGCACGGCCGGCGTTTCCATCGTGCGCATCGCCCTGGCAGCAGCGACGGCCGGGCTATTGCTGTCCCTGGCCCTGGCGGCCGTGGACGAGTGGGTCGCTTCGCCGTTGCAACAGCGTGGCTTGCAGATACGCAACGCGGCCATTACCCAGTCGGACGAAGCCGTCAACGCCAAGGGCACGCTGTGGGCACGCAGGGGCGATGAAGCCGCGAGGATCGATACCTTGGCCGCGCACAATCAGCCGCTGGGCATCGAAATCTTCCGTTTCAATGCTGACAACACCTTGGCCAGCTACCTGCATGCCGACAGCGCCACGGTTCGGCCCGGGGGCAAATGGGTGCTTAACCAGGTCAACGTCAAGACCTGGACCGGTGGCATCGAAACCGTTCAGACCCTGGTCACGCTGCCCTGGCAGTCGATATTTTCCAGCACCCACCTCAAGGAGCTGACCCTGCCCAGCGACAGCTTTTCCATCAAGCAATTGAGCCGCTACATACACTTTCTGCGCACCACCGACCAGCCCGCCGACCAGTACAGCATCGCCCTGTGGCAAAAATTCGGCCGGCCCATTCTGACGCTGGCGATGATCCTGCTGGCAGTGCCGTTCACCTTCGTCCAGCAGCGTTCCCCTGGCCTGGGCAGCCGCCTGGCGGTGGGTGCCATTACCGGCCTGCTGACCTATGTGGTCAACCAGATCGTCGTCAACCTCGGCTTGCTGTTCACTCTCAACCCTGCATTGACCACCCTGTTGCCCCCGCTGTTGATCCTCGCGGTGGCACTGGCGTTGGTCTACCGCTTCGATCGGCAGGCCTGAGCGCCAATGACCAGGAGACCCCAACCATGAACCTGCCTGCCCTGCGGCCCGCACGTATTGGTGTGCTGCTCAACCCCCGCAGCGGTCGTGTGCGCCGCCACCCGCAGCGATACCAGGCGCTGCTGGGCCGCCTGCCCGCGACCCAGGTCGCACAGGTCAGCACCGCACCCCAGATCGACGCCGCGATCATGGCCTGGGGCCTGGGCGATAAGGACCTGCTGATCGTCGTGGGCGGTGACGGCACCTTGCAGGCCGCCCTGACAAGCCTGCTGCGCGAGGCCGGCACACGGTTGCCCCAGGTGCTGATCGTACCCGCGGGCACCACCAACATGAGCGCCACGGCCATGGGGGTAAGAGGCAACCCGGCCAAGATCATCCGCGCGCTGGACAGGTGGCTGCACCAGGGCACCCGCGCGCCAGGCACGCAACCCAGGGCCGTGTTGCAGGTGATGGATTCCGGCGCCGGGGCGGCGCAATGCGGGATGTTCTTCGGCGCTGGCGCCATCGTCACAGGGGTGCGCTATTTCCATGCGCACATCAAACCCACCGGGCTGCGCGGCGTGGCCGGGCCGCTCACCGCCCTGGCGCGCATGGTGCTGGCCCTGTTCTCGCGCAAAGGCCGCCATTTGCTGCCCACCGTAAGCGCCACCATCACCGTGCCCCAGGCCCGCCGGCAGGCACCCTGGCTTCTGGTGCTGGCGACCACCCTCGATACATTGCTGATGGGCAGCACGCCGTTCTGGGGAACCGAAAAAGCCGCCATGCGCCTCACCGCCATCAGCCAGCAACCCGGGCGCCTGTGCCGGGCACTGCCGTCGGTGTGGTCCGGCCGCCCCAGCACCGCCATGCGCCAGGACAGCGGCTACCTGAGCCACAACGTCGAGGGCGCGGGGATCGAACACCTGCGTGAGTACCTGCTCGATGGCGAGATCTTCAACGTTGTCGGCACGCTTGCCCTCACCACCAGCACCCCTGTGTGCTTCATCATCCCGTAAGGCGGGCGCCCATGCCTGATACACCTGCATTGAGGGAGTGCGTGGCCAACGAACTGGCCCGCCCTGTCCATCACGACCTGCACACGCTCAAGGACGCACTGCTGGAGCAATGGGGCGGTGCCATCAGCGCGCTGCTGTTCTACGGCTCCTGCCTGCGCACCGACACCATCGGGGAAGGGCTGATCGACCTGTATGTGGTGGTCGACGACTACCGCGACATCCACCCTGCGAGGCTCGGCCAGTGGGCCAACGCCTGGCTGCCACCGAGCATATTCTTCTTCCGTACCGCTGCCGGCGACGGTATGGAACTGCGGGCCAAGTGCGCCATCGTGTCCGTCGCCGATTTCGAGAAAGGCACCTGTACCTGGTTCCAGAGCTACTTGTGGGCGCGGTTCGCCCAGCCCAGCCGCCTGGTGTTCAGCCGCGACGACGCGACACGTGGGCGAGTCGAACGCGCCATCGAGGGTGCCGTCAGGCGCCTGGTGAACGAAACCCTGCCGTTGCAGCCCGCGACCTTCGACAGCACAGGCTTCTGGACACGCGCCCTGGCACTGACCTACGGCACCGAGCTGCGCCCTGAAAACAGCGGCCGGCCGGCGCTGATCGCCCAGCAGAATAAGCGCTACTTCGAGCAATTGCTGACCGCCAGCGCGCGCACACCAGAACTTGCCGTGCAGCAGGCGAGCGACAGCTGCCACTTCCTGAACCGCAGCAAACAGGCGCAACGGCGGCGCCAGGTGCGCCGCTGGAAGGCCAGGAAGGTTCAAGGCCGCTCGCTGAACGTGCTGCGCCTGCTCAAATCACTGTTCACTACCCAAGGTGGCGTGGATTACGCCCTCTGGAAACTGGAGCGGCATTGGGGCCACCCCATTGCCCGCGCCGACCAGGTGCGTCGCTACCCCCTGCTCTACTGCTGGCCCCTGTTGTGGCGCCTGCTCAGGCAGCGCCGCGGGGAATGAGCCCCAGTACTTCAACACCCTCAGGACTTTTCCCATGACTGCCTCGAAGTCGGCCTCGGCGCCACACAAGAAACGCAAGCATCGCCCCAGCGTCGCCATCGGCCTGTGGATCATCAAACGCCTTGAAACTTTCATACGCCGAAGTTCCACCGTGGGTAACACGCCGTACTTCGACCCGGCCATATTTGCCTGGGCCACGTCGCTGCAAGCCCAATCGGCCGCCATCCGCGCCGAACTCGACGCCGTGCTGGAAAACACTGATGCCATTCCCAGTTTTCAGCAAATATCCAAGGACCAGGCCCGCCTGACCCAGGACGACCACTGGAAGACTTTTTTCCTGTATGGCTATGGTTACCGGATCGACGGAAACTGCGAACGTTGCCCTATTACTGCGCAGGCCATTGAATCAATACCCGGTATGTACACGGCCTTCTTTTCCATCCTCAGTCCCGGCAAACATATTCCCCCGCACCGCGGCCCTTATAACGGACTTTTACGGGTGCACCTGGGGCTGATCATTCCCGAGCCGGCCGAACGCTGTCGTATTGAAGTGGGGGGTGAAACACGCCACTGGCAAGCGGGCCAGTGCCTGGTATTCGATGACACTTACAAGCATCAGGTATGGAATGACACCGAGGGCCGCCGCGTGGTGTTGTTCCTGGACGTGCAGCGCCCCATGACGCTGCCGGGCAGGTTGCTCAACCGTGTCGTGCTGAAACTTATCCAGTGGTCGCCGTTCATTCAGGATGCGCGCAAGAACCAGCAGGCGTGGGACCGGGGCATCCTGAACCAGTAACGGCTGCCAGGTTCACCCCTTGCAGTCGGGCTTGACCTGTTCGGTGCGCGACGCATCCACCAGCCCCAGGTGGGCAATCACGTCGCGACCGAGCTTGATGGGCGATGTACCCTTGCCATGAGTCTTGAGCAACAGGTCTTCGGCATAGACCTTGTCGCCGATGCACAACGACAGACGCACCACCTGACGCTGGCTGCTGCTGAAACTGTTCTTGGACTTCTCCTTGCGCAGCACTTGGCGCTCCAGGGTCACCGCGCCGCTGCCGGTCAGCGTGCCAGTCCCTTGAATACTGAAACGCACCCAGTCTTCACCGCCCTTCTGGAAAGTGGCCAGGTCCTGAACGGTCAGGGACGAGGTGGCTGAAGTCGGGTCCAGCTCCATATCGACAGTACTGCGTTCAGGTTCGATGACACTCTTTTCCTGCCAGCCGAAAACAACCGGCGCGGTGGCGGCCGAGGCCATCTGGGATATCGCCGCGACCCCTAACGCACTTGCCAATAACGCTCGATACAAAAACATTATTTCACCTGATAAAAAACTGCATTGCTTCGTTAACAATAATTGATCGATCCTGGCAATAACCCATCAACGATCAAACCTATAAGCGCCCCACAATACCACAGGCTCCGGACGACTATTTGACAACTTCGAGCCTGTCACGAATCATTGCAGAAGCGATCACACTTCCACACTACCCATCAAGGTGCCTACCCTTATCGTTACAGCTCCAGTAATGCACTATCAAGCGAAGGTTCGTTTAACACAACACACTTTCGGCGTACTCTACGCACGGCCCCTCTTTGCAACCGGCTCATCATTGCCGGCCCTTGTGTCTGTCTTTAAACCTGCTGGTCTTTTTCAATGAATGCGCCTTATCTCGAGTCCTACCTTTCACTGAACCGCGCGCGCAAAACGGTTGAACATTTGATGAACCAGCGGTTGGAGCCCTGCGGCCTGAGCATCACGCAATTCCACGTACTGGATCTGCTGGTCAACAACCAGGCCAGCCTGCCCGCCCACCTTAGCGATGCATTGAATATTTCCGCGTCCGGAATCACCACCGTCGTCGACCAGCTTGAGCGAAAGCAACTGCTGGAACGCCTGCGCAAGCAACCTGACCGGCGCACGGTACGGCTGTGCGTCAGCGCCCTGGGCACACGGCTGCATACTCACGCCCACGCGCTGTTGGCCCACACCGATGACAATGAGGCCCATGCACTGCCGTCGTCGTATTTCGTGGCGCTGAACAGCCTGCTCAAGGCGCTCTAGGGGCTGCATGAACAGGTAACGGTGAATCGAGGCGTGGGGTGCCCCGATGCCCCCCGCTTTACTGCGTCGGCTCGAGGCCCAGGCGCTTGGGCCGCAATGCCAGCGTCGTGGGCTTGAGCCTCAGCAATCCCTCACCCTGACAGGCAAAAAAGTATCGAGACCACGTTAACTCGACACTAGCCACCCGGCCAAGGCCCACGTATGGTTAGCCTGCCAGCGCCCTGAACAATGATAAAAAGGGTATCCGATGCCTGATCACCGTAGTGCCTTGTTCGAGCAGCCGCTGGCTGAGTTCGAGGCCATCCTGCCGCCCGCCGACCAGGGTTTTCGCCGGTACGAGCACAATTACTCCTATGCCCTTGCCCGCCGGAACCACCATCCCGAGCAGTTGCCCGGCCGTGACGTGACCCTGCAGTTCAAGCGCGAAATCCTGTCGGCCGCTGCGCTGCACCGGCCGCCAAGTTGTCGAGGTGACACCGCTATTGGAGCGGGCGCGACGCCGTGGGCGTTCTCCTCAACGACAACAGCGTAAACGCATCCCCGCCCGTTGCTTTTCTACCTTTGAAGCAGGAGAAACCATGTCACTGCCCCACGTAATCGTTTTCGGTGAAGCCCTGACCGATATCGTCCAGGGCTCGCCTGGACACTGGCAAGGGTACCCTGGCGGCGCGCCCTGGAATGTGGCCCGCAGCTTGAGCCGCCTGGGCGTGCAGGCCGCGTTCGCCGGGGCGATCAGCCAGGACTCACTGGGTGATGAAATCGCGAACCAGTCCCGCGCCGCCGGGCTGGACATGCGGTTCATCCAGCGCGTCGACAGCGATCCACTCGTTGCGATCGTTGCCTCCAGCCACCCTCCCCGGTATTTTTTCGCCGGTGACGCCGACCTGCGGTTTGATCCCCACCACCTTCCCCAAGGCTGGCTCGACGCCGCCCGATGGTGCCATTTCAGTTGCATCAGCCTGGCGCGCCAACCGCTGGCCGACCGCCTGGTGGGCATCGCGCAACAGGCCAGGCAAGCGGGCAAACGTATCAGCTTTGACCCCAACTGGCGCAACCTCATGGACCCGCACTACCTCGAGCACACGTTCCCCACCATGGTCAGGCTGGCAGAGTTGATCAAGCTGTCGGACGAGGACCTGCGCCAGATCTACCCTGGGCGCACGGAGGAGCAGGCGCTGGACGCACTACGTGCCCTCAACCCAGCGGCTCGCGTGCTATTTACCCGAGGTGAGGCCGGTATGGTCCTGCATATCGGCAGCCAGCAATACAGCCAACCGGCGATTGCCGTGGAGGTCGCCGATACCGTGGGCGCTGGGGATGCCTGCATGGCGGGATGGCTGGCGTGTGAAGTACTGGGCATTGACGAAGCACAGGCGCAACTGCGTTTCGCAGCGGCCTGTGCTTCAGTGTCCTGCAGCCATGCAGGCGCTTACGCGCCTGGGCTTGAAGAGGTGCAGCAACTGCTGGCTTCGTACACCTGACCGGCAGCGGCCTGGAAGGGGGAGCTGCTCAGCGGCGCAGTAGGCGGCTGACCACCAGCGCCAGCGCTGCCCCGATCGCGAGGGCTGCCACCGGCTTCTCTTTGACAAAAGCCGACACGGTATCGAGCGCGTCGCCGTAGGTCTTGGTCACCTGGCCAGCAGCCTGGTGCCCTGCGCCTTCAGCCTCCAGTTGCGAGTCCCCAAGCAGCCGCCCTACCGCGCTCTGGGCTTTACCGGCGGCCTTTTCTGCAACACCTTCGATCTGTTCACGCTTCATGATTTCACCGACCTTCGTCTGCAAGTGCATCGTTGAGAAATGGCCCTGGCCACTGGCCAGGGCTGACTGCACAATGTTAGTCAAATCGCTGTAACCAATAGTTCAACGAACATCAGCCGCCCACCTCAGACGGCACATGGTTTGCCCGCATACACCACCCCGGCACGCGGCTTGAGCTTGATGATCAGCTGCACGTTGGGAACGTTGCCCACCGTCCTGGAAATGTGCCCCACCTTGCCCCCGGGCGTGCTGGCGAACGAGGAGGTATCCGCGTTGAACTGAAAATCCCCCGGCCCCTGCACCAGCGTCTGCCCATCGGTGGCTTCCACCGACCACTGGCCGGACAGGGTCACGACCCACTGCGGGCCTGGCGCGTGATGCCAGGAGCCCACGTAGCCCACCGGCAGCACCGCATAGGTAATGCTCTGGATGTCTTCGGGGGGTGTGCCGAACCATTCTGGCGCGGCAGGTGGCGCATAGCTCAGCAGCTTCATGCCGTTGAGTTCGCACTTGGCCACATGGGTGTGGCCCTGGGCATCGGCCCACAGGTTGGCGTAGGGCACCGTGGGTTGCTGGGGGTTCGCGGTGGTCGTGGCCTGCACCTCGGCAGTACCCAGGACGGGAACCGGGGGCGCCTCGGCCGTCGCGGCCATTGCCGTGCTGCCAGCCAAGCTCCAGGCCAGCAAGCTGGCCCGCATCGCACAGTTTTTCATCGTGAAAGTCATACAGCCTCCTGGTTTGATCGGTGTGTTTTATTAAACCGATTTTCGGCCCGGCAAGAATGACGAAATTGTCATCCGTGCGGTCTGATGCAGACACCCTTGCCGAGGACGACGCTGTGAAAGAAATCCACGCCGGTGTACTGAAAATCTCATACCGGGAAACAGGCCCGGCCGACGGGCCCGTGGCGTTGCTGTTGCACGGCTTCCCCTATGACGCCCACGCCTACGACGATGTCGCCGAGCGCCTTGCCGCGGCCGGTTGCCGCTGCATCATCCCGTCTCTGCGCGGCTACGGCGCCACGGGCTTTATCTCACCCAGTACGCTGCGCTCCGGCGAGCAAGCCGCACTGGGTGCCGACTTGCTGGCGCTGCTGGATGCCCTCGAAATCCAGCGCGCGGTGCTCGCCGGCTTTGACTGGGGCGGCAGGGCCGCCTGCGTTGTCGCAGCGCTCTGGCCGCAGCGGGTGGTCGGCCTGGTCAGTTGCGAGCCCGGCTACAACATCCAGGACATCGCAACGGCCAGCAAGCCTGCTGCGCCTGAAGCCGAGCATCGCCTGTGGTATCAGTACTACCTGCACAGTGACCGCGGCTACACCGGGCTCGACACGAACCGGGACGCATTCTGCCGACTGCTATGGCAACAATGGTCCCCGTTGTGGACGTTCAGTGACCAGCAGTTCCAGGCCACCGCCCGGTCGTTCCATAATCCCGATTTCGTCGATGTCGTCACGCATTCCTATCGACATCGCTTCGGCTTGGTCGAAGGCGATCCGCAGTATGCGGCTATACAGCGGCAGCTAGCGCGGCAACCGTTGATTTCGGTACCCACGGTCATACTGGCGGGCACTGACGACGGTGTGAGGCCGATCGAAGATGAACGAACGGCGCTGAGCATGTTTACCGGGCCCGTTCGCCGGGTGATTCTCGATGGCGTGGGGCATAACGTGCCGCAGGAAGCACCGGCCGATTTTGCGGATGCGGTGTTGAGTATTGTTTGGACAGGTTGACCGCCCTCTACCCGCCGGTACTTTTCAGGTCTGAAGGGCGACATTCGCTAAACACGCTCAGATACGCAGCCTTGCTGCAGTCACACACATTCTGGAGCGTGACGGTAATCGGTTGGTCAGTCCGGAAGCCCCGGAGGTTTGTCCGGCGGTGGCATCAACCAATGCCGATCAATCGTCCAGCCGAGAAAGACCCTCGCCCCTGTCGCCACCTGATGGGCTACCGTCAACGTGTCTCCCGCAACCGCCACACGCAATCCGACCATGGCCGGCAGAAACCTTTCCCGGAACACGGCCGGTTGATCGGCGAAATGCGTTTCAATGGCCTGCAGGGCGCTTGCCCTGCCACCTTCCTCAAGCATGGACAGGTAAAACAGCATCTGCCGCCACGCGTACGCCGTGTTCTTGAGCGTCACCAGGTACGCATGATAGTGCGCGATGTGTACCTGTTGCCGCCGGCAGATCCAGCGAAAACATTGCAAGGCCATCGCGCCCAGGTGGGATTGGAGCAGGTCACGCAGGCCGAGTTCGTCGAACAGAACCGCCAGGTTCTGCGTCGTGAGAATCTGCTGTTGCTCGATGATGGTTCCGTTCGCGGCCACACCGCCCCTGGCTTCGGCACGGTTGGCGCGCACAGCACAATGGCTCGCGAACACATCGCCGGTCATCGCCATGACCCACTCCGTGTCGATGCTGTAGTAACGAGCATACAGCGTGCCCTTCAACACCCTGGCGGCGCGCTTGGCGGCTTGCGCGTATTTATCCGAGAACGCGCCCATGAAAATGTCGGCCGCGACCTCTTCCACCCACGGGGCATCCAATTTCGCCGTGGCCGCCAGCGAGCGGAACTCCTGGATCAACTTGTTCGGCACGATGGCCTGTGGGAACGCACGAAGCGTCGTCACCGCAGCGTCGGTCAACGCCTGTTTCGCCCCTTGCACGACGAAGGCATCGCCGCCTCGCTCAGCCTCGACGGCGGCAACCCAGGGCAATTCGCTGATCTTCACCTGGCTCTGCAGGTTCAGCAACAGCAGCGAACGGCGGCGCCGGAACGCGCGATACGTGCAGATGGCCAGCCTGCGCAACGCCTCATCATCGAAACCGGCATTGTTGATATCGGCCGTCATGGCCGGCAGCACTTGCGCGATAGTATCCGCGGAGCTGATCAGGCGTGCGTCGATCAGTTCGGCGATGGTGCCCCTGCGGCATCGTTCAAGACGTCGACGCACGGCGCAAGGAACATCGGTGCCCTCGGCCACGGGGTACGTCTGCGCTTCTTCACGGGAAATGGGGCGCAGCAGAGGCGCGAAATCATCGATGCCGTCCAACGCTGGATAACCGTCAAGCCGATCAGACACCGCCCTGGCGATCAAGTGGTGCTCAGGGGCGGCCACATCAGCGCGTTGCCTTGAGCGTTTGTGCAAGTGGCGTTCGGACACGGGATGGCCATGCTTGGCCACGAAGCCATTGATGATGTGCCGAACCCGTCCCACCTGCCGTCCTGTCAGCATGGCAGGGTCACGCACGCACTGGCGGAGCACTGCGTACAACTCCCCTGCCCGCTCCTTCGACCATTTGCCGACGCCATGGGTCGCATCGAATCGGTTGCACAGCGTCGTTGCCTGTACGAACCACCCTTCAGGGTAGACCCGCAGAGGCCAGCCCGCTTCGCAGGTCTGCAGCAACAGCGAGACCGCGGCATCGTAAAGCGGCAATAGCGTTTCAACCACACGCTTGTGCACCGCCACCCGTTTCTGCGGCGGTTGCCGCGAGAGCTGCTGCCTGACGTCGCCGGCAGCGACAACCTGAACCTGAGCAGATGTGGGCGCTGGCCCCTTGGAGGGCGCGGGGAAAAAACGCAAACGGTCGAAGAAAGGCGCGATCGACTCGATCAGGCGGCGGGCTTGTTCCGTGCGCTCTCGGCCCAGCAGCCAGGCGACTGTGAGCAAAGCAGCCTCTTCAGGCACATCGACACGATAATCCCCACTCGCCAGGCGCGCTTGCAGCGAGTGGATACCTTCATCGGTCAGGTGCCAGGCATTGAGGTCGAGCCGCTCGCAGCCCGGCCGCACGCCAGCAATAGCGTCGGCCAGCCGGCGCTCGTCTTCCGTCAGTGCGCCACCGGCCAGAAAGTTACCGGTCGCGAAGCCACCGGTCACCACTTCCAGCGTGACCCATGCGGGCACATCCGCCAAGGGAGTACGTGAGCCATATTGCGCCGAACCCTGCACCAGGTGCTGCACCACCTGCTGCCAGCGTTCCACCCGCTGGCGGCTGTTTGCAGCGTGATCGTGACCTGACGCGGTCAACGCTCGGCATAACTGGAACACCGCATAACCCGCGTTCACGCCGGCCGATGCGCCGGATTCCCTGCCTTCCCTGGACATGTGCCCTACTGACCTTGCGAATGAGTGGGTCCGGGGGCTGGATTCGAACCAGCGCCCACCCGGGTAGGAGCCGAGTGTTCTACCGCTGAACTACCCCGGAACAGAGGGTGCATTCTGTCTGAGCATTGGTTTTGTGGGAAGCCGAAAATGTGATCGGCCATGCCACGTTGAAAACAGGCACCTGCGCGAGTCCGACCGGAATGCTCATTTACAACACCTTCGCCCCGCCCTTCTCGCCGAAGGTTTTCAACACAAGGCCCCGGGCCATCTGAAAGCCCACGCTAGCCAACCGCACAAGCCTGGAACCATGCTGTTCATCGCCACCGTCAATCCTGGCGATCATTCGTCCAATATTTTCCCGGGCTCGCTTGCGGCGTCCGTTGCGTTTCATCCATTGCTCCATGGGTTGATCAGGTGGAAGCTGAAAACGTCAAAGGCCAGACCGTATCATTCCCAGGCGTGCCGTGACTAGCCATAGCGCATGGAAGTAAAGCTTGCTTTACATTCAGTCTGCCACCCTCTAATGTAAAGCCAACTTTACATCGAGACCCCTCATGAAAACCTATCTCTACGAAATGGGCGCCGCCCTGGCCTGCTATGTGGTAGTGCTTATCGCATCGGTCCTGGCCCTGGCCCACTATCAGGACGCCAGCCTCATCACCCGAACCGCGCTCACCCTGTCCCCGGTCATCCCCGCCGCTTTCATCTGCTGGGCCGTGGTCCGCCAATTGCGCCGCCTGGATGAAATGCACCTGCGCATCCAGTTCGAAGCCCTCGGTTTTGCCTTCGCCGCTTCCGCCCTGCTGACCTTCAGCTACGGCTTCATGGAGAACATCGGCGCGCCGCACATTCCCTGGCTATGGGTGTGGCCGGTAATGGGGCTTACGTGGATCATTGGCCTGAGATTGGCCAGGCGCCGCTACCAATGAAGAACAGACTCAAGGAACTGCGCGCCACACAGGGGTGGTCGCAACAGGACCTGGCCGAGCGCCTGGGCGTCTCCAGGCAGACCGTCAACGCCATCGAAAATGGCCGCTACGACCCCAGCCTGCCCTTGGCGTTTCACATCGCGAGGCTGTTTACCATGCCCATCGAAAGCATTTTCGACGCCCCTGCCCAGTGACTGCCCCATAATAAATTCAAACTAATCCGCGCCTCGCCCCTCAGAAAAACCACGTGTCACATAATCTGGGAGGCAACATGCAATACCGACAACTGGGTGATTCAGGCCTGCTCGTATCCGAAATCGTCCTGGGCACCGTGCCCTTCGGCGGCCGTGCCGAGTTTGCCAAGTGCGGGGCGGTGGATGTACCCACGGCCAAGCGCATGTTCGACATCGCCTTCGAGGCCGGGGTCAACATGGTGGATACCGCCGACCTCTACTCCCACGGCCTGGCCGAGGAAGTGGTCGGCCAGGCACTGGGGGAAAAGCGCAACGATATCCTCCTGGCCTCCAAGGGCCGCAGCCCCGTCGACAAGAACCCGAACAACTCGGGCTCGTCGCGCTACCACCTGATCAGGGCCTGCGAGGCCAGCCTGAAGCGCTTGCGCACGGACCATCTGGACCTCTATCAACTCCACAACTGGGACGGCCTGACGCCGATCGAAGAAACCCTCGAGGCCCTGACCCATCTGGTGAGCGCTGGGAAGATTCGCTACTTCGGCACCAGTAACTTCACCGCCTGGCAGATGATGAAAACCCTGGGCAAAGCTGAACTCAACGGTTTTCTCAAACCCATCACCCAGCAGATCTACTACACCCCCGAGTCGCGAGAAGCGGAGTACGAGTTGCTGCCGCTGGCATTGGACCAGTCCATCGGTACGCTGGTGTGGGGCCCCATGGGCGAAGGCCTGCTGACAGGTACCACCCGGCGTGGCCGCACGCCGGGCGCCAATACACGCCAAGGCAGCGGTTGGCCGGAACCCTATGTGCATGATCAGGAGCGCGCCCTGGATATCATCGAAACCCTGGCGAGCGTCGGCGACGAGCACGACGTCTCCGTGGCACGGGTGTGCCTGGCCTGGTTGAAGGACAGGCCCGGCATCACGTCGCTGATTGTCGGCGCCAGAACCGAAGCGCATCTGCACGACAACCTGGCCGCCACAGCGCTCAAGCTCACCGCGGAACAAAAGGCCCGTATCGAAGCCGCCACCCGGCGACAGCCGCTGTACCCTTACTGGCACCGCTTCACCGCGGGCATTGACCGCTTCGATGTGGCAGAGCAACCGTTTCTTGCCGAGCACCAGAAGACCCTGGATGCGCGCAAGGACAAATAAGCCGCCTTCCATCTCGCGCATTGAACCATCACCTCGGCGCACGCTTCGTAATAGCACGAAGCTCGCCGAGGACCCTGCCATGCAGCTGTTTCACCCCACACCCCGCTACAAGCCCTACACCCATGCATCCGGTGGTTGGGGCTCCGCGCATTCGGTCATGACCATCCTCTGGCGCGAGCAGGCGTTGCAGCGGGCGCCGCTGGCACTGCTGCGCCAGAACAAGCCCAAGGGGTTTGCGTGCGTCGGCTGCGCCTGGGCAAAACCTGGCGACCCCCATGCGCTGGAGTTCTGCGAAAACGGCGCCAAGGCCACCGCGTGGGAACTGACGTCCTACCGGACGGGGCCGGAATTCTTCGCGCAGCATACGCTGACCGAATTGCGTACCTGGACCGACTACGCCCTTGAACAACATGGCCGGCTCACCCACCCCCTTCGGTACGATGCGGCCACCGACCGCTATCTCGTCACCACCTGGGAGCAGGCCTACCAGGAAATCGGCGGCCACCTGCGCCAACGTGTGCCTGATGAGGTGGTGTTCTATGCCTCCGGGCGCGCGTCGCTGGAGGCGTCGTTCATGTACCAGTTGCTGGCGCGGGCGTACGGTACCAATAACCTGCCGGACAGCTCGAACATGTGCCACGAAAGCACCTCGGTGGGCTTGCAGGAGAGCATCGGCGTACCGGTGGGTACCGTTACCCTGGCGGACTTCGAGCACACCGATTGCGTGTTTTTCTTTGGTCAGAACGTGGGCAGCAACAGCCCCAGGATGCTGCATCCGCTGCAGGAAGTACGCAAACGCAAGGTGCCGATCATTACGTTCAACCCCATTCGCGAGAGGGGGCTGGAGCGTTTCGTCAACCCACAGTCGCCCATCGAAATGCTGGGGCCCGAATCAACCGTCATCAGCACTCAGTATCACCAGGTCGCCATTGGCGGCGACACCGCGGCAGTCATCGGCATCGCCCGCCACCTGCTGGAGATGGACAGGGTGGCGATCGCAGAGGGACTGCCGGCAGTCCTCGACCATGCGTTCATCGCCGAACACACCCAGGGCTTCGAGGCGTTCGTGGCCGAGGTCGAACGCCACGACTGGGCCGAGCTTGAGCACCGGTCGGGGCTGGACCGCAGCGCCATGGAGGCGGCCGCCACGGTGTATGCCCGCAGCCAGCGGGTGATGGTGGTGTATGGCATGGGCATGACCCAGCATCGGCACGGGGTCGAGAACGTGCAGATGCTGGTCAACCTGTTGCTGCTGCGCGGCAACCTGGGCAAGCCGGGCGCCGGCATTTGCCCGGTACGCGGCCACTCCAACGTGCAGGGTCAGCGCACGGTGGGTATTACCGAAGACCCGGCCAAGGTGCCGGTGGACAAGATCGAGCAATTGTTCGGCTTCACGGTACCGCAGCGTAAAGGCACCAGCACCGTCGATGCCTGCGCCGGGGTGATCGATGGCAGCATCAAGGCCTTTATCGGCCTGGGCGGCAATTTTTTGCGGGCGGTGCCGGACACCCAGCGCATCGAACCGGCCTGGGCGGCGCTTGAGCTGCACGTGGAAGTCGCGACCAAGCTCAACCGCACACACCTGGTACCCGGTAAACGGGCGTGGCTGTTGCCCTGCCTGGGCCGCATCGAACTCGACAGCCAGGACGGCGTGGTGCAGACCTACAGCACCGAAGACAGCACCGGCTGCGTGCATGGCTGGAAAGGCACCAGCGCGCCCGCCGGCGAGCACTTGCGCTCGGAGGTAGCAATCATCGCCGGCCTGGCCGAGGCCACGCTCGAGGGCCGCACGACTATCCCGTGGGGTGCCTGGCGCCGCGACTACGCCCTGGTTCGCCAGGCGATCAGCCAGGCCTACCCGGAGATGTTCCATGACATGGAAACCCGCATGTGGGAGCCCGGCGGTTTCCATCGTCCCTTGCCCGCCAGCCAGCGGCAATGGCAGACCGATTCGGGCAAGGCGCAGTTCACGGCCCCGCGCAGCCTCGACGAAGACAGTGATGTGGCCGTCAGCCCGCAGCGTCGCGACGTGTTGCGGTTGATGACGATCCGCAGCAATGACCAGTTCAATACCACCGTATATGGCTACGATGACCGCTTTAGAGGGGTGAAAGGCACCCGCAGCGTGATTTTCCTCAACCCCAACGACGTGGCCCGCCTGGGCCTCGCGGCCGGCGACTGGGTTCGGCTGCGTACCGCCGTCGAGCCCGAGGTGCGCCGTGAGGTCGGACCGTTTCAGATCATCGCCTACGACATACCTGCCGGCTGCGCGGCGGCGTATTACCCGGAATGCAACGCCCTGGTACCGCTATGGCACCACGCTGAACGCAGCAAGGTGCCAGCGGCGAAGTCGGTGCCCATCACCCTGCACCGCTAAGTGCGCCCGCTGCGGGTGCCCCTGGCGGGCGGAGCACCATCAATCGCCTGTTCCTCGAGTGTTTTGAACTTCGCGGCTGCCCGCCTCCTCTGCACTTAAAGCCACCCACCAAAAGGCAGACGCACCATGAGAGCATTGACGTACCACGGCGCACACGACGTAAAGGTCGACACCGTTCCAGACCCGGTCATCGAGGCGGCGGATGACATCATCCTGCGGGTGACGGCGACAGCGATCTGCGGATCGGACCTGCACCTGTTTCGGGGCAAGATTCCCACCGTGGAGCACGGTGATATATTCGGGCATGAGTTCATGGGTATCGTCGAAGACGTCGGCAGCGACGTGACCGCCGTTCAGCGCGGCGACCGCGTAGTCATTCCGTTCGTGATCGCCTGCGGCAGTTGCTTCTTCTGCCAGCACGACCTCTTCGCCGCCTGCGAAACCACCAATACCGGGCGCGGAGCCATCATCAACAAGAAGGCCATCCCGCCAGGCGCCGCGCTGTTTGGCTTCAGCCACCTGTATGGCGGCATTCCCGGTGGCCAGGCGGAATACGTTCGGGTTCCCAAGGCCAATACCGGCCCGTTCAAGGTGCCCGGCACCCTGTCGGACGAGAAGGTGCTGTTCCTTTCCGACATTCTGCCCACTGCTTACCAGGCGGTAACCAACACCCAGATCGGCGCAGGCTCCAGCATCGCCATCTATGGTGCCGGGCCCGTGGGCCTGCTGTGTGCGGCGGTGGCCCGGATGCTGGGTGCCGAACGCATCTTCATGGTCGACCACCACGCCTACCGGCTGGCCTACGCACAACAGGCCTATGGCGTCATCCCGATCAATTTCGATGAAGACGATGACCCCGCCGACACCATCATTCGGCAAACCCCGGGGTCGCGCGGCGTCGATGGCGTCGTGGACGCCGTGGGGTTTGAAGCCAAGGGCAGTACCACTGAAACCGTGCTGGCCACGCTGAAACTGGAAGGCAGCAGCGGCAAGGCCCTGCGCCAGTGCATCGCCGCGGTGCGCCGGGGCGGCGTGGTCAGCGTGCCCGGGGTGTATTCGGGATTCATCCACGGGTTCCTGTTTGGCGACGCATTCGACAAGGGCCTGACCTTCCGCATGGGGCAAACCCATGTGCAACGCTACCTGCCGGAACTGCTGGACATCATCGAAGCGGGCAAGCTGACCCCCGAAGCCATCATTACCCACCGCATGTCCCTTGAGCAGGCGCCGGAGGGCTACAAGATCTTTGACAAGAAAGAGGAAGACTGCCGCAAGGTCATCCTCACGCCGGGCAAAGCCGGGATCGAGATCCCCGTCTCGGACGACGTCGTCGGCCTGCCGGTTTATTGAGGCACCGATGCTCCCGTGGGCGCTGGCAAACCAGCGCCTGCAGGTGTCGAGGGTATTTCGCTGGACCAGAACAACAACAGGAGACTACAGCCATGATCGACTCAGCGACAGGAATGCGAGCAGGCGAACGCTACACCGTAGAAGGCCATGACAACGCACATCGCTTCACCGGTTTTTTCCTTGATGGCAAGTACTACTTGAGCCCCGAACTGCTGACCGCGGTCGGCTGGCTGGAGGGGCAGCAGTTTATCTACGACGAACTGGACGCCACCGGCGCCCCGGTCTACACAGATCGCATCGCGGGCGTTATCGAGGACCTGACGTTGACCCTCGTCGAGGGCGCGGCGCTGAAGTTGCAGGAGCAGCGGTTCATTTCTCATGACACGCCTTCGGATAGCGAGCCAAGCGCCGAACACGACGAGCACCCAGATCCCGACCCGGCTGCGACGAAGGCATCGCCGGCCGCCCTGTGGGGCGCAGTGGGTGCGGCGTTCATCGTCGGCGTCACACTGGCGCGCTTGCTCACCCAACGTTACCGCCGCCGGTAAAGTCAGGGGCGTGGCGCAACCGTCAGGCCAGCACCAAGGCCAGGCCTGCCCGGGCCCTGAACCTGTCAGGGCCGTGGCAGCAGCCTGTTTCTCAATAACGCTGGTACTGCGAGCCAAACTCCTTGCGCACTTCAGCCACATAAATCACGCCCTGACGGTCCATGTGCTGGCGCGGCAACACATGCTCACTGCCGCTCTCGGCCATGCGCAGGTTGTGGTCACGGGCGTGCTCGGCGCCATCCTGGGCAACGGTGGCGCGCTCATGGCTGGTGACGGTCTGTGGGGTGGCGAACGCGCTACCGGTGGCCAGAAGGGACAATGCGAGGGTGAAGGTCAATACAGGTTTCATGGTGGAGCTCCTGATGAGGTTGGGAGAACATGGAGCCCACTTTACGGCCACCGGGCCGGATGGAAAAAACACCTGGCGGCATAGTGAATATCGATGCGGCTGATGCCATCCCATGTCACTCGACAACGGCTCACTCAGGTGGAACGTCTGGCCCAGCTCGCTGCTCGGCCCCCCCTGCTCCCGTGAAAACCCCTGGCGGAGGCGACAGCCGCCAGGGGTTCCAGCCCATCACGCTTGCGGCACGAGCGCCAGCGCATCCGGTTCCGGGCCGGCCGGCCAGCGGGCTTGCACGGTCCAACTGGCTGTATCGATCACCGCGACTTCGTCGCCACCGCTAATGGCCACGTAGGCGCGCTTGCCGTCATCGGACACCACGGCGCCAATCGGCAGCGCCGCCGCCCCCAGCAGGGTCTGGCGGTACTTGGCACCCTCGAAAGCCAGGTTGACCCGCTTGACCTCGCGTTTCTGCGCCACGTCAATGACCGCCAGTTCCGCCGATTTCGCGCAGGTCACCAGCGCATACTTGCCGTCGGGCGTCATCACGATGCGAATGGGAAATGCGCCGGTCTTGATCCGGTCAGTCACTTTCAATGTTCGGGTATCGACAATCGCCACGTCATTGTCTTCGCGGTTGCTCACCCACACCTGGGTGCCCGCCTGGTTGATGGCGATACCCTCGGTGCTGTTGCCGGTCGGCACCGTGGCGATCTTGCGCTGCCGAGTGAGGTCCACCACCGACAGGCTGCCGCCCTTGACGTGCGTGACGTAGGCGCGGTCGGCGCTAGGCGACAGCACGACCATGTGCGGCTGCCCGCCGCCAATGGCGATGCGCTGCAGCACCTTGCCTTGTTCCAGGTCGACTACCAGCAGGCGCTCGCTGTCCTCGGTGGTAACCACCACGCGGCGATTGTCCGGGAAGAAACGAATACCGTGGGGGCGGGAATCCTGGCCCAGGTCAATGGTACGTACCACCTTGCGCGAGGCCCAGTCGATCACGCTCAGGCGGTTGTTGGCGACGCCTTGGGCGCCATAATTGCCGACCACCGCCAGCCGCCCATCGGCGGCGACGATGACTTCGTGGGGGCCCGTACTCACGGGCAGGCGAAGCACCTGCTTGCCGTCCTCCAGGCTCAGTGCCGACACACTGGCGCCGTCCTTGTTGCCGACCAGCAGCAGGTCATCGGCCTGGGCCAGTGACGCTCCGGCCAGCAGCAAAGCCGCCAGGCAGGTACGGTTGAACATCGTGCGGGGTGCGTGAGGCATGTTCATCTCCTTGGGGGTCGAGGTCCTTGCAACGTGCATCGGTTGTGACCCCCAAGCGTCGCGCAGAGTTCGGAAACAGACACGTCGGGCGGGCCCTGGCGGCCTCCACCATGGTCTGGCTGGACCGCGGCGCACGCGCACGGCATGCTGACGGCCCTCCATCTCTGCTGACCAAGGACATCGCGTGAACACCGCTACCCTGCCCCCACGCCCGGGCCCTGCCCGAATCGCCCTGCTGGGGGTTTTGCAAATCCTCTCCTGGGGAGGCTCGTTCTATCTGCTCGGCGTACTGGCCGACCCCATCGCGCACGACACCGGCTGGTCCCACCAATGGGTGCTGGGCGGCGCCTCCATCGGCCTGTTGGTGGCCAGCCTGCTGTCGCCGCTGGTGGGGCGCCTGATCGCCCGGGTCGGCGGGCGCAAGGTGATCGCTGCCCATGGCCTGATCATGGCCGTGGGCCTCGCCATGGTGGCCCTGGCGCCGAACCTGGCGGTGTACCTGTTGGCGTGGGTGGTGCTGGGCGCGGCCATGGCGACTGGGCTTTATGACGCGCTGTTCACGTCACTGGGCGCCACCTACGGAATGCAGGCGCGCCCTATCATTGTCGGCGTGACCCTGATTTCCGGCTTCTGCACCACCGTGATCTGGCCGTTGCTGGCGCTGATGGTGCACCTGCTGGGCTGGCGCGGCACGTGCGGCGCGTTCGCGGTGCTGGTGCTGGTGGCGCTGTTTCCGTTGTACCGCTTTGCGCTGCCGGCGCACGTCGCCGCCCCTGCTCCTCATCAGGCTCAACCTGAACACAGCGAGCCTCTGTCGCCGTCCATCTATTGGGTAATGACGGCCCTGTTCGCCATCGCCGCCGCGCTGATGACCTGCATTTCCATCGTCCTGCTGACGGTGTTGCAAGCCCGTGGGCACAGCCTGGCATCGGCCATTGGCCTGGCCGCGCTGGTGGGCCCCGCCCAGGTGTTGTGCCGGGTAATCGACCTGGTGCTCAAACGCCAGGCACCGCTGTTCACCGCCCTGCTGTCCAGCGGCATGACGGCCATCGGCTTGCTGGTGGTGGACTTCGCCCCCAGCCTGGTCGCCTGGGGGCTGGTGTGCTACGGGGCGGGCAACGGCCTGCGGGCGATCGTCAAGAGCACGCTGCCCTTGGTGGTGGTGCGCCCGGCCGATTATGCCGTGGTGTCCGGGCGCATGGCGCGCCCGGCGTTGCTGGCGCAGGCGGTCGCACCCATTGCATGCGGTTACTTGATTTCCACGCTGGGCAGCGAAGCGATGATCCATATGCTCACCGCATTGGCCTTGCTGGCATTCGGGTTGTGCCTGTGGCTGGCACGGCTGATCGACCAACGCACGGCGTCCACTCGGCAAGCGGCGCATTAAAACCCGTGCAAAGCGTCAACCTGCGGTTTTGTGCAGCGCGACGCCTGGCTGCACCAGGCCGGCGATCGTGGTCACCAGACCATCGAGCGACCACGGCTTGAGCAGGTAGACAATGTTCGGCGCCAGCGCCGAGACATCCAGCAGGTAGCCGGAGGTGAGAATGATGCCCACGTCCGGCCACCTCTGGTGAACCATGGTCGACAGCTCCATGCCCTGGATGGTGCCCGGCACCCCATGATCGGCGATGAGCAAAGCGAACGGATTGTCGGGCTTCAGCATGTAGATCAAGGCGTCGTCGGCATTGTCGAACGCAACGCAGCGTGCGTTGAGCTGTTCAATGATGTCGACCATCAGCTCCCGAAGTATCGGGTCGTCTTCGATGACGATGACGTCGCCTTGAATCGGTTGCAGCTCCTGCCATTGAATGTCCACGACACCCCCGCTTGCGTTAGAGGCGTCGAGTGTTTCACCAAAGGGGGTGGCGGTCGATGCTAGCTATCCGCCATCCCCACCGTGGAGCATGGGTCAAGGCTGCCCGGCGCCACCGGAGGCGCCAAATACCTGGCCGGTCACGTAGGTGGATTTAGCAGAGGCCAGTTGCACGTACAGCCCGGCAATTTCCGCAGGCTGCCCCGGGCGTTTCAACGGTGTGTCACTGCCGAATGACTTGAGCTTGTCCATGGTCTGCCCGCCGCTGACCTGCAACGGCGTCCAGAACGGTCCCGGGGCCACCGCATTGACGCGGATACCCCGGTCAGCCAACTGCTTGGCCAGGCACTTGCTGAAGTTGGCGATCCCGGCCTTGGTCATCGCGTAGTCCAGCAGGTTCCTGGAGGGGTCGTAAGCGTTCACCGAGGCGGTGTAGACAATGGCTGCGCCTTCCGGCATCACTGCCACCGCCGCCTTGGTCACCCAGAACATGGCGTACAGATTGGTCTTAACAGTCCAATCGAACTGTTCGTCGGGGATATCCAGGATCGAATCGTAACTGTGCTGGCGGCCAGCATTGCTGATCAGAATGTCGAGGCCGCCCAAGGCCGTATTGGCTTGCTGCACCAGGTTGCGGCAAAAATCCGGGTCCCGCAGGTCGCCGGGGATGGCCACGGCCTTGCGGCCGGCACCGCGGATCAACTTCACCACTTCCTGGGCGTCGGCCTCTTCAGTGGGCAAGTAATTGATCGCGACATCGGCCCCCTCGCGGGCGAAGGCGATTGCCACAGCGCGGCCAATACCGGAATCGCCACCGGTGATCAGCGCACGACGCCCTGCCAACTGGCCCGAACCTTCATAGCTGTCTTCACCGTGGTCTGGCCGCGGGTCCATCTTGCTTGCCAGGCCCGGCCACGGCTGGGACTGCTCGGTGAACGGCGGTTTGGGAAAACCACCCTGGGGGTTGCGCAACGGTGCCGCCGCCGGCGCTGCGCCCGGCGTCGCCGATTGGGCCAGCGCCGGTGCGGTAAACCCTACAGCGGCGGTGATGGCCGCACCTTGCAACAAGTAGCGACGTGAAGTCTTGAATTCATCCATGTAAAGGCTCCTGGGTGCCACGGGTTACTGATTGGCTTTGGACGGCTCGCCCTGTGGCGTGGCCTCGCCCGTTGGCGCATCCGGTTTTTGCATTTGCACCGACGCCTTGCTGCGGTCAGCATCCTTGGCGGGGTGGTCGGTTTCATTGAAGCAGCCGTGCAACATCAATACGCAGCACGCCAGGCCCAGCAATTTCAGAGGGTTCATGGTCCGATCTCCTTGTGTGACGGGGTTATCAAGGGAGACGGAGGGGCAGTGAAAAGTTCAGCCGAATTCAGCGGGCTGGCGCCTGCCCGGTTTTGGGCGTCACTTCCCGGGCGGTCTCCTGGGCCGTGGAGTCACGCGTGCGGTCCTTGGGGGTATCGGCACGGTGGGCATCGTTGTCGCGCTCTACTTCGCCCGGGGGGTGGGCGCGGTCGGGGTTCTGCCCGGAACGGGTCGGCTTGGTCATGACAGTGGTTCCTTTTCATGGGTGGCTTACGTTCGTCCCCGACGTCACGCTTGACGTTCCGCTGGGCCGTCAGGTTGGCAGACAAATGGTGCCTCGCATGAGACCCTTGCACGCCAATCATCGCCCGAGCCCTGAACGTATGGACACGCCCCTGATCGACACCTACCTGGCTGGCCTGCGCGCCGCCCTGCCCGCTTATGCCAAGGCCGCGCTGGCCACCGCGACGGGCGCGTCCCGCGCGCAACTGGACGACGTGCGGCGCCTCTACCCTCAGTGCCCCACTACCCTGCTCGGGCTGCTGGCCCGCATCAACGGCACCTACTGGCAGGAATATGCCGGCGAGAAGATCCAGGTACTGATGCTGGGGTCCGACGTTTTCGAGTACCCCTATTACCTGCTGTCCGCCGAACAGATCATCGAAGAAGGCACACGCCACCGACGCAGCATCGCCGAGATCTACGCCGGGTACCTGGACGAATACCCCGACCTGGTGGACCCACGCATCGACATGGCACTGCCCATGAACCAGCGGCTGTGCTTCTCCCACTGCATGAACAACGGCGGCACCTCGCAGCTGTTCATCGACTTCAACCCCACCGCCACGGGCCGGGTGGGCCAGGTCGTGCGTTTTTTGCATGACCCCGACAGCTACGCGGTCATCGCCGATGATTTCGACCAGTACCTGCAGGGCCTGATCGACGGGCGCTATGCATTCATCATCGACTATGGGGATGAGGACGAGTGACCGGGGTGGTATCCGTCCCGTTGCCCCTCGACTGAGTGGAACTATCGCGCAAATGGCTGTTCTAGACGCCTTCACCGCCCATTCGCTATCATCGGCGGTTTGCCTTTTCGCACTGACTTGAGAACGGAACGACGCATGTCCATCCAGCAAACACCCGGGCATGTACTGCCCGCTCGCGCCGCCGCCAAAATGGAGGCGGCCATGGCCGTGGGCAGCTTCGCCATCGGTACTGGCGAGTTCGCCATCATGGGCCTGATGCCCGACATCGCTACCAACCTGCACCTGAGCGAACCCCAGGTGGGCCACGCCATCAGCGCGTACGCGCTGGGGGTGATGGTGGGTGCGCCGCTGCTGGCCATCCTGGGCGCCAAACTGCTGCGCAAGCACATGTTGTTGCTGCTGATGGCCCTGTATGCGCTGGGCAACCTGGCCACCGCGTTCACCCCCAGTTTCGGCGCACTGGTGGCGTTCCGGTTCATCAGCGGCCTGCCCCACGGCGCCTTCTTCGGTATTGCCGCGGTGGTGGCCTCGAGCATGGTGCCAGCGAACAAACGCGCTGGCGCGGTCGCACGTGTGATGATGGGCCTGACCCTGGCGATGCTGCTGGGCAACCCCATCGCCACGTTCCTGGGGCAATTCTTTGGCTGGCGCTCGGCATTCGCACTGGTGGGCGCCATCGCCCTGTGCACCATCGCTCTGGTCTGGCGTTATGTGCCGGACCGCCGCGACGAACCACGCAGCGACCCACGGCGTGAATTGCTCGCCTTCACCCAGCCTCAGGTGTGGATGGCGCTGGCCATCGGTGCCATCGGCTTCGCCGGGATGTTCTGCGTGTTCAGCTACCTGGCACCCACCATGCTTGACGTCACCCACGTAACGCCCGAGTGGATTCCCTTCGGCCTGGCGGCATTCGGCGTGGGCGGCATCATCGGCAACATCGCCGGTGGCAAGCTGTTCGACCGCATGGGCTTCCGGGCAGTAGGGCTGTTGCTGGTGTGGTCCATGGCCGTGCTGCTGTTCTTCCCGTTCGCCGCCGGCTCGCTATGGGGCGTGATGCTGGGCATCGGCCTGGTGGGCACCATGGTGGCCTTGGCGTCACCGCTGCAGATCCGCCTGATGGACATCGCCCATGAGGCCCCGAGCCTGGCGGCGGCGTCCAACCATGCCGCGTTCAACCTGGCCAACGCCCTGGGCCCCTGGTTTGGCGGAATGGCGATCACCGCGGGCCTGGGCTGGACCAGTACCGGCTACATCGGCGCGGCGACCGCGTTGGTGGGGTTGGGGCTGTACCTGGTGGCGCGCCGGATGAAAGGCGGCGACTGAGGCGCCACACCGTCCTGCAGCGGGCCTGGCCGCGTCCAAGGCCATTGCAACCCTGTGGAACCGGGCGAAGCTCGGGAAGAGGCCTACAAAGGCACACGCCCGCTTGGAGCAGCCACAAGCCTTTCACCGCTGGGCCAGGATGCTGCCGAGCAACCCCGGGAACCGCCCTTCCAGCGCCTCGGCCCGCAACGAGTTCATGTGGCTGGTGCCCACACTCCGGGTATGCACCAGCCCCGCTTCGCGCAGCACGCGAAAGTGATGGGACATGCTGGATTTCGGCCGCCCACCGTCCAGCTCGCCGCAGCTGGCTTCAGCCACGTTCGCCAGGCAGCGCACAATGCCCATGCGCACAGGGTCGCTCAGTGCATAGAGCAAACGTTCGAGGGTGAAGTCTTCAGGATTGGGATGGGTATAGGCTCGCATGGAGCACATGATATCGAGGCTTCCATAAAATGCCATTGTTCGATTATGATCGAACAACCGAAACTAGTCCACTTCCTGGAGTCTGCACATGTCCGCACTGTTTGAGCCCTTCACCCTCAAGGACGTTACGCTGCGTAACCGCATCGCGATTCCACCGATGTGCCAGTACATGGCCAAAGACGGCCTGGTCAACGACTGGCACCACGTGCACCTGGCAGGCCTGGCCCGTGGCGGCGCCGGCCTGGTGGTGGTCGAAGCGACTGCCGTAGCCCCCGAGGGCCGTATCACCCCCGGTTGCGCCGGTATCTGGAGCGATGAGCACGCCCAGGCGTTCGTGCCCATGGTTCAGGCGATCAAGGCCGCGGGCTCCGTCCCCGGCATCCAGATTGCCCACGCCGGCCGCAAGGCCAGCGCCAACCGCCCGTGGGAAGGCGACGACCACATTGCCGAAGGCAACCCGGCAGGCTGGGACACCCTCGCCCCTTCCGCCATCGCGTTCGGCGCCAACCTGCCGAAAGTGCCCAAGGCCATGACGCTGGACGATATCGCCCGGGTTCGCCAGAACTTCGTCGACGCCGCCCGCCGCGCCCGCGACGCAGGCTTTGAGTGGATCGAGCTGCACTTTGCCCATGGTTACCTGGGCCAGAGCTTCTTCAGCGAACACTCCAACCAGCGTACCGACGCCTACGGTGGCAGCTTCGACAACCGTAGCCGTTTCCTCCTGGAAACCCTGGCAGCCGTGCGTGAAGTCTGGCCCGAGCACCTGCCACTGACCGCACGTTTCGGCGTGGTGGAATATGACGGTCGCGACGAACAGACCCTGGCCGAATCCATTGAACTGGCTCGCCGCTTCAAGGCCGGTGGCCTGGACCTGCTCAGCGTCAGTGTCGGCTTCACCATCCCTGACACCAACATCCCATGGGGCCCGGCGTTCCTTGGGCCGATCGCTGAACGTGTGCGCCGCGAAGCGGACCTGCCGGTCACCTCGGCCTGGGGCTTCGGCACACCGCAACTGGCGGACGGCGCGTTGAAGGCAGGCCAGCTGGACCTGGTCTCGGTGGGCCGCGCGCACCTGGCCGACCCGCACTGGGCGTACTTCGCGGCCAAGGAACTGGGCGTAGACAAGGCGTCCTGGACACTGCCAGCACCTTACGCGCATTGGCTGGAGCGCTACCGCTAAGCGAGTCGTTACCCTGCAGCACGCGGCCGTGAGGCCGCGTCTTGCTACGGTTTTTTTTCGGGCGAAGCCTGATCGGCAGTAAAGAACCGGTTCGCCGGCCGCGCCAACCCCAGGTTCTCGCGTAACGTCGCGCCCTCATACTCTCGCCTGAAAATCCCCCGCCCCTGCAGTTCCGGCACCACCTTGTCGACAAAATCGTCCAGCCCACCCGGTAGCCACGGGAACATCACATTGAAGCCATCACTGCCTTCGCGGTCCAGCCATTCCTGCATCTCATCGGCGATCGTCTGCGCGGTACCCACGAACGCCAATCCTGCATAACCCCCCAGGCGCTGGGCCAGCTGCCGCACGGTCAGCTGCTCGCGGTCGGCAAGGGCCAGCACCCGCTCACGGCTGCTCTGGCTATCGTTGGTCTGCGGTACTGGCGGCAGGAAGGCGTCGGGGTCAAAGCGTGATGCGTCGGTGCCCAAGGCGATGGACAGCGAGGCAATCGCGCTCTCGTAATGCACCAGGCTGTCGAGCCGCGCGCGGGTTTCGCGGGCTTGCTGCACGGTATCGCCCACCACCACAAAGGCCGCGGGGAGGATTTTCAACTGGTCGCGTTCACGGCCCAACGGTGCCAGGCGGGCCTTGACGTCAGCGTAGAAGGCCCGGCCTTCTTCCAGGTTGCCGGGTGCGGCGAAAATCACATCGGCGGTCTCGGCGGCCAGTTGCCGACCTGGCTCCGAAGCGCCAGCCTGGACGATCACCGGCCAGCCTTGCACCGGCCGGGCGATGTGCAACGGGCCGCGCACCGACAAATGCTCGCCGCGGTGGTTGAGGGTATGCAACTTGGCTGGGTCAAAGTACTCAGCAGTGGCCACGTCGCGGGTGAAAGCATCGTCGGCCCAACTGTCCCACAGGCCAGTGACCACGTCATGAAACTCACGGGCACGGGCGTAGCGCTGGTCGTGGTCCAGGTGCTGTTCCAGGCCAAAATTCAGGGCTGCATCGGGGTTGGAGGTGGTCACGATGTTCCAGCCGGCCCGGCCGTTGCTCAGGTGGTCCAGGGAAGCGAAGCGCCGGGCAATATGGAAGGGTTCATCGAAGCTGGTGGAAGCGGTGGCCACCAGCCCCAGGTGTTCGGTGGCCTGGCTCAGGGCCGACAGCAGCGTGAAGGGTTCGAAGGACGTGGCGGTATGGCTGCGTTTCAGGGCATCGAGCGGCATGTTCAGCAGGGCCAGGTGGTCGGCCATGAAAAACGCGTCGAACTTGCCCCGTTCCAGGGTCTGTGCCAGGCGCTTGAGGTGCTGGAAATTGAAGTTGGCGTCTTTCCAGGCGCCGGGGTAGCGCCAAGCGCCAGTATGAATGCTCACGGGGCGCATGAAAGCGCCGAGTTTCAGTTGTCGGGCGGTGCTCATGGGCAAGGTTCCCTGTGCCGGTGCAAAAAGTGCCAGCTTTGCGCGTTGCGCCCGGCTGCGTCCAATAATCGAAAATGCGCGCTTATGCGCCACTGCTATAAGCACGGTGGCTCGAACGGGATGTTTACCTTATAGTGACTGCCCGGCGTTATCCACGCCGCCATCCGCGGAAAGGGCTGCGCCCAGGATTGTTCATGCGTTTTTCTGTCATCACGACTCCCCGACCTTGAAGCGGACCCAGGTTGCCCAAGGAGCTCGTATGCCTGCATCTTCCAACGACGGCCGTATCAACCTTGAACAGCAGCGCAAGCGTGCCAAGGACCTTCTGCGCCAACTGAAGGCCGGGGCCGATGCCTCGGCACCACCGACACTTGCCCACGCTCAGTGGCTGACGGCCCGGGAACTGGGCTTCAGCAGTTGGCCGAAGCTCAAGGCCCACGTCGACGCCATCGACTTCGCCGCCCGCCACCCAGGCTTTGAGGCCAGCGATGAGGCCAACACCGGCCACTGGCGCTGCGGCAACGACATTGCCCACAGCTTGCAATTGGCCGGTTTTCGCGGCGCCTTTCACATGCTCAGCGACCCCCTGTGCATGGGCCCGGTCCAGGACTTGGCGCCACAACCGTATCGGGCATTGCGCAGTGCCTTCATCTGCCAGACATTCGATGTTCCGCTGGCCGACGCTTTGCAGCGAACGCAGAATGAATACAACGCGCTGGCGCGACTGGCAGGCCCCGGCCACAACGTGCTGTGGTGCGAGGCCGATGCCTATGACCAACTGTTTCTGATCCGTGCCCTGGCTGGGCTCCCGCAGGTGCCTGAACGCCTGGAGCTGATCGAAGTACGGCAGGTGCCGGGCGTGCAGCGTTTTATCGGCATCGGCCAGCTGGCGCCGGACCTGCTCGCCTGGCTGTGGCCGCAGCGTCGCCCTGTGGACGCCGCCATGCTTGCCCTGGCGCGTCAGGCCTGGCAATCCTACTGTGCGCCTTCCCCCCTGGCCCTGGCGGACCTGGCACGCGAAGACCATCTGGCGCTGCCCCTGTTGGCCCCGGCGTTGCGTCGCCAATTGCAGGAACTGCCGGGTATTGCCGATGGCCTGTCACTGACCGAGCGCCTGGCGCTGCACTACATCCACGAAGTGGGCGCGGTGACGATCGGCCGGGTGTTTGCCGAACTGATGGGCCGACGCGAACCGCTGCCTTACCTGGGCGACCTGATGTTCCATGCCCTGCTGCGGCCCTTGATCGATGCCAGGCAACCGCTGTTGAGTGAACAATCGCCGCAATTGCCTTGGCCGCACCGGCCGGTGGGGTTGACCGCCTTGGGTGAAAGGGTCCTCGCCGGCCAGGCGTACTGGCCGGACCACAGCGACCGAGAGCGCTGGGTAGGTGGCGTAGCGATCAGGCCGGGCCAGGCCCATTGGGCGATAGATGCCCAGGGTATCCCCGTGTGGCGGCCTGCCCGAGCACGCCCTCAGTAGGACCCGGCGCCAGATCGGGAAGGGCACCGTGCGGGACTGCGGTGCCCGGCTACAGCTGCGGCACGCCTACCGCGGCCCCCAGCAGCCCCTGCGTGAACCCATGCACCGGCCGGCTGAATACCTCCTCGCACACCCCCTGCTCCACTACCCTGCCCCCCTGCATCACCACCACGCGGTCGGAGATGCGCCGCACCACGGCCAGGTCATGGGAAATGAACAGGTAACTCAACCCCAGCCGCTGCTGCAATTCATCCAGCAGTTCAAGAATCTGCTGCTGCACCAGCACGTCCAGGGCCGACAGCGGCTCGTCCAGCACCACCAGTTCCGGCTCCAGGGCCAGGGCGCGGGCGATGGCCACGCGCTGGCGCTGACCGCCCGAGAGGCTGTCAGGGCGGTTGTCGATCAGGGTGGCAGGGACATGCACCTGGGCGAGCAAGTCTGCTACCCGTTGCCGGCGCGTGGCCGCGGTGCCCACGGCAAAGGCTTGCAGGGGCTCGCTGATGATCTGCGCCAGGCTCAGGCGCGGGTTCAGCGACGCGTAGGGGTTCTGGTACACCACCTGGATCTGCCGCCGCAGTTCGCGCCAGTCGCGCCGCGAAGCACCCAGCAGTTCACGGCCATTGAACCGCACCGAGCCCCCATCGGCGCGCTCCAGGCCCAGCAACAGCCGCGCGGTGGTCGACTTGCCCGAACCCGAGGCCCCCACCAGGCTGGTGGTCCCCCCACGCGGCACCTCGAACGACACGTCGTCCACGGCAGGCGGCCCGGGTTGGCGCCAGGTTGCAAAACTCTTGTGCAGGCCACTGACCTCCAGTATCGGGGCCAGCGCCCATTGCGCCGGTGAGCGCTGGCGCACACAGGCCGCCTGGGCACTGGGGGCCGCGGCCAGCAGCGCCCGCGTGTACGCGTGCCGCGGCTGGCGCAGCACCTGCGCCGCCGCGCCGCTCTCGACAACACGCCCGCGGTGCATTACCAACACCCGGTCGGCCCGCTGCAAGGCCACGTCCAGGTCATGGGTAATCAGGATCACTGCCGCCTGTCGCTCCTGGGCCAGCCCCTGCAGGCAATCAAGCACCTGGCGCTGCACATTGACATCCAGCGCGCTGGTAGGCTCATCGGCGATGACCAGTGCCGGGCGGTTGGCCAGGCCCATGGCCACCAGCACCCGCTGGCGCATGCCGCCGGACAGTTCGTGGGGGTAGCGCCGCGCCAGTTGTTCGACAGCGGGCAGCCCCACTTCGCGTAGCAACCCCAGGCTCCGGTCCCGGGCAACGGCACGTGGCAGGCCGTGCACGGTCATGGCCTCGACCAGTTGGGCGCCGACGCGTTTCACCGGGTCCAGGGACAGGCCCGGGTCCTGGGGCACGAAGCCGATCTGCACGCCGCGCACCTGCTGCCATTGCCGCTCACCCAGGCCCAGCAGCTCGCGCCCATCGAGGCGAATGCTGCCGCCACGGACCCTGGCACTCTCGGCCAGCAGGCCGACCAGGGCTGCCGCGGTGGTGGACTTGCCGGAACCCGACTCGCCAACGACCGCAAGCACCTCGCCGGCGTGCAGTTCGAAACTTATGCCGGTCACCCCGGGCACATCACCCTGGGCACTGTGATAGTCGATGTGCAGGTTGCTGACCTGCAGCAACGGCGTGGCCTGGACGCTCATCGGTAAACTCCTTGACGGGCCTGCAAGGCCCTGGCCAGTTGGTTGGCGGCAATGACCACCGCAGCCACCACCAGCCCGGGGAGGCCGGTGTACCACCAGGCCGTGACCATATAGTTGCGGCCCTCGGCCACCAGCAGGCCCCATTCCGGTTGCGGCGGTGGTGCGCCAAAGCCCAGGAAGCTCAGGGCGGACACCGCCAGTACCGCGCTGCCGAACTCCAGCGCGGCCAAGGCCAGCACCGGCCCGGCCACTGGTGGCAGAATGTGGCGGGCAATGACCGTCCAGGGTCGCACCCCGCAGGCGCTGGCAGCTTCGACGAAGGTGCTCACCCGCCAGCGCAGGACTTCGCCGCGCACCAGGCGGGCAAAGCTGGCCACCGCCGACAGGCCCACGGCCAGGGCGATATTCAAGGTGCCGAAGCCCAGCACCGTGATCACCGCCATGGCCAGCAGCAGCGCCGGAACCGCCATCAGCACCTCCACCAGGCGCATCAGGCCGGCGTCCAGCCAACCGCCAAAGAAGCCACTGAGCACCCCCAGCACAATGCCGCTGGCCAGCGCGATGAGCACCGCCAGCAAGGTCGCGCGCAATGACAGGCCGGCGCCATACACCGTGCGGCTGTACAGGTCGCGCCCCAATTGGTCGGTACCAAACCAGTGCTGGGCGCCCGGTGCCTGCAAGGCCTGGGTCGGTACCCCCAGCAGCGGGTCGGCATGGCTGAACAGCCCCGGCCACAGGGCCCAGCCCACGGCAGTCAACAGGATGGCGATGGCCAGTACCAGAAAAAGTCGTTTCATCAGCGTTTCCCCAGGCGTGGATCGAGCCAGGGGTACAGGGCATCGACCAGCAGGTTGACCAGCACGAAAATCACTGCCGCCAGCACCACCACCCCCTGCACCATGGGAATGTCCTGTACGCTGACCGCTGCTTGCGCCAGGCGCCCCACCCCCTGGCGGGAAAACACGGTTTCGGTGACCACGGAGCCGGCCAGCAGCGAGCCCACGATCACCCCCGCCAGGCTCAGCACAGGGATCAGCGCGTTATGCAGAATGTGCCGGCAGACCACCCGGGGCCAGCCTAGCCCCTTGGCCCGCAAGGCTTCGACGAAAAGCTGGCGCTGCACCGTCGCCATGGACCGCAGCAGCACCTGGGCGATGATCGCAGCGGTGGGGATGGCCAGGGTCAGGGCCGGCAGCACCAGGGCCGGCAGGCCACGGTTACCCATGGCCGGAAACCAGTGCAGGCCGAAGGAAAAGCCCTGCAACAGCAACAGCCCCAGCCAGAACGTGGGCAACGACACCGCCAGCGCCGGCACCCCCAGCAGCGCATCGCGCAGCCATGCCACCCGCGTCAGGCTGGCAATCAACGCCAGGCCCACGCCCAGCAGCAACGCCAGCGCCAGGGCGGCGAACGCCAATTGCGCGGTGGCTGGCAGCGCCTGCAGCAGCGCCCCCGCGACGGGCTGGCCGGTCTGGATCGAATGGCCGAAGTCCAGGTGCAACGCCCGTTCCAGCGCCAGCCCGTATTGCACGATCACCGGTTGGTCCAGGTGGTACTCGGCCCGTAGCCGCGCCACCTGGGCGGCATCGACGCTGGTCTGCTCGCCGCTCTGGTTGAGCATGATGCTCACCGGGTCGCTGGGCAGCGCGTACAGGATCACGAATGACACACTGAACGCCGCCCACAGCACCACCCCCGCCTGGGCCAGGCGGCCCAGCCAATAGCGCACCGCACTGGCCAAGGCGCGCTGCGCCAGGCGGGTCATGGCTGCACCCAAGTGTCGAAGAATTGCAGCCGCGACGAGGCCTCATAATGCAGGCCGTGCACCTGCTTGCCCTGGGCCAGCACCGTGGCCAGTTCGACCAGGGCGATGGCGTGCCCGCCCTCGATCAACTGCTGGCTGGCCTGATCCACCAGCGCCTGGCGCTTGCTGGCGTCAAGGGTGGCCGCCGAGTCCGCCAGCAACGAGTCGATCTGGCCGGGTTGGCGCACGCTGACGTTATAGCCTGGCGCCTGGAACACGGTGCGCAGCACATCCGGATCGGCACGGGTCAGGTTGAGAAAGCGCACGCTGTAGTCCCCGCTGGCCTGCAGCGCGGTGGTCTGGCCGAGGGTAGTCTTGTTCAGGCGCAGCTCGATGCCCACCTGACGCAATTGTTGCTGTACCAGTTCCAGAATCGGCACGGATTGCCAGTAGTCGAGTTTGAACGACAACCGCTGGCCATCCTTGACCCGGATACCATCGCTGCCCGGCACCCAACCGGCCTCATCCAGTAACCGCCCTGCCCCCTGCGGGTCATGGGCCAGCAATGCGGAGAAGTCCCGATACAGGGGTGTACTGCTGGCCAGCAAGGCACTGGCCACCTGCTGGTAATGGGAAAGAATGGGCTTGAACTGCTGGCGGTCGATGGCCTTGTTCAGCGCCTGGCGCACGCGCAAGTCACTGAACAGCGGCGTGGATTCATTGGGCGCCAGGATGAACACCACGCCGGGGTTGGCGCGGCTGAGAATTGGCAGGCCCTGGCTTTGCAAGGCGGCCTCGTCCTGAGGCGCGACACTGGTGTTGACGTCGATCTGCCCCGACACCAGGCTGCCCAGGCGCACCCCCGACTCCGGGATGATCAGAAAGTCGATGCCCTCCAGCCAGGCCTGGTCGGTGTGCGCAGCCAGCGCCGATGGCCAGCGGTAGTCGTCACGCCGTGCCAGGGACACCACCTGGTTATGCACGAATGACTTCAGGGTGAACGGCCCCGAGCCCACCAGCTCGCCCTGGCACCGCTGGGCCGGTGCCGTGGCCAGGGTGCGGGCGGCCAACACGCCCAGGCTCATGGTCGAGGTGGCCTGCAGAAACTGGGCATTGGGCTGGGCGAAGCGCACCACCACGGTGTGCGCGTCGGGTGTGTCGATACCGGCCAGGCCCGCCAGGTAGGTGGAGCCCAGAATGGCCCGCGCACCCAGTTCAACGATGCCTTGCAGGTTGGCCTTCACCGCCGCGGCATCCACGGCTGTGCCGTCACTGAACGTCACGCCCGGGCGCAGGTGAAACGTGAATTGGCGATAGTCGGCGGACACATCCCAGCGCTCGGCCAACCAGGGTTTGATGGCCCCCGTGGCCGGGTCCTGGTCGGTCAGCGAGTCCACCAGTTGCCGGCCCACGTTGAGTGCCGTGTTGTTACCCGCCTGTTGCGGGTCGATGCATTGCGGGTCACCGTCCAGGGCTACTTTCAACACACCCCCGCGGTGCGGCGTGCCTGGCTGGTCGGCGCTGGCCACCGGCGCGTGGGCATCACCGCAGGCGGCCAGCGCCACGGCCAGCAGCGACACGGCGAAAGGACGAAGCAGGCTCATGAACGGCCCTCGGCGCGGCGGTTGGCAATAAAGGGCAGCCCGAGGTTTTCGCGCAGGGTCTGGCCTTGGTACTCGCGGCGGAACAGCCCACGGCGTTGCAGTTCTGGTACCACCTGTTCGGCAAAATCACCGATGCCCTGGTGCAGCCCGGAGAACATCACGTTGAAGCCGTCGGCGGCGCCGGCCTCGAACCACGCCTGAAAATCGTCGGCGATGCTTTCGGGGGTACCGATCAGGATGCGGTGGCCACCAGCGGTCAGCTTGTTGAACAACTGGCGCACCGTGGGCCGTTCGCGGCGGATCAGGTCGAAGACCAGTTTCTGCCGGCTCTTGTGGGTGTTGGTGTCGAATTGCTCGGGCGGCAGCGGCACCACGGCGTCGAACGGCAGCTCGGACAGATCAAAGCCCAGGCTGGTGAAACGCGAGATCGAACGCAGGAACGAAGGCGGGTCCAGCAGCGCCTGTTGCTGGTCATAGCGCGCCTGGGCCTCCTCAAGCGTCCGGCCCACAATGGGTGACACGCCGGGCAGTACCTTCAAGTGGTCGGGGTCGCGCCCCAGGGCGGCGGCGCGCTGCTTGATCTCGGCGTAAAACGCCTGGCCCTGCTCTACCGTGTGCTGGGCGGTGAAAATCAGTTCGCCTGCCCGGGTCGCCAATGCACGGCCTGCGTCGGAGGAACCAGCCTGGGCAATCACCGGGTAGCCCTGCACCGGGCGCGCGGCGTTCAGCGGGCCACGCACCTGAAAATGCTTGCCGTGGTGGTTCAGCACATGGAGCTTGTCAGTGTCCAGAAAACGGCCGCTGGCCTTGTCCTGGATAAAGGCGTCCTCGTCCCAACTGTCCCACAGGCCGGTGACCACGTCGTAGAACTCCTCGGCGCGGTCGTAGCGGTCGGCGTGCAGCACATGGGCGTCGCGGTTGAAATTCTCGCCACCGCCCAGGGACGTCACCAGGTTCCAGCCTACCCGGCCGCCGCTCAGGTGGTCGATATTGGCAAACTTGCGCGCCAGGTTGTAGGGCTCGTTGTAGGTGGTGCTCGCGGTAGCGATCAGGCCAATGCGCTGGGTGCTCAGGGCCAGCGCAGGCAGCAGCACCAGGGGGTCCCAGCGCACGCTGTTGGGCCCGTGGGCCAGCACGTCCAGGTCGGTGTCGACGTTCACCGTGTCGTTGAAAAACACGGCATGGAAACGCGCCGCTTCCAGGGTCTGGGCCACCCAGCGAAAGTGCTCGAAGTCGCGGAACGAGTCTGCCGCCGCCGAGGGGTGGCGCCAGGCGGCGCCCATGATGCCGGCGCTGGGAATGAAGGCGCCGAGGATGATCTGCTTGTGCGCTGTGCTCATGTGCCACTCCTCAGAAGTTGTAGGTCAGGCGCGTGTACCAGAAGCCGCCGTAAGGGTCGAACGGCGAGATGCTGCCGAATTTGGGAAAACCGTTGACGTCCCCCTGGGGGTAGGCGTTGTTGTCGGCGCGCACGTCGAACAGGTTGTTGGCGCCCACCGCCAGGCTCAGGTCCTTGGTCACGGCGTAAGCCACCTCAAGGTCGGTGAGCCACTTGGCGCCGTAGGTCACGTCGTACTGAGGGTTGGTGTCGCGGGCGGTGACCTTGTCGTAACGGGTCACGGCGCCGGTGACGGTGAACTGGCCGATCTCCCAGACGCCACTGAGGATCAGCTTGGTCTTGGGGTTGGCCACGGTCAGGTAGCCCTGCGCCACGCGGTCGAACAGCGCCAGGTTGCTGCCGGCGGCGGTGAGCGCCGCCGGCGTGGACTTGATGCTGTCGATCTGCGTCTTGTTCCAGTTGAACGCCACGCCATACTTGACGCTGCCGTAGGCGCCGTAATCCACCTTGTAGTCGGTCACCAGGTCCAGGCCACGGGTCGTGGTGTCGGCGGCGTTGGTAAAGTATTTGACCTGGTAACCGGGCTTGTAGCCGTTGGCGACCAGGATCTGATTGACCCCGGCGCCGGACAGGAAGCCGGTCAAGGCGATGCGGTCGTCGATCTTGATCTGGTAGGCGTCCAGGGTCACGCTGGCCGCCTGTATCGGCTGCCAGGTGAAACCCAGGCTGATGTTCTGCGATTTTTCGGGCTTCAGGTCTTCGGCGCCCAGGGCACGGGCCAGCGCCGAGTCGACGCGGGCGGTCTTGGCTTCGACGAACTGCGACACACCGTTGACCGAGGTGTACTGGTTGGACGTCTGGGCGTACACCGATTGCGACAGCGAGGGAGCGCGAAAGCCGTTGCTCAACGTGCCACGCAAGGCGAAGGTCGGTGTCAGGTCGTAACGCAGCGACAGCTTGCCGCTGGTGGTAGTGCCCGAACCGTCGTCGTAGCCTTCGAAGCGCCCCGCGGCGCCCACGTAGAGTTTCTCGAAGGGGTTGAAGCCCACGTCCAGGTAGCTGGCATAGCTGTTGCGGCTGGCCTGGCCGGCGTCTTCGGGCGTGAGGGTGATGGCGCCCTGGGCACCTACGGCGGCGGGCTGGCCGGCCAACGGGCCACTGGGGTAAATGTAGCCGCCGTTGATGTACGACAGCGGGTTGTCGGACTCGGTCTTGTAACGCTCATGCCGGTGTTCCAGGCCCCAGGACACCTGGGCTGGCTTGCTCAGGCCAACATCGAAGGCACGGGTGACGTCCAGGTTGTTGGTCCATTGGTCGAACGTGCTGCTGTAGGTGTTGAAATGGGTCGGGCTGCTGGGGCCCAACGAAGCGTTGAGGGTCTTGTCGGCCCCGGACTGGGCATCATCGCGGCCGAAGGTGGAGCTCAGGTCCCAGCTCCAGCCCAGGGCCTGGCCCTTGGCACCCGCCGCTGCCTGATAGTCATCCTCCACCAGGGTGTAGAACGGCGCGGTGCCGTCGGGGTAGATCTGCGGAATGATGTTGGTCGAGTTGGGCCGGCGGTAGTTCTGCCCGCCTCGGGCGTCACGGTGGCTGTAGGTGGAAAACGAATACAGGGTGACATCGTCCAGCGGTAACTCGGCGTTGTAGGCGACCTTGATGTCCTTGATCTTCGGCAGGCCGTTCTCCTGCACTTTGCGGTCGGCGGTGGCGTCGCGCGGGTCGGCGCTGCCGTCCGGTTGCTTGTAGTAGAAGCTGCCAGTGGCGTCGCGCGAACGCACGGCGGTCTGCTGCGATTTGGCGTCCAGGGAGAAGTTGATGAAACCGTCGTTGGGCAGTGCCGCACCCTGATTGTAAGTCTGGCGCAGGATGCCGCCATCGCCCTTGGCCGCATAATCACCGTAGGAAGTACTGACCGAACCACCATGGTCCTGTTGCTTGAGGATGATGTTGATCACCCCGGCGATGGCGTCCGACCCGTACTGGGCCGAGGCGCCGTCGCGCAGCACCTCGATATGGTCCACGGCGCTGACCGGGATCATGTCCAGGTCCACGGGGTTGGTGCCGTAGGCCGCCGTGGAGTCGAGGTTGATCACCGCGCTGTTGTGACGGCGTTTGCCGTTGACCAGCACCAGCACGTTGGAGCCGTTCAGGCCTCGCAAGCTGTAAGGCCTGGCGATGCTGTCGTTGGAACTGCCGGAGGGCCGCTGGGAGAACGACGGCAAGGCCTTCTGCAAGGCGCCGCGCAGGCTGCCGCTGCCGGTTTTCTCCAGTTGCTGGCCGCTGATGACATCGATAGGTGCGGGGCTGCTGGTCACGGTACGGGACTCGCTGCCGCGCGAGCCGGTGACGATCACCGTGCCCAGGGTGTCATCACTGTTGGTATCGGCGGCGGCGAACATCGGCTGCAGGGCGTAACCGGCCAGCAACAGGGGGGCGAAGCGGAGGGTAAGACGCGAGGAATGCGGGGTCATGTCAAACGCTCAGAAGTTGATTGAAGTCGTGGCGCCACAGCGGTCGGACGTCGACGGCGCGGCGAATCAATTGCTGGTCATGAAACAGGTCGGCGACGTGCTGTTGCGAAGCGATGGCCGTGTCATCCACGGCGACCACCTCGGCCGGCTGGCTGCGCTGGTGGAATTGCTGCAGGTACAGCTCGCGGCTGATGCCGGTCAGCTGCGCGCTGCGGTCGGCCCAGGCGTCCGGGTGCGCCTGTATCCAGGCCCAGGTAGCACGCTCGCGCTGCAGGAAATCGCCGATGCGCGCGCGGCGCACGGGGTCGGCCAGGGCAGCGTCGTTGGTGGCGATCAGGTAGTTGCCGGCGTAGTAACCCGCCGTCCCCTCGAGCATCTCGCCATCCATCATCGTCGCGGCCCGAAGCCCGCTAATGCCACCAGCCACCAGCGCGTCGATGTGGCCGTTCTGGAAGGCGATCAGCGCGTCCTGCATGGGCATCGGCACCGGCACCACGTCGCTCAAGGCCAGGCCGTTGTGCTGCAGCAGGTTGAGTAGAAACGCCTGGGTGTTGGTGCCGCGCACGAAACTCACGCGCTTGCCCCGCAGGTCACTGATGTGCTGGATGCCCGCCGTCTTGTTCACCACCAGGCGCGTCTCGTTGGCGTCACCACGCACCACGGCGATCAGCTTGATCGGGGCGTTGGCCGCGGCAGCGAACACGGGCGGGATCTCGCTCATGTAGGCGTAGTCCAGGTGGTCGCTGGCCAGCGCCTCGATGACGATGCTGCCCCCGGCGATATCCGCCCACTCCACCGGGTACGGCAGGTTGCCCTGCCCCGCGAGGTCGAGAAACGACGGCACCAGGCCCTTGTAGCGCCAGACCCGCAGCCCCGGCCCGGTGGCCATTGCGCGGCCCGCCAGGCAGCCCGCGCCCAGCGCCAGCCCCGCCTGCAGCACGCGGCGTCGAGAGAAATGCGGCATGGTGATTCCTCAATCCAGCAGGTCGGGTTGTTCCAGGCGGATGCGGTCCCACAGCGGCAGGAAGTTCAGCCAGGCAAAGAACTCATGGCGGGCCTTGTCGCCACTGTCGGCCGGGTCGAGTTCAGGCACCACGGGCGTGCCGGCGGCATACGCCAGCAAGTGCGCCCGGGCCGTGTCGTCGGCGAGAATGAAGCGCCAGGCGGCACTCTCCACGGTCTGGCCCACGGCCCACAGCCCGTGGTTTTGCCACACCAGCAGGTTATGGTCGGCAAAGGTCTCGACAAACGCCTGGCTGACCCGGTCGCGGTCCTGCTCCAGGCGCCCGTCGGCGGCGCGCAGGGCATGGCGGTCGAAAATCACCTGGTCATTGATGAAGGCCCCGGACTCGGCGGTGATGGGCTGGAACAGGCGGCCCTGGGACGACCACACCCGGCCATGGAAACCGTGCACATGGGCGATGCCCACCACCTCCGGGCGCGCCTTCTGCAGGTCGTAGTGCAGTTCGAGCGCACTGGTGTTGAGCACGCCCTCGCCTTCCACGACCTGGCCATCACCGTCCACCCGCAGCAGGTGTGAGACGCTGATCTGGCAAAACGGCACGCCCAGCGGGTTGATCCAGTAGTGGTCGAGCTCCACCGGGTCGCGGGCGGTAAAATGCCCCGCTACGCCGACCTCGAAGCCTAATTGGGCAAACAGGCGATAGGCCGCTGCCAGCCGCTGCTTGCGGTGCAGGCGTTCCTTGAGCGGGTCTTCGTGACGCACCGGTTGGCGCAGGGCCAGGCGGTTATTGTCCTGGGGCAGGCTGTAGATGCCTTGGGGGAACGACGGATGTTGGCTCATGGTGACAGACTCGGGTTGTCTCCTGCCGGGGCAGGTGCTTCTTCGGCGCAGCCGGGTCCGCTGGCAAGGGCCAGGGGGCTGCGATGGCGGTGGCGCGAAGCAGTCGGGTGGTCAGGTTTGCATGGTGTACCCCTCGCAGGTCAGGAAGCAGACAGGCTCTCCTCCACCGTGCGGGGGTCGGGATGAACGCTTGGGCTCAAGCGTGTATCAACATTATTCGTCTAAGTATCAGTAGTAAAATTCTGATTAGTTATATGCTAATTAATATTTATTAAATCTTCATTGTGTTATCAGCTATTTGCATTTCCACTCATTACCTTGGGAGGCTGCACATGAATATCGGCTGCTCGGCATTCCAACTGCCAGCCTCGAACACATCGTACGCGAGGACCTGTTAGCCGAGCTGTGCCCC
>NZ_JAPYKM010000032.1:0-81153 GCF_029623465.1 Pseudomonas sp. RIT-To-2 | reverse complement strand
CCTGGAAGATGTCCTCATCCCCTTCCATCGCCCCCTCAACCAACAGCTCATCGCCGTCGACGACCGCTACCTGCGCCTGCCCCGGGAAGCCATCGACAGCCTGTGCATAAACCCCGACCACTGCGCCGCCCTGATCATGCCCGACACCAGCCAGGCCCCCCGCATCCAGCCTGGCGCCGCCTTGGCCATCGACCGCAGCCACACCCTGTATCAGCCCGGCCACCTCTATGCCGTATTGCACGGCGGCGACCTGGCGATCCGCACCCTCTACCCCATGACCTGCGACGCCACGCGCTTGCGCCCGCACAACCTGTCGCAGTTCAGCGATGAACTGGCCAGTGCCACGGATGCGATAGAAGTACTGGGCTGGGTATTCTGGTGGTCGACCCTTCAAACCCGCCGGCCGGATGAGAAGGAATGACATTTGTGCTGGGCATTTGCCGGCAATGCCGCTATTCTTGCCGCACGTTTTCGCAAGGCATGCTGCACAGGCAGCTGGCTTGCACAGTCGGGCGGTGTACATCGCGGCCTGGCTAACCGGTGACGCAAGGTTACTGGTTCTACATTTTTGAAGGCGGTGGCGGTCTACCAAAAATAGACCAACGCCGTCCCCGAGAAGCCGGCCACAAGCCGGCTTTTTAATGCCTGTCGTATCAAGGGTCTCTGTGGCCCGAAACAAGAATTTTCGTACAGAGCCTGCGTCGCAGACTTATTCGCCATCAGCACCGAAACGAAAAAACCCCTGAACCTTGCGATTCAGGGGTTTTTCAATGTGTGGTGCCCAGAGACGGAATCGAACCGCCGACACGGGGATTTTCAATCCCCTGCTCTACCGACTGAGCTATCTGGGCCGCAGGCGGGATTAGACGTTTTTACGCGCTTGGCGTCAAGCTCGAAAGCAAAAAAATAGAATGAATACCTGTAGTTACACGCTGAGCCGGACAGCTCGAAACCGCTCCAGGCACCTCAAACGGTCCCGGCGCCCAGCACCTCGGGCAAATCGCGAACCCTCACCCACGGCTCATTTCGCCACTGCAGCACGCCTACGACGCCGCTCCCAAACCGCATCTGGTCCACGCGCGGCGCCTGCGTCAGGTGTCCGTGCCGGTCTTCATGAAGCAACGGTATGACCTCGTGGGAGAGCCAGTACCGCAGCGCTCGATTCTCCGGTGCGTAGTGATGAACCAGCAGTGCGAAAACCGCCGACTCACTGACAATGGTCGTCTTGCGCCACTGCCCGTCGCTATCGAGCCATGCCGCACGGCGCTGATCAGGGTCAAGCTTGGCAATTTTTCGGTCAAGCATTCCTGTGCCCATCAGCCGCCCCAGATCGCGGGTGCAAAACCAGGCTTGGAATTCGAACATCATCCCGCGCAGCGGACGGTTATGACGGTAAAAAGCGGTGGGTTTGAAGCAATCGATCATCGCCAGTTCCTTTGGTAGTTGAACGGCCACCGCTCGCGGTCAAACAAGGGTGGCAGCTGTAAACGGGTTGACCGACCGGGACCAAAGCACCCGGCACATCCGAGGATGTCCCGCCTACAGCCGCCATGATGCAAGCTGCAGGACGAGTGTGCCCGCAACAGCTGGAAAGCTGAAGTGCTTAGGTATGTCGGACGGTCAATTCCGGCCACTGATTGTCAGCGGCGGTCGGAGGCTATCAGGCGCTACCCCTCTGATCACCCCCTACATCCCGGGGAAGATGTAACGCGAAACTACAAACGGTTCTGATGCTGGCCCCCGGTTCAACCCCCGGGATACGCCAACTCGATCCACTCATCGTCCTCGCCGCCATACCCGTAGTAATCGCGTGGCACACGCTCGATGTCTTCCGCTACCCGCTCGATCACCGCACGCAACTCCAGCCGCTGAAACCAGCGTGCCGGTATGGCCGCCGCGCCGTACTCGATGCCCAGCAGGTGCCCCGCCACCAGCCCGGTGCTGTCGCTGTCACCGCTGTGGTTCACTGCCAGGATGATGCCGTCCTCCAGGTTGTCCGCCATCAATGCGCACCACACGCCAATGGCCAGCGCTTCCTCGGCGACCCAGCCGGCGCCCAGTTCACTGATGCGCTCGGGGGTGGGCCGGTAGCCCTCGCGCACGAAGAACAATACGCGCTCCAGCAGCTCACGCACTTCATGCATGCCGGGTTTGTCGCCATGTGTGGCCAGGCTGTCGACCACGGCTCTTTCCAGGCCCGCGCCGTGGTCGGCCATGCGTTGCAGGATGTCGGCGAACAGGCCGGCAGCCAGGTAGCCGCTGGGATGGCCGTGGGTAAGTTGGCCGGCTTCGCTGGCCCACTCGAAGGCGTTGGCGAAGAAGGCGCAGGGTGCGGAGCGCATCAGCGCGCCGCAGCCTTTGCTGTTGTTCTGGGCGGGAATGCCCAGTCGCTTGCTGGCCTTCAGGGCGCTGATGCAGGTAGTGCCAGGGGCGCGGCGAGCCCAGAGCGCTCTTTCGCTGATGAGCCAACCGTCCTGGCTCACGTGCGTGGCCGGCTGTTCGTTCTGGGTGACCAGCCAGCGCAGCAGGGCGTGGTGTATGACGCCGGGCACGTGGCAGATGCCCCGGGAACTGCCGCGTACGTAAGCGCGCAGCAAGCCTTCGGCGGTAAAGAGCATCATTTGCGTGTCGTCGGTGATGGCGCCGATACGGCCGTAGGCCGGGGCGAAGTCGATGATGCCGCGTCGGCCGTAGCGGGCTTCGATCACCGGCCACTCGAGGAACTCCACGGGGGCACCCAGGGCGTCGCCAACGGCGCCCCCCAGCAGGCAGCCCTTGATGCGGTCGAGTCGGTTCATGGCGGTCTCCTTACGATGCCAGTTCGGTGTGCTGCAGGCGGGCCAGTGCTTGCTTGAGTTCAATGATACGGGCCTTTTCAGCGCGCAGGGTGCGCCGTAGTTCGCGGTTTTCCATGGCATGGATGCGTGCCCAGCGTGCACCCTTTTGGCAGTCGCGCGCCAGTTCCCAGAGTTCGCGCAGCCGCAGGTATTGCATCAGGAGGATCAGCAGGATCGCGGCGATAAGGGCGATGGCGCCTGTTGATACCAGCTCTGAAATACTCATGTTCGGTGTCCTTTGTGGAGGCCGGGAATGCCTTTGCCAGACACACGATATGTAGTGTTTTACGACAGGTCTAGAATGTAGACTTATACAGGTAAACAATTCGCACACATGGAGCACCGATGAAACGCTTGCAGGAAATCGAACAGGTCCGCTGGGACCTGGCACTTCGCTATCGTTTGATCGAGACCGTCGCCTGGTGGGAAGGCCGGCTGACCACGGGGCACTTGATCCAGAGCTTCGGCATCAGCCGTCAGCAGGCCTCCAAGGACATCAACACGTACATCAACGAGCATGCGCCTGAAAACCTTACATATGACAAACAAATAAAAGGCTACGTGCCTACCTCCGCGTTCGCACCGCGGTTCATCGAGAACAGCGCCAGCGCCTACCTGCACCTGCTGTATCAGAACAATGAACGCCAGGACCATATCGAAGGGCTCGCGCTGGCCTATGCCCACACGCGGGTACTGGAAGTACCTGACCGGCCGATTCGTCCGGAGGTACTGCGGCCTTTGTTGAAGGCGTGCCGCGAGGGGCTGCGGCTGGAGACCGAGTATGTGTCACTGAACACGCCGCAAGCCGAGGTCCGGCTGATTGCGCCGCACACCCTGGTGTACACCGGCATGCGCTGGCATGTGCGGGCGTACTGCGAGAAGAACGGCCAGTATCGCGACTTTGTGCTGAGCCGACTGCGTGGCGAACCGGAGTTGCTCGGCCTGTCGGACAACGGCAGCGCTGCCGACGTGGACTGGAACACGGACATTGATGTGGTCATCACACCGGACCCGCGCCTGGAACCGGTGCAGAAGGCGATCATCGAGACGGACTTCGGCATGGTCGACGGGCAATTGCTGGTACCCAGCCGTCGGGCGCTGGTGAAATATGTGCTGCAGCGCTATCAGCTTGACCCCAAGAACCTGAACCCCAAGCCGGAGGCACAGCAGATCGTGGTGAAAAACCTGCAGGCATTGAAGCCCTGGTTGTATGACTGAGGGGCAACCTGATCAGCCCGCTGTCGAGGCGACCCAATCGGCGCCCTTCTGGCTAATTTGGTATTTCTGTGCAGGACTGCGCGGTGAATCAGGATGAGTCATCTCGACCAACCCCTGGGCAAGCGCGGGGTTTAGGTAGTTTTCACGGAAGGTGGCACGGTGGGAAATTCCCAAACTGTCCATCAACTCCGCAGCTCTCATCGCCTGACGGTGGCTTAAGCACCGCAACAGGCTTGCAACCTGGTCGCTCAATGGCTCGGTGCTGTGGTCATCAGTGCTACCTGCATCCAGCAAAGCCTGCTGCAAGGCACTCAGCATGAACTCGACGAAGGGCGTTGCCTCACCCAACTGATCGGCCCGCGAGAGTGCAGCGTAGTAGGCATCCTGCTGGTCGCGTATCACGGTCTCTACTGGCAACCAAGCGAGCACGGGGCGCCATTGGCTGAGCAGCAAGGTCTGCCAGAGACGCCCCATTCGGCCATTGCCATCGGCGAACGGGTGGATGAACTCGAACTCGTAATGGAACACGCAACTCGCGATCAGTGGATGCAGCTCGGTTGAGCCCGCCCACTGCAACAGCGAGTCAACCAGCGTAGCGACACGGCTGGCAGGAGGCGCCATATGTACAAGGCGATCCCCTCGGTAAATGCCTACACCGCCACCACGGAACTCACCTGCGTCGTCCAGCAGACCGAACATCAGCGTCCCGTGCGCCTGCAGCAAATGCGCTCGAGAGTCTGGGCGGAAAGTCGGCATGGCCTCATAGGTCGTGAACGCGTTGCGTACTTCCTGGATTTCGCGGGGCAGCCCGAGTACTCGCTTGCCGTCGAGCACGGCGGTGACCTGTTCGAGGCTCAGGGTGTTGTTTTCAATGGCCAGCGAAGCCTGAATCGTTCGGATGCGGTTGCCGCGCCGCAATTGCGGGGTGAGTTCGGCTTCACGGCGTTCCGAGAGACGGCCAACCTGCTCACTGATTTCTGCCACCAGAGCGAGCATGCGTGTAGTGAGGGTCAGGGGCGGCTGGTAACGATTCAATGGTCTTTCCGGCGAGTCAGTGGACAGTGAATGGGAGCTTCATCGGCCGTAATAGTACACCGATCTACTTGTACGGTTACTTGTACGGTTACTTGTACGGTGCCAGCGTCCAAGCGCCCCGTTTCCCGGGCTTTTGCCAGGCAGGACCTGGTAGCGCAATCAGATGTAGCAGCGGACCTGGCCGCGTCACAAGCGCCGCATTCTCCCTGGCGGACCGCACCGCGCTTTCCACTGGCCAACAAGCCCAAGGCCACTGCCGGTAGTCAAAGACCTCAGGGATAGCTGAACCGATGCACCAGCGTCAGCTCACCCGGCGCGCGCATGGGCACCAGGAAGGTTTCCATTTTCTCGTTGGGCGTGCCCTCTTCGGTGATGAGGGTGATCTGGGCGGTGGTCAGGGGTTTGACCGGGTTTTCCTGGCCGCCGCTGTCGTCGTCGCTGCGGTAACCGCCCCCGAAGTAGTTGACGTAGATGAGGTACTGGCCCTTTTGCGGCGCGGGCATGGCGAAGATCTCCGGGCCGTAGCCGGTGGTGACGTCCACGTCCAGTGCCGCGCCGTTGGGGGCGGTGCGGTCGCCGTACCAGATGTGTGCGCCGTCAGGGGTGATGACGTGCAAGTCCAGGTCGGTGTTGTCGCTGTCCCACGACAGCAGGATGCGCAGTTTGGCGGGGCTGGCGCTGCCGGTGTTGAGGAACTGCACGCGGCGTTTCTGCTGGCCGTCAGGGCTGCGGATTTCAACGCTGTTGGTGCCGCTGGGGAACGAGAACGGGCGGTCGAAGTGGCCGTTGCCGTCGAGTTTCAGCGGCATGGCGACGCCGTTGACGATGACTTTGCCAGGCTGGTCGGCACTTTTGGGCATGCCCTTGATGGCCCCCATGATGCGCGCCGTGTCGGCCTGGCCGGCGGGGGTGTTCACCGAGGAGGCCGGGTAATTGACGGTCTGGCGGAAGTGCTCGCCTTCCGGGGTAGCGCTGCGCCAGCCGCCGATGGGGGTATCAAGGCTGACGGGGTTGTCGCCGCGGGCGGCCGGCAACGCCAGCAAGGCGCTGAGGAACAGGGCGGTAGTACAGGTACGCGGTGTCATGGCCTAGTCCAGAAGCAGGTGGCGGGCGAGCCCTTCGATGTAGGTTTCATCCTGGCCATTGGGGTGGGCCTCGAAGGCCAGGTGCAGGTATTCATGGGTCAGGTCCAGGCGGTCTTGCAGGGTGAGGACGCCGCGCACGTAGATACGCTGGCGTTCGCGGTCCACGTAGGGGCGGCCGTAGGCCAGGCGACACACGGCAAAGGTGTTGAGTTCGTTGTAGCCCACTTCGTTGTCCAGGGCCGGGCGCCACTGGCGCTTCTGGCTCTGCAACCACTCCTGGGCGGCGGGTAGCGCTTCGCAGGAGGCGACCGGGTTGTCCCAGCGGCTCAGGCTTGCACGAGGGTAGGCGCGCTGCAGAATCACGTCGTAACGCAGGCCATCACGGGCTTGCTGCACGGCCTGGGCCCAGGACAGCTTGTCCGGCCCGGGGGTATCGGAGTGGTAGGTGACCGGGCTGCCGGCCAGCACCAGGTCGCTGGTCCACGCGACGATGCGCCGGGTGTCGACCGTGGCGGCACGCGGGGCGACGCGCTGGTGGCTGCTGCTATCGTCGATGCTCAGGCAATCGCCATTGCGCCCGGCGTTCTGCAGCAGGTAGGTGCGAATCGCCACGGCCAGTGCCTTGGCCGCTTCGGCAGGCTGGCTTTTCGCCTCCCGTTGCAGCACCCGGGCAACGTATTCTTCGCGGTCCAGGCGAGCGATCAGATGGGGACCTTGCTGCAGGTACAGGTCGCCGCTGCTGTCGATATCCAGATCGTTGCCATTGGCGAATACAGCACGGTAGCGGCCTTGCAGCATGCCCTGGGGTGCTGGGGTACCCGAGGGGGTCAGCACGCTTTTGAGCGGGTAGCGGGCGAACAGGTCGACCTCCACGCAACGCCCGGTGTCCGTGGGCCAGGGCGCCGGCAGGAAGGCGCCGAGCACGTCGGCGTAATGGCGCAGGACCATCTGGCTGGTACCGCGCCCGCCAACCCAGATCGGCGTGCCATCCTGCAGCCAGCCCGCAAAACCGCCCTGCCGTGCCTTGGGGTCGCTGTCGGCCAGCCAGCTCCAGGTTTTCACCCGCAGGCGGCCGCCCAGGCTGCCCACTGCCTGGCCGTCGGCAGCGTCGAGCACCACGTCCAGCAACAACTGCCGGGCCTGCCCCTGGGATGGCAGGGTACGCAGGCTGTCGAGCAATTGCGCCACCGGGACGCGGGTGCCGGGCTGGAGTTGGCCGAGGTCGGCAAGCCAGGCCGGGGCCTGGCGGGCGTGCCAGTAGTCATGCCACTGCTGCACATCGATTTGCAAACGCCGCGGGTCGAAATACAGCCCGCAGGAATGCACCAGCGCCGCGTCACGGGCAATGGTGCCGCCGGGGGTACAGCAATAGACTTCGTCGCGGTCCTGGCCCTGGCAGTCATAGGCCGGTTCGTGCTGGTCAGTGTCCACCAGCCAGGCATAGACGAACAGTTTCCACAGGCTGCCCAGAGGCGTGGTCAAGTCGGCCGGCAGTGGCGCGCGGCCGATGGCCTGGGTTTCACTGAACTGTACCAGCTCATACCCTGCGCCATGGGGCCAGGCCAGGCGCAGAGGCGCCTCCCCTGCCCAGGTCAGCAGAGGAAACAGGCATAGCAAACCGCCCAGCAGCGCACGTCTCATGTTACTGGACCGTAACCTGGCCAACCGCTGCCTTCTTCTCTTCGGCCTTGTGCTGCGGCGCATAGAGCTGGGTGTAGCGCACAGGCGGCAAGGTGAACTGGCCTTTCTGCGAGAAGCGTACCAGGTGGCGGAAGCGTAGCTCGCCACTGAGGCTGTCGACGGCGATCCCATAGGCCATCTGCCCGGGTTCGAAGCGGGCCTTTTCCAGCGGTGCGGCGTCGGTGGCGCCCTGCCCTGTCAGCTTGATGCCCCACGTGGTGCGTTCCACATCGGCGCCCGGCGGCAGCGGCACTTCAAGCATGCCATAGCGCAGTGGCTGGCCCTTGGTGCTGACCGTCACCTCATCCAGGTAAAGGCTGTCGCTGGCCAGAGGTTTGTTGCCCACTGCTTCGAGCTTGAAGGTGAAGGCTTGGTCACCGGGAACCAGGCGCAGCAGCCGGCGCTTGACCACCACCGGCAGGTCATCCGGGGCGGTCTGCTTGCTGTTGAAGGTCAGCACTGCGCGAACGGGGCGCTCACTGGTGCCGGTGATGTTGAGGGCGGCCGGTACGCCACTGCCCTGCCACTGCCAGAAGCCAGTGCCGGTGGCGCCCTGTGCCGCCCGCCAGTCAACCCCGGAAGCCAAGGTAGTGGGCTTGGGTGCCTGTTCGATGCTGCGTTGCAGCCAGGTCAGAGCCAGCGCACGCTCAAGGGTCGACTGCTGCGGCAACAGACGTTGCAGCAGGTCGCGGACCTGGTCTGCAGTGGCAGGCTTTAGCGACAGGTCCAAGGCCGCGGCGAACGGCTGGCCACTGGTAGCAACCCGTTGCCGAGCCTCTTCCAGGCCGCTGGCGAAGGCCGGCGGTTGGGTGACCTTGGCCTGTTGCGCCAGGGCTGCGGTCAATACGCGAGCACTGGCCAGGCCCAGGGCGGACTCGGGGGCGTCCATGACCACGCTGTCTTCGCCATCGTCCATCAGGTTGGCGTTGGCCCCCGGGCCAGCCTTGGCGAGGTCGGCCATCAGGCCACTGAGCAGGGTGTTGACCGGCAATTGCATCTCGCGGGCAAACGACAGGATCAGCGCCCGTTGCAGCAAGGGGGTGCTGGCCGCCTGTTTGGCATACACGTCCATTACTCGCTGCCAATGCTCTGGCGGCAGGGTCAGACCCAAGGCCTTGCTGGCATGCCAGTCGGCGTAATAAGCGTATGCGGTCAAGAACGCATCGGGCGCACGGTCTTCGCCCCACCAGGTGAACGCCGCTTCAGGCCCGGCCATCTGCACCAGGCGCAGGCGGCTGTTCTGCAGGATGAGCCGCAGGCGGTCACGCACACTGGGGTCGGCGGTCATGGCCGGGTAAGCGATGGACAACGGCAACAGTTGGCTGGCCGTCTGTTCGACACCGCCCCACGGGTATTCGAGCAGGTCATCGAGGCTGGCGCGGAACAGGGCTTGCGGGCTGTCGTCCAGGCGCAGGCGCAGGTTGCTGGCATCGACGGGCAACGACAGGGGGATGTCGCCAGCGGTAACGTCCAGGGCCTGGGTGTGCACGGTCTGCCAACCGTCGGCGACGGTTTTCAGGTCGATGGCCAAGGCGTCCTGGGTTTTGCCATCCTGTTGGATCTCGGCCGTCAGGTTGGTCGTTCCCAAGGCCAGTTGCAGCGCCTCGCCAGGCAAGGGAATGTAATTGATGCCTGGGTTGAGGGTCAGTGGCAGGCGTTGTTCCTGGCCGGCGTTGTGGATAACCAGTTCAGCCTTGACCGCCTGTTCTGCCTGGCTGAAGGCGAACACACCCAGGTCAGGCTTGTCACCTGCGCGGAAGCGCGTCGGGCCGCTCCATTTCAGGTAAAGAGGCTTTTCGGAACGAATGAACTGCTTTTTCTGGCCCACTTGGCCGTCATCGGCGATGGCCCGTGCGGTGATGCGCCAGCGGGTCAGGGAGTCGGGCATGCGGAAGGTGAAGCGCGCCTTGCCGCTGGCGTCGCTGACCAATTCCGGCTGCCAGGCAGCGGTGTCGACGTCTTCGCGGCGCGGGCGCTCCAGCACCTTCACGCCGCGCTCGCTGCGGTTGGCCTTGCCAGGTGCCGTGGGGCTGCCCGGCAGGGCGACGTCGTAGCTGATGAACGACAGGCTGGCGCTGGTGCGCACATTGTTGCGCCGTGGGTGATAGAAGAACTGGTCGATGCCAGGGGCGATTTCCGGTTGCAAGGCGTAGACCATTTCGTCGACGACGCTGACAGTCAGGTGTGCGGGAATGGCCTTTCCGGCGAACTGGGTGCTGAGGTCGACAGTAACGGTCTCGCCGGGCTGGTAGTGGTCCTTGTCGGTCGCGATGGCAATGTCGATCTGCGGCTGCACGACCTTGATGCCAGCGTTCTGGAAGCTGTATTCGCCGCCTTTGGTGTAGAGCACCGAGAAGGTCAGATTGGGCGCGAAGGTATCTTTCATCGGGATGTGCACGCGGTATTGGGTGGGGCTGATGGTATCGATTTTCAGCCAGTCGCCGCCCTTGGTCAGCAGCGCGGTGGCCTCGACCTTGTCACGCTCGAGCGACAGCAAGGCATCACTGACAGGCTCGGGGAACGTGATCAGCGCCAAGGCTTCGTCACCCGCCTTGTACTCGGCCTTGTCGAGGGTGATCTCCACGGTACCAGGCACTGCCTTGACGCCGTCGCCGGTCACCGAATGGCCGGTGGCGCCAAGGATGCGCTGGTGTTCGTCGACGAGGCTAAGGTTGTAGGTGCCGGGCCGGTCGAAGGCAACGGTGAAGCCCTTGTCCGCCGCCCCCAGCTTGGCGCCGCCGGTGGTCTGGTCTTCCAGGCGTACCCAGGTGTAGGCCGCGGGTTTGACCGTAGTCGGCTGCTCGCTCTGGTAACTGAAGGCGACCTTGTCACCCACGGCACTGAAGCGCTCGGGCGCACCGAGCTGGTACTGGGCGGCGCCCCGCTCGATGAGGATTTCCTTGGTGGTCTTGACCCGGTACGCGGCGCCGTCGCTGGCGAACACGGTGAGCATGTAGCGGCTGGGCTTTTCAGCCGCCGGCAGCTCGATGCTCGCGTAGCCCTTGGCATCGGTGGTCAGTTCAGTACTGGTGAGTTCCACCGGGAACTGGCCCAGGTACTGCAGCTCGTTTTCCACCATCGACAATTGCTGGGCGCGCAGGCTGAGGGTGAGCTTGGCGTTGGCCACCGGCTTGCCGTCGGGGTACATGAGCAACAGTTTGCCCTTGACCGGTTCATGGGTACGGAAGTCCTGCTTGGCCAGGTCGAGGGAAATCTCGAAGTGCGGCTTGATGTATTCAGCTACCCGGAAGGCACTGCTGTAGGTCTGGTCGCGGTAAGTGAAACGCAACTCGTAACCCCCGGCCACGGCGTTGTCGGGCAACTGGAAGCGGCCTTGGGTACCGGCCTTGGCGTCCAGGTTCAGGTCCATGCCTTGCAGGGTAGTACCCGTGGCATCAATGACGCTGACGTGCACGGCACCACCCGCAGGGTTGACCGAGTCGCGGGCGTTCTTGAATTCGCGCCCCACTATTTTCATCGACACCCAGTCGCCAGGCCGGTAAAGCGGCCGGTCGGTGAAGGCATAGAGCTTGGTGTCGTAGATTTCGCTGTCGTAGTAGAAGTTCTCCGAGACAAATACCCCGCCCTCGGCGTCTTCGCCAATGACAAAGGAGCGCTCGGGGCTGACGTGCTTGAGGCGCAGCAGGCCGTCGTTGTCGGTCTCGCCACTGCTCATCACGCCCAGGCCGTCGGTCCAGAGCACTTTCACCTTGGGTACCGAGCTGCCTTCATGCTTGCGCGCGGCCCACACCAGCAGTTCGTCGCCGGCGATCTTGCTCACGGCCACGGTATTGGAGACGAACACCACGGTGGTGGCGCGGTACTTGCCGATCAGCGCTTCCACCAGGTACAGGCCGGGCTTCAGCTTGCCCAGAGGGATGTACACGTTGCCAGGGGCGACACTGATGAACTCGCTGGAGGAGCCCGCCAGGTCGACGCCCTTGGGCGGTTGGATCGGCTTGGCTTGCCACAGCGGGTAGCGGAACTGGGTCACCAGCGGTAGGCCGGGAATGGGCGCGTACTGGGGCTGGGCATCGTACTGGGTGGGTGCGGCGATGGTATTGCCCATCTTCAGTTCCGGCACCTGTTCAGTCACTTCCTTGCGCGACTCGTAGGAAAACGCCCGCTGCATCACGCGGCGGGACTTGCGGTACCAATTGTCCCACAGGTACGCCAGGGTGTTGGACAGCCCCTCACCCTTGAACTGGCCTTCGCTGACCACCCGGTGCAGGTTCTTCTGCCGCTTGAGGAATTCCAGCGGCTGGTCGATGCGGTAGACGCGAATGTCAGCGCCACCGTAGGGCTCCATGCGGAACCGACGGTAGTCACGCCCCGGTGCCTCCAGGCGCACCATGGCCTGCTCATCGGTGGCGAAACTGCTGTCGGCCAGCAGAAAAAAGCTTTCGCCGGCCAGGGGCGCGTAGTCGCTGGCCGGCACCGAGTCTTCGGCGCGCACCAGGCCCACGGGCGCCAGCAGGCACAGCAGCCACAGGCACAGGCGCACCACCAGCGCGCGGCTCATCGCAGGAAATTGAGCCGATACACACCGATGAAATTCGGGTTGGCTGCGTCGGGTATCCATCGGGTGTCCTTCCATGTCATGAGTTGCTGCACGCTTGCCGAGCGCATGCCGTTGTCGGTGGGGGTGGTGGTGCCGGTGTGATAGGCGATGTAACGGCCCATCCAGATCATCAGGTGCTGGTCGTCACCCTGGTCGAAGAACATCAGGTCGCCAGGGCGAGCCTGGTTGATGTCACGGCCTACCAGGCGGCTGTTGAACTGAACCAGCTTGATGGCATTGACGTAGGGGCCGACCTGGCCGCCGCCCTGCTGCCACTGCTGGGCCAGGCTGCGCTGGGCATCCGTGAGCGCCAGCTCTGGCGGCAGGTAGCGGTTGGACAGGCCATTGGCGCGCAACCACTTGTCATCGTGAACCTTGAGCGCTTCATTGGCGGCGAACCGCACCAGGCCCGCGCAGTCCTGTTGGTACCAGCGCGGGCTGGGGCCCTGGGTCAGTTGTTCCTGGGCGATACGCACGAACCAGGCGCGGAACACCTGACTCTGTTCGGCATCCAGCGCCGGTATGGGCGCGGCCAGCAGCCGAACGCTGAACAGCAGCGCGGCCATGCCCAGGACGAATGATTTCACAGGGCACGCCATTGCAAGGGCAGCCACTGCCAGTGCCCATCCGGCTCACTGCCCTCGGGCAAGGTCAGCGCGTATTTGCCATAGCCAGCCAACTTCTGCAGTTTGGGAATCAGGTGGGTCTGGGCGGCATTGCGAAACACCGGCTCCATGTCCTGGGGCAGGCTATCGAGTGTTTCCTGTTGCATCAGCTGTGCCAGGGAGTCAGGCCCCAGGTACACGGACATCAGGGCATCCTTGGGCGCTACATCGGCCAGCGGCGCGAAGTGCTTGTCCAGGGTGGCAACGGCCTTGTCCACCAGTTTGTCGTCCAGCGAGAACAGCAGGGTCGAGCCATGGCGCGCCAGGCTGACCTTGAAAAAGCCCTTGCCGGTGATGCTGTCAGGCTTCTCGGCCTCGCGGTTGCGGTATTGGCCGAAGTTGGAACTCACCTGCCGTTGCCATTGATGGCCGTCGGCTGGCGCCTGCTCGCTGACCGCGAACTTGCCGCCAGGTACCTTGCTTTCCCAGGCCCCTACCATGGAGCCGAACAGGTTGCCCAGGTCTGCATCCAGCTTGCCGCCGTCCGCAGTGTCGAGGCCGGCTACCAGCAATGGCGTATAGAGTTTGGAGTCCGGGTACCAGCACAGGCCTGCCGCGCCGGTCATGTGGCCGGTCAGGGCCTTGGCGGCCTGTTCGTCGGCGCCCAGTTTCACCAGCAAGGGCTGTTGCTGTTCGGCAGCCAGAGGCAGCGCCACACAGGCACTGGCGCCAACCGGCATGGCTTGCCACACGGGGGCGAAATTCAGGTCCGCGCCGCTTGCCGTTTCATCCAGCGCCAGGTAGCTGTGCCAGCCCTTGTCGTCCATGTCCAGGCGCACACCGGCGAAGGTGGGTATGAAGCGCTGGTAGCCCATGGCAAGCACGCTGGAACCGATGGAAATACGCTGTTTGATTCCGCCGTCACGCGGTTTCAGGCCAAATGCCTCGGGGAACAGCTGGTTGCCGCTCAATAGCGCGGCCAGCGCCTGGGTCGACACCGCGCCCGGCGCCACTTCGCTGTCATCGGCGTGTTCGTAAAGCTTGTCGGGGTTGGACAACACCACCAGCTTGTCGCCACGGGAGGCGAACAGCAATGACCTGGTGGCGTTGTAGCTCAGGCGGTAAAGCGGGACAGCCTCCCCTGCCACTTTCAACTCACCGACCTTGCTCAGCTGCTGATCGTCCAGCGCGACATGGGCCAGTGGCTCCAGCAGTCTGGCCAGGCCGCCACGGTCCATCACCAGCAGGAAGTCCTTGAGGCGGCCATCGGCGCCGCGCCACAGGGCCACATCGGCGGGCTGGTCGAACAGCGCTTCGATGAGGTTGTCCTGCAGTTTCAGGTCATGCTCGTAGATGATGCGCCGCAAGCTGCCGATCAGGCCCAGGCGGTCACCGTGGGTTTCGTAGTAGAAGACGAAATCCTCGGTGAGGGTGTCGCGCAGGAACGGCACGCTCAGCAGGTCGCGGGGCAACTGGCTGAGGGACCGGGTCTCCAGCAGCGCATCAGGGCGGCTGAGGCCGAACTTGTCCATGGCCAGGGCCACGGCCGGCAAGGCGGGCTTGTGCAGGAACCAGCCCATGCCGCCCGCTACCGCGGCCACCAAGCACAGGCCCGCGGCCAGCAGCAGGTTGCGGCGCTTGCCGGTGCTGGAAGGTGACGGCGCCGCAGGTGTGGCGGCCGGTACAGCGGTGTTTTCGCTCATGTTCGCAAAGCCCGATTCATCCATGCGGTGCAGGGTTCAATAAGTGAAGGTCTTGACCAGCAGCAGGTCGCCGATGGCGCGCAAGGGCACGATGAAGCTCTCGCGTTTTTCATTGACGGTGTTTTCGTTGAGCACCAGGTTGATCTGCGAGGTGATCACCTCGTTCTGGTTGCCGCGCTCCTCGAAGTTATAGCCGCCATTACTGTAGTTGCCCCAGTAGTTGACGTAGACCAGATAAGTGCCGTGCATCGGCGCGGTCATGGTGAACATCTCCGGGCCGGGCCCGTCGACGCTGTCAGTGTCCAGGCCCCCGCCGTTGCTCAACACCGGGTTGGCGTAGAAGGCGTGCTGGCCGTCGGGGGTGATGATGTGCAGGTCGAGTTCGGCCTTGGGGTCATCCCAGGCCAGGAAGATGCGAATGCGTGCGGGCGTGCGCTGGTCGTTGGCTTCGTAGAATTGCACGCGCTTGAGCGAATTGCCTTCGCTGCTGCGCACCTCGACGCTGTTGGAGCCCGCCCCGAAGGCGTAGGGCCGGGCGAAGCGGCCTTGTTCGTCGGTATACAGGCTCAGCGCGTTGCCGTTCACGGCCAGGGTATGGGGCTGGCGCGCGGCTGAAGTGGCCTTGATCTGCCCCTCGATCATGCTGCGGTTGCGCTGGATACCACGGTCGATGGGCGGCGTGGGATAGGCCACGCGCGGGTTCTCGGTGCGGTCGAGCAGGCCGAAATAACGCCAGCCACCCACGGGGCTGTCGAGGGTGGCCGTGGTGTCCGCCAGGGCGCTGGATGCCCAGAAGATGGCGCTCAACCAGAGGAGAAATCGCATGGGTGCTTCCTGCAATGCATGATGATGAGTGTCTATTCCCGGACACCCTTTATAGCCCGTTTTCAAGGCGGGCGAAGATTAACCAGTTGCCTGATGTTTAACAATCGGCCACACGCCGGAAATGTCGAGCAGTGCTCATCCTCCGGTGACGATGCGCTTGCCCTGGCGGGCGCCAATGGAGCCCGCCTGGCCATCCCGCTGCTTGCCCGTGCGGGCTTCGCTGATCAGCCCGGGGATCAATACCCCTTCCGGCAGGTGTTTCCAGAAACGGCTGGGCAGGTGCCCCTGCATGGCACGGGTGTTGAGCCGCGCCGGGTTGAATATGTGGCTGTAATAGGTCAGCCACAGTTCGCCATGAGGGTCTTCGGCCTGCTGCGCCATCTGCTGCCATGCCACGGGGCATTGGCGCTGGTAGTGCAGTTGTTCACCGTCGTAGTAAACGCCATCCCGAGGTGTAGCAATAAGCCAGCGGTGACGGCCCATGCGCCCGATGAAGTGCGCGCTGGCACTTTCCAGGATGTCGTGGGCCGGTTCGTGCCAGGCCACGTATTCTGGCTGGCCTGCCGCGCCCTCGGCCGGCGCAAGGGCCACGAAGCGCACGAAGGCGTGCAGGTGATGCGCCTCACGGGAAACCTGTTTCAAGCGCCGATGCAGCTCGCTGCCCAGGCTGTCGCCGGCAAGCATCGCGGTGCGATCACCATGGCTCACCCGCCACAGCACTTCATACAGCAGGCTCCAGCGCTGCTGGCCACGGTAGCGGGCGGCCGCTTCCAACTGTTCGACCAGCGCCAGCGGAATTCGCGCCTGGAACGGCCCGGGGGTGGCAGGCAGGTCCTGGTCGGTGGCGAACAGGTCCGCGGTTTCCCAACTGACCTGGCTGGGGTCTACCCCGTGGCTGAGCAACCAGCGTGCCTGTTGGCGCCAGGTGGCGAACAGGTCGTCGCAGTCCAGGCAGATCATCCCCATAACCCCATCTGCTGGGGCGCCGGGCGGTCGCGCAATTGTTCGCGCAACAGGTGGCTGCTGCTCTCGGCCTGGCGTGGATGGTAGTCACTGGTGATCAGGAATGGCTTGGCCTTGGCCAGCACGCAGCGCAGACGTGTGAGGTCTTCGTAGCGAATGCGGCGCTGGCGGCGCAGCTCCACCAGACGCTGAGTGGTACGAATGCCGATACCGGGGATACGCGCGATCAAGGCAGGTTCGGCGCGGTTGAGATCCAGGGGAAACACATCGCGATGTTCCAGCGCCCAGGCCAGCTTGGGGTCGATGTCCAGCGCCAGGTGGCCGGGCCCCTGAAACAGCTCACCCGCCTTGAAGCCATAGCCGCGCAACAGGAAATCGGCCTGGTACAGACGGTGTTCGCGCATCAGTGGCGGCGCGGCCAGGGGTACGCTCTTGGGGCTGTTGGGAATCGGGCTGAACGCCGAGTAATACACCCGCTTGAGCTTGAAGTTGCCGTACAGGCTCTCGGCGCTGTGCAGGATGGTGCTGTCGTCGGTGTCATCGGCACCCACGATCATCTGGGTGCTCTGCCCGGCCGGGGCGAAGGACGGCGCCCTGGGCTCGTTGACGACCGCCTCGCGGCCGACATGAATGGTGCTCATGGCCTGGCGAATGGAGCTGACCTGCTTTTCCGGCGCCAGCGTCTGCAGGCCGGCGTCGGTGGGCAGTTCGATATTGACGCTGAGGCGGTCGGCGTAGCGACCGGCTTCCTCGATCAGGCGCGGGTCGGCTTCGGGAATGGTCTTGAGGTGGATATAGCCGCGAAATTCATGTTCTTCGCGCAACAGTCTGGCCACGCGCACCAGTTGCTCCATGGTGTAGTCGGCGGAGCGGATGATGCCGGAGCTCAGGAACAGCCCGCTGATGCAATTGCGCCGGTAGAAGTCCAGGGTCAGGGTAACGACTTCCTCTGGTGTGAAGCGCGCCCGGGGCACGTCGCTGGAGCGGCGGTTGACGCAGTACTGGCAGTCGAACAGACAGAAGTTGGTGAGCAGGATCTTGAGCAGCGACACGCAGCGCCCGTCCGGCGTATAGCTGTGGCAGATGCCCATGCCATCGGTGGCGCCCAGCCCGGCCTTGCCTTCGGAGCTGCGCTTGGGCGCGGCGCTGCTGGCGCATGAAGCGTCATACTTGGCGGCGTCGGCGAGGATGCTGAGTTTCTCGATCAGCTGCATGGGTTTTCTCGGCACTGTTTTTATATACAGTAAGGCAGGCGCCAGGGGCACTCAAGAAATTTGCGCTGCACTGGCGAAAAAGTGACCAACGGCGCCAACCTGCAACAGTGTTTTGCAACCACTGATTTGCCCGTGGCGCCCTGCTCTGCTAGTGTCGCGCGGTTTGAACCCTGTCGAGAGAGCCGCCATGGCCCGTAAGAAAGCTTCCGTGGATTTCGAGCAATCGCTGGCCGATCTGCAAACCCTGGTCGAGCGTCTGGAAAACGGCGAATTGTCGCTGGAAGATTCCCTGGCCGCCTTTGAACAAGGCATTGGCCTGACCCGCGACTGCCAGGCCGCGCTGGCCCAGGCCGAACAGAAGGTGCAAGTACTGCTCGAACGCGACGGGGAGCTGACCCAAGAGCCCTTTGACGCGGAACAGCCCGAATGATCAGCACTTACCAGGCCACCTGCCAGGCACGTGTCGATGGCGCCCTGAACAGCCTGTTCACCGCGCCTGCCCCTGAGCTGGCGCGGCTTTACGAAGCCATGCGCTACAGCGTGATGAACGGCGGCAAGCGCGTGCGCCCACTGCTGGTGTATGCGGCCTGCGAAGCCTTGGGCGCGCCGGCCGAGCACGGCAATGGCGCGGCCTGTGCGGTGGAATTGATTCATGCCTATTCGCTGGTGCACGACGACCTGCCGGCCATGGACGATGACGACCTGCGCCGCGGCCAGCCCACGACTCACAAGGCTTTCGACGAAGCCTGCGCGATCCTGGCCGGTGACGGGCTGCAAAGCATGGCCTTCGGTGCGCTGCTGGATGATCGCCTGAGCCCTCAGAACGAGGCCCTGCGCTTGCAGATGGCCATGGTCCTGGCCAAGGCCGCGGGCCCCGCCGGCATGGTCGGCGGCCAGGCCATCGACCTGGGTTCGGTGGGCAAGAAGCTCGACCAGAACGCCCTCGAGTTCATGCACCGGCACAAGACCGGCGCCCTGATCGAGGCCAGTGTGCAACTGGGTGCGCTGGCCAGCGGCCGGGCCACGCCTGAACAGCGCGAGGCATTGAAGACTTATGCACAGGCCATCGGCCTGGCGTTCCAGGTTCAAGACGATATTCTGGACGTGGAAAGCGACACCCAGACCCTGGGCAAGCGCCAGGGCGCAGACATCGCCCGCGACAAGCCGACCTACCCGGCGCTGCTGGGCCTGGACCTGGCCAAGGCCTATGCCCTGCAGCTGCGCGACCAGGCGCTGGAGGCCCTGCGGCCCTTTGACGCAGCAGCCGAACCGCTGCGCGAACTGGCCCGTTACATTGTCGAACGTCGCAGTTGAACAACCCGGCGCCAACCACCCGATGCGTCATCGCGTGGGCAGTCGGCGCTGCATAGGTTAAACTGCCGCCACTTCATATCTATAACGATTCGCCTGATGCCCACGACGTTTCAAGAGATTCCCCGCGAACGCCCGCTGACGCCCCTGCTGGACCGTGCCGACACGCCGGCCGGGCTGCGCCACCTGGGTGAAGCCGAGCTGGAAACCCTGGCCGATGAACTGCGCCAGGAGTTGCTCTATACCGTTGGCCAGACCGGCGGGCACTTCGGTGCCGGCCTGGGCGTCATCGAACTGACGATTGCGCTGCATTACGTCTTCGACACGCCCGACGACCGCCTGGTGTGGGACGTGGGCCATCAGGCCTACCCGCACAAGATCCTGACCGGTCGTCGCGAGCGCATGGCCAGCCTGCGCCAGAAGGACGGCCTCGCGGCCTTCCCGCGGCGTAGCGAGAGCGAGTACGACACCTTCGGCGTCGGCCACTCCAGCACGTCCATCAGTGCCGCCCTGGGCATGGCCATCGCCGCGCGCCTGCAGAACAGCGGGCGCAAGTCCATCGCCGTGATCGGTGATGGCGCACTGACTGCCGGCATGGCCTTCGAGGCGTTGAACCACGCACCCGAGGTCAACGCCGACATGCTGGTGATCCTCAACGACAACGACATGTCGATCTCGCGCAACGTCGGTGGCCTGTCCAACTACCTGGCGAAGATCCTGTCCAGCCGCACCTACGCCAGCATGCGCGAAGGCAGCAAGAAAGTGCTGTCGCGCCTGCCAGGTGCCTGGGAGATTGCCCGCCGTACCGAAGAATACGCCAAGGGCATGCTGGTACCCGGTACCCTGTTCGAAGAGCTGGGCTGGAACTACATCGGCCCCATCGACGGCCACGACCTGCCCACCCTGGTGGCTACCCTGCGCAACATGCGAGACCTCAAGGGCCCGCAGTTCCTGCACGTGGTCACCAAGAAGGGCAAGGGCTTCGCGCCGGCCGAAGTGGACCCGATCGGCTACCACGCCATCACCAAGCTGGAGCCGTTGAACGCGCCCGCCGCGCCGAAGAAAGCCACGGGGCCGAAGTACTCCGCGGTATTCGGCCAGTGGCTGTGCGACATGGCCGCCGCCGACGAACGCCTGGTGGGCGTTACCCCGGCGATGAAGGAAGGCTCGGACCTGGTCGACTTCAGCGAACGCTACCCCGAGCGCTATTTCGACGTGGCCATCGCCGAGCAGCACGCGGTGACCCTGGCCGCGGGCATGGCCTGCGAAGGCGCCAAGCCGGTGGTGGCTATCTATTCCACCTTCCTGCAGCGCGGCTATGACCAGTTGGTGCATGACGTGGCGGTGCAGAACCTCGATGTGCTGTTTGCCATCGACCGCGCCGGCCTGGTGGGCGAAGATGGGCCGACCCACGCCGGCAGCTTCGACCTGTCGTACCTGCGCTGCATTCCGGGCATGGTGATCATGACCCCGAGCGACGAGAACGAACTGCGCAAGATGCTCACCACCGGGCACCTGTTCCCGGGCCCGGCCGCAGTGCGCTACCCCCGTGGCACCGGCCCCAACGCCCCTATCGAGGCAGGCCTGGAGCCGCTGGAAATCGGCAAGGGCATCATTCGCCGCCAAGGCAGCAAGACAGCCTTGCTGGTGTTCGGCGTGCAATTGGCCGAAGCCCTGAAAGTGGCCGAGAAACTCGACGCCACCGTGGTCGACATGCGCTTCGTCAAGCCCCTGGATGAGGCCATGGTGCGCGACATCGCTGCCCGTCACGAACTGCTGGTGACCGTCGAGGAAAACAGCATCATGGGCGGCGCCGGTGCCGCGGTCAGCGAGTTCCTGGCCCGCGAGAACCTGCTCAAGCCCGTGCTGCACCTGGGGCTGCCGGATACGTACGTGGAACACGCCAAACCCGCCCAGATGCTGGCCGAATGCGGCCTGGACGAGGCCGGCATCGAAGCCGCCGTGGCCCGGCGCCTGCAACTGCTCGGTCTCTGAGCCAGACTTCCCGGGAGCCCTGACAGGGCCCCGGGAAGCGCATTGCAAGGACACGCCATGCGCCCCGCCCTGCTGCTGCCCCTCGCCCTGCTGTGCCCGCCGGACGCTTTTGCCGACGATGAGCCGTTGAAGCTGGCCGACACGCTGGTGACTGCCAACCGGCAGGCCGAATCCCGCGACACCAGTACCAGCGCCAGCACTGTGTTCACCCGTGCCGACATTGAGCGCCTGCAGCCCGACAGCATGGTTGACCTGCTCAACCGCGTGCCCGGGGTCCAGGTGGCCCAAAGCGGCGGTCGCGGCAGCCTGCCGGGGATCTTCGTTCGCGGCATGCAATCCTCCCAGACCCTGGTACTGGTGGATGGGGTGCGGGTGGCCACGGCCACGTCGGCCGACAGCAACCTGCAACACCTCGGCGTCGACCAGATCGAACGGGTGGAGGTGTTGCGTGGTGCTCGTTCGGCAATTCATGGCGCCGATGCCATGGCAGGGGTAATCCAGATCTTTACCCGCCGCGCCGATCAATCGGGGTTGCAGGGCCGGGTGCGCGTGGCGGCTGGCAGTGAAGGGCGTTGGCAGCACGACCTCGGGCTATCCGGGGCCGATGACGACAGCCGCTTCGCTCTTAGCGCCGGGCTGGACGAAAGCGCGGGCATCAACCGAACCCATGCATCGTTTGCCAGCGACCAGGATCACGACGCCTATCGCAACCGGTCCTTGAGCCTGACCGCCAGCCATTATTTCACCGACGACCTGGAGGCTGGGTTCAACCTGCTGGATAACCAGGGCAAGAACGAGTTCGACAACCCCTTTGGCCGTTTTGACCCCGCAAGCTTCACCTCGGTCGGGCAAAAACCCTACAGCGACTTTCAGCTGAGCAGTTTCGGCACTTATGTCGACGCCCAGCTCACCGAGCGCTGGAAGAGCCGCGTGGAACTGGGCCATAGCGAGAACAGGGAAATATCGCGCGACACCCTCAGCGACGAGCATTCCGTGTTCAATACCTACCGCGACTCGCTTGGCTGGCAGAACACCCTGCGCCTGGATGAACGCCACACCCTGCTGGCGGGTGTGGACATGTTCCAGGACAGGGTCAACAGCAGCACCGCTTTCGATGAGGACAGCCGTTGGAACCGCGCGGCGTTCGTACAGCACAGCTATCGCGGCGACAGCTTCGGGACCCAGGTCGGCTGGCGCCGCGACGTGAATCAGCAGTTCGGTGGGCAGAACACCTGGAGCGCGGCGCTGACCTGGTTCGTCAACCGCAGCAATGACCTGGTGCTGTCCTACAGCGAAGGCTTCCGTGCGCCGACGTTCAACGATCTCTATTACCCGGGCTACAGCAACCCGAACCTCACACCCGAGCATTCGAAGAGCCATGAGCTGCAGTGGCGCAGCCGTCTGAGCGATACCACACGCCTGGAGACCTCGCTGTACCGTATCGACCTTAGCGACGCCATCGTGCTGGACAGCAACTTTTTGCCGCAGAACATTGGCCACGCGCGCATCAACGGTGCCGAGGGCGTCTTGCGCCAGCAAGTCCTGGGCTGGGATAGCGCCCTGAGCGTAGCGGTGATCGACCCCCGCGACCGCGACAGCAGCCATACCTTGACCCGCCGGGCCCGACGCACGTTGAACGGGGACCTGGACCGGCGCTTCGGGGCACTGGGCGTCGGCATGACCTGGCAAGCGGTGAGCCGCAGCTATAACGACGCCTCCAATCAGCAAGGGATGGGCGGTTACGCGCTGATGGGGTTACGTGGCAGTTGGGCGGTGACGCCCCAGGTCAAGGTCGACCTGAAGGTAGATAACGTGTTCGATCGCCAGTACAGCCGGGTGCTGTACGAGTTTGATGGGCAGGCGCATGGGTATCGAGAGCAGGGACGGGCCTGGACCATTGGGCTGACGTGGCAGCCAGCGCTATAGGCGCGGGCTTTCGGGAAAATCCTGGTTGCGTGTCGACGCCTTCCCGAGCTTCGCCCGGTCCCACAGGGTTGATGCGGCCCCCTGTGGGACCGGGCGAAGCTCGGGAACAGGCAACGCTTCACATCAGGTGTGCGATGCCATTTTGTGGCAAAGCGATTCAACGGCATCGATCATCGCGGCACTGGGGCGCTCCAGCGCGCCATCGCTTGCCCACACCCTTCCTGCCTTGACCGCTTCTACCTTTGGCCAGGCACGCCAGGCATCAGCCTGGGCCTGGTCCGGCACCAGTATCACCTGGGGGTCGCGCTGCAACACCGATTCGATGCTCACCTGCGGTGCCGGTACGCGCAGCTCATTGAAAATGTTTTCCCCCCCACACACCCGCAGCGCATCGCTGATGATCTGTTGGCCACCCAGCGTGAAAAGCGGCTTGTCCCACACTTGGTAGAACACCCGCAACGGCACCTGCCGGTGGTAACGCTCGCTGAGCGCCGCCAGCCGCTGCCGGATATCGCTGGCAAGCCGTCGCCCCTTCTCGGACGCATCGAGATGCTGGCCCACGACCTCGATCTGCACTGCCAGCTCATCCAGGGTGTGCGGGTCGACCACCAGGGTGGCAATGCCAAGACGCTGCAGTTGATCGCGCTGGGCCACCCCGACGCTGCCCGGCCACAGCAACAGCAGATCGGGCTTGAGCGCCAACAGGGCTTCGGTATTGAGTTGACTGTAATGCCCAACCGACGGCACCTGCTCCAGGCCTGCAGGCCGAGGCCCCGCATCCAGCATGCCCACCAGACGCTGTTGCGCGCCCAGCTCGACGACGATTTCAGTCAACGACGGTGCCAGGCTGATGACCCGCTGCGCAGCCGATGCCCCGGCGCAGAACATCAGGCAACACAACAGCGCCACGCGCATCAGCAGCGCTGACGAGGAATTCGGTACAGGCATAGCAGCAACACGCTGGAGGAGGCCAACAGGCACCAGGCCACCGCCAGACGGCGGCGCACCTGGGACCGGGTCACGCCTGGCCAACCTCACTCTGGTGTTCGTTGCCCATCATGTGCCCCAACTTCCCGGCCTTGGTGGCCAGGTAGTGTTTGTTGTGGGGGTTGTGGCCAGTGTGCAGCGGCACGCGCTCGGCCACCACGATGTTCATGTTGGTCAGGGCCTTGACCTTGCGCGGGTTGTTGGTCATCAGCCGCAGCGACTTGACCCCCAGGTGTTCCAGCATCGGCAGGCACATGGCGTAATCACGCTGGTCGGCGGCGAAGCCCAGGCGCTCGTTGGCCTCTACGGTATCAGCGCCGCCATCCTGCAGCTCATAGGCGCGGATCTTGTTCAACAGGCCGATACCGCGGCCCTCCTGGCGCAAATACAACAACACACCACGGCCTTCGCGCGCGATGGCCTGCAGGGCAGCTTCCAGTTGCGAACCGCAGTCGCAACGCTGGCTGAACAGAGCATCACCGGTCAGGCACTCGGAATGCAAACGGCCCAGCACGGGTTCGCCGTCGGCTACATCGCCCAGGCTCAGCACAACGTGCTCGCGGCCGGTGGCTTCGTCGAGGAAACCGTGCATGGTGAATTGCGCAAAAGGCGTTGGCAGCTTGGAAGCGGCGACAAAAACGACGGGCACCGTGTGCTCCTATCAAATATCTGACGTGAAAATTGACCCAAGGCTGCATTGTAACAGCAGCTTACGGACGGCGCTTAGGCTGAATTATTGGGGCTAAAGATCGGGAAGTTTGATCGCTTATGGCGTAAAGGGATAAGGCTGGTTCCAGCGGGCGAAGATTGGCCGCAGGCCGCCATCGGGCACCAGCTCGTCCATGCGCTGATCGAACAGCGCCATCAGGGCCCGGCCTCGCGGGCTGTCGGCAAAGCCGACAAACAATGGCAGCTCCGCGATATGCGTGAGCTTGAACTGCCGCGGGTTGTCGGCTTCCTTGAGAATACCGTCGGCCTCGGTGAAGGCGTCGATGTAATAGTCGGCGCGGTCGTGAACCAGCATCGAGAGGATACCAGTGCGGCGCTGCACTTCGTTGTACTGGTGAATGGCGGGCAGGTAGCGTTCGAAACCGTAGCCACGCACCCAGGCCAGGCGGTAACGACCGATGGTGCTCAGCGTAGGCGCTGGCTTGTCTGCCAGCCCCAGCGCGTAGATATGGTCGGTGTCGTAGTGCCAACGGGGGTAAAGCGTGTTGGCGACCTCGTCATGGTAAGAGCCAACCCAGGCATCGGCCTCGCCTCGCTGCACCAACCCCATGGAACGGGTATAAGGTGCGCTGCGGGTGTGGATCTGAACCCCGGCAGGCTCGAACACCTTGCGCAGTATGTCCCAGCCCAGACCCGTGCCGTCGGCGTTGGTGTAGTCGCTCCACTCTTCGCTGACGACGGTTATCTGTGCCGGTGGCGGCTCGGCCGCGGCCACGCCGGCTACCGCCAGCAGGCCCAGCACCATCACCAGAATCCTTTTGACCATCGCCCTGCTCCCTGTCAAACGAAGTGCCACCCCCAGACTACCGCCTGCATGGCCAGCCAGGCGAACACGCCGGCCAGGACGTCATCGAGCATGATGCCCAGGCCCCCGTGCACATGCCGGTCGACCCAACTGATCGGCCAGGGTTTGAGTATGTCGAAAAAACGGAACAGCAGAAAACCCACCAGCAGCCATTCCCACCCTTGGGGCACCAGCCACAGGGTTATCCACATGCCCACCATTTCGTCCCAGACGATACCTTCGTGGTCATGCACCCCCAGGTCGTCCGCCACCTTGCCGCACAGCCAGAAGCCGAACAGCAGGGTGATGCCCAGCATCAGCCAGTAGCCCCAGCCGGGCAGCATCTGCCACAGGGGCATGAACGGGATGGCCACCAATGACCCCCAGGTACCGGGCGCCCTGGGCAGCGTACCGGAACCGAAGCCGAAGGCCATGAAATGCCAGGGGTTGCGCCACACCGACGGAACTGCGTTCTCTTCCAGGGCCTGGTTGGAGGGGTGTGTCACGGTGTCTCCCGAAAATGTTGGTAGCCCCGCACAACCGGGGTGATGTCGCGGCCGGCGCCGTCCAGCAGGCTGACGCCCTGCCCCGCGCGTACCTGGCCCACCACATGAATCGGCCAGCCATCGGCCCGCAGGCTGTCAAGGTGCCGGGGCGGCAGGCTGAACACCAGCACGTAGTCATCCCCCCCGGTGAGCGCCGCGTTCTGCGCGCCTTCGCGGCCGCAAAACGCCACCAGCGCATCCGACAGCGGCAAGGCCTCGAGCTCCAGCGCCAGCGCCACGGCGGAGGCCGAGGCAATATGCCCGCAATCAGCCAGCAGGCCGTCGGAGATATCCATGGCGGCGGTGGCCTTGCCGCGCAGGGCCAGGCCCAGGCCGAATTGCGGCGGTGGGGACCAGTAGTGGGCCAGCAACGGCCCGGCCATCCCGTCGTGCGCCTGGGCCTGGCCCAGTACCAGCGGCAAGGCGCCAGCGGCATCACCCAACACCCCGCCCACGCACAGCAGGTCGCCCGGCTGGGCGCCACTGCGCAGCAGCGCCTGCCCGACGGGTACAGCGCCGAACACGGTAACGGTCAGGCTCAACGGCCCACGGGTGGTGTCCCCGCCGATCAGGCTCAGGCCACATTGCCGGGCCATGCGGTTCAGGCCCTCGGCAAACGGCTGCAGCCAGCCTTCGGCCACCGACGGCAAGGTCAGCGCCAGGGTAAAGCCCAGTGGGGAAGCGCCCATGGCCGCCAGGTCACTGGCTGCCACCGCCAGCGCGCGCTGGCCGAGCAGAAGGGGGTCTGCGGGGTCGGGGAAATGCACCCCGGCCACCAGGGTGTCGGTCGACACGGCCAACTGCTGGCCGGCTGGCAAGGCCAGCAGGGCGCAGTCATCGCCAATGCCGAGCGCCACCCCGTCACCGCCCTGCGCACAGGGCGCGGCGGCGAAGAAGTGTCGGATCAGCTCAAACTCGCCCATGGTCTGCAAGCGCGCGAATCAGCGCTTGAAAGCCTTCACTTCGGCGGCGCGAACGTTCGGCGCTACCTTGTCCAGCACACCGTTGACGAACTTGTGGCCGTCGGTGGAACCGAAGACCTTGGCCAGCTCGATACCCTCGTTGATGACCACGCGGTACGGCACGTCGACACGCTTGAGCAGCTCCCAGGTGGACAGGCGCAGGACAGCCAGTTCAACAGGGTCCAGCTCTTCCAGGGCCAGGTCCATGCACGGCGTGAGCACGGCATCGATCTCGCTCTTGCTGGCGGGAACGCCGTGCAGGATCTCGCGGAAGTACGCGCCATCGACGTCGGTAAAATCGTTGTCGACCCGGAACTGGGCTTCGATCTCGTTCAGCGAGTGGCTTGCCATGTGCCATTGGTACAGGGCTTGAGTCGCCAGCTTGCGGGCTTCACGACGCTTCATGCTCTTGGAAGGCTTGCCAGCATCCGCAGGTTTTGGATCGCGCGGGTTGAAACGATCGCTTTCGTCGGAAATCACTTGGCCTCCAACTGCGACAGCAGGCTGACCATTTCCAGGGCGGACAGGGCAGCTTCGGCGCCCTTGTTGCCTGCCTTGGTGCCGGAACGCTCGATGGCCTGCTCGATGGAATCGACGGTCAGCACGCCAAAGGCCACCGGTACGCCAAACTCCATGGACACCTGGGACAGGCCCTTGGTGCATTCGCCAGCCACGTATTCGAAGTGCGGGGTGCCACCACGAATGACCGCGCCCAGGGCGATGATCGCGTCGTACTCGCTCTGCTGAGCGACTTTCTGGGCCACCAGCGGAATTTCAAAGGCGCCCGGAGCGCGAATGATGGTGATGTCGCTTTCGCTGATACCGTGGCGAACCAGGGCGTCAACGGCACCGCTCACCAGGCTTTCGACGACGAAGCTGTTGAAACGGCCAACCACCAGGGCATAGCGACCTTTGGGGGCAATGAAGGTACCTTCGATGGTCTTCAGGGTCATTCGGGTGAGTCTCGTCTTAAAGAGCAAGGACGCCAGGGGCGTCCTATGGGGGTAATGGTTCACGAACAAGCACGTACGGGGTCACTGAAAACCATAGCGCTGGCCTGGCAATCTGGCGACCCTTTTACCGGTGTTTATTCGGAGGGCACGTATTCTACTACTTCCAGATCGAATCCGGATATCGCATTGAACTTCATTGGCGAACTCATCAGGCGCATCTTGCGCACGCCCAGGTCGCGAAGGATCTGGGAACCGGCCCCGACGATGCTGTAGGTGGTCGGTTTTTTCGCCGGCGCGCTGTCGCCGGTTTCACGGATATGGGCCAGCAGCACATCGCCGTCCACCGGGTTGCCCAGCAACAGCACCACGCCGCTGCCGGCCTCGGAAACCGCGCTCATGGCGGCCCGCAGGCTCCAGCGGCCAGGCTGCTTGACCATCAGCAGGTCGCGCAGCGGGTCCATGTTGTGCACCCGTACCAGGGTCGGCTCCTCGGCGCAGATAGTGCCCAAGGTGAGGGCCATGTGCACGTCGCCTTCCACCGAATCGCGGTAGGTGACCAGGTTGAACTGGCCCAGCTCGCTGTCCAGCGGCTGCTCGGCAATCCGCTGAACGGTACGTTCGTGGATCATGCGGTAGTGGATCAGGTCGGCGATGGTGCCGATCTTGATGCCGTGCTCGGCGGCGAAGGCTTCCAGTTCGGCACGACGGGACATGGTGCCGTCGTCGTTCATCACTTCGCAGATCACGCCGCTGGGCTCGAAACCGGCCATGCGCGCCAGGTCGCAGGCGGCCTCGGTGTGGCCGGCACGGGCCAGGGTACCGCCGGCCTGAGCCATCAGCGGGAAGATGTGGCCTGGGCTCACGATGTCTTCAGCCTTGGCGTCCCTGGCAGCGGCCGCTTGCACGGTACGCGCGCGGTCGGCGGCGGAGATGCCGGTGGTGACGCCCTCGGCGGCTTCGATGGACACGGTGAACTTGGTACCGAAACCTGAACCGTTGCGCGGCGCCATCAACGGCAGCTTGAGCAACTCGCAGCGCTCGCGGGTCATGGGCATGCAGATCAGGCCACGGGCGTGCTTGGCCATGAAGTTGATGTGCTCGGCCTGGCAGCATTCGGCGGCCATGATCAGGTCGCCTTCGTTTTCCCGGTCTTCGTCATCCATGAGGATGACCATCTTGCCCTGGCGGATATCTTCCACCAGCTCTTCAATCGTGTTGAGCGCCACGCGGCACCCCCTATGTCAGGACTTCAGGTAACCGTTGGCGGCCAGGAAGCTTTCGCTGATGCCACCGCTGGATGGCTCGGCGGCCTTGTCGCCCAGCAGCAGGCGCTCCAGGTAACGGGCCAGCAGGTCCACTTCCAGGTTGACCTTACGGCCAGCGCGGTAGTCGGCCATGATGGTTTCGGCCAGGGTGTGCGGAACGATGGTCAATTCGAACTCGGCGCCATCGACGGCGTTCACGGTCAGGCTGGTGCCGTCGACGGTGATCGAGCCCTTGTGGGCGATGTACTTGGCCAGCTCTTTGGGGGCACGGACACGGAACTGGATGGCACGGGCGTTTTCTTCACGCGAGACCACTTCGCCAACACCGTCGACGTGGCCGCTGACCAGGTGGCCACCCAGGCGCGAGCTTGGCGTCAGAGCCTTTTCCAGGTTGACCCGGCTGCCGGCCTTCAAGTCATGAAATGCGGTGCAGTCCAGGGTTTCGCGGCTGACGTCGGCCCAGAAGCCGTCGCCCGGCAGCTCGACGGCCGTCAGGCACACGCCGTTGACGGCGATGCTGTCACCCAGTTTGACGTCGGCAAGGTCCAGCTTGCCGGTCTCTACGTAAACACGGACGTCGCCGCCTTTGGGGGTCAACGAACGGATGCTGCCGATGGATTCGATAATGCCGGTGAACATGGATCCTCCTACGGAACCGGGCCTGCGCTGGGCGCGAGGCTGAAATTATACGCTTGGCGCCTTGGCAGGTACCGCGATGACTCGCCAGTCAGCTCCCACGGCACGCATTTCAATGATTTCAAGGTGTGGCGCCTGGCTCATGCGGGCCAACGGCCAGTCCAGCAACGGGCGGGCGCTGGAGCCCAGGAACTTGGCGGCGACGAATATCTGGTACTCATCCACCAGCCCGGCCTGGGCGAACGCGCCCGCCAACGTGGGCCCGGCCTCGACCAGGACCTCGCTGGCACCACGGGCCGCCAGCGCTTCAAGCAGCGCCTGAAGGCTGACATGGCCCCCGGGGCCAGCGATTTCCAGGAGCTCGTGGCCCTGCTGCTGATAACGCGCGGCCGCGCCGCTGCCTGGGCAGGTGACCACCAGGGCGGAACCGGCCTGGAAGAAAGGTGCGTCCAGGGGCACCCGCAACCGGCCGTCAATCAACACTCGCAGCGGCGGCCGCTCAGTGGCCAGCGCGGTGGCCTCGGGGTCCAGGCCCAGCTCGCTGGCACGCACGGTCATGCGCGCACCGTCAGCCAGCACGCTGTCGGCACCGGTCAGCACCACGCTGGACCGTGCCCGCAGGCGTTGCACCGCAGAGCGTGCTGCCGGCCCGGTGATCCATTGGCTTTCGCCACTGGCCATGGCCGTGCGGCCGTCCAGGCTCATGGCCAGCTTGACCCGCACGAACGGCAGGCCATGCTCCATGCGCTTGAGGAAGCCAGGGTTGAGCGCCCGCGCCTCGCCTTCCAGCACACCGCTGTGCACAGCGATGCCGGCATCATTCAGGCGCCGCAGGCCACGGCCGGCCACTTGTGGATTGGGGTCCTGCATGGCCGCCACCACCCGCGCCAGCCCGGCGTTGACCAGGGCATCGGCACAGGGCGGCGTGCGGCCATGGTGGCTGCACGGTTCCAGGGTGACGTAGGCGGTGGCGCCACGGGCCAGCTCGCCGGCCTGGCGCAAGGCATTCACTTCGGCATGGCCTTCGCCGGCGCGCACATGCCAGCCCTCGCCCACCACCTGGCCATCGCGCACGATCACGCAACCGACACGGGGGTTGGGGTGGGTGGTGTACTGGCCACGGCGCGCCAGCTCGATGGCGCGGGCCATGTAATGTGCATCGAGGACGGCTTGCTCGCTGGCCATGATCACTCCTTGGACGGCTCGCGGGCCAGGCGATCGATTTCCTCGCGGAATTCGTCCAGGTCCTGGAAACGGCGGTACACCGAGGCGAAGCGAATGTAGGCGACTTCATCGAGTTTCTGCAGCTCGGCCATCACCAGTTCGCCGACGACCAGCGATTTGACCTCGCGCTCGCCGGTGGCGCGCAGCTTGTGCTTGATGTGGGCCAGGGCCGCTTCAAGCCGCTCGACGCTGACCGGGCGCTTTTCCAGCGCCCGCTGCATGCCGGCGCGCAATTTTTCTTCGTCGAAGGGTTGGCGGCTGCCGTCCTGCTTGATCAGGCGGGGCAAAACCAGTTCGGCGGTTTCGAAGGTGGTGAAACGCTCACCGCAGGCCAGGCATTCGCGACGACGGCGTACTTGCTCGCCCTCGGCGACCAGTCGCGAGTCGATGACCTTGGTGTCGTTGGCACCGCAGAAGGGACAGTGCATGGTGGCAGGCAACAAAAAATGGGAGGGCCATGGTAGCGCATCCCACTGGCAAGACAAGCCAAAGCCTTTGCGGTATACAGAGGTAATTTATTGCGATGGATCTGCCAATGCCCCTACGCCCCCTTGTTTTGCTGAGCCTGGTCGCCCTGTTGGCGGCCTGTGGCAGCGATAAGCCCAAACCCGTTGCACCCGTGGCACCGGCGCCCAAAGCCGCGGTAGCCGGGCCCGAACCCCTGGGCCCGCTGCCCGCCTACCAGCGTGAACTGACCGGCACCCTGTTGGGCGCCCCTGCTGGCGCCGAGGTAGAACTGGCACTGTTGGCGGTGGATGAGCGCGGCCGTCCACAGAAACTGCTGGCCAGCAGCAAGCAGACCGGCACCAGCAAGCCACTGCCCTTCCAGCTGCGGTTCAACCCGGAGGCCTTTCCCAGCAACCTGCGGGTCGAACTGCGCGGGCGTGCCAGCCAGTCCGGCATTCTGATCCTGCACCTGCCGGCCGTGCCGGTTGGCCAACCCACTACCCAGTCCCTGGGGCAACTGCAATTGCTGCAGGCACCATGAAGGGATTGCAACAGGCGCTTGGCGACTTGCTGGGCGACGCCCGTCTGGTACCCACTGCGCTGCCCGGCACGGATATTCGCCTGTGGCTGCTCGACGGTGACAACATGGACCGGGCATTCAGCCCCGAGGAAACCCGGCGCATTCTTCACGAGCCGCCCTGCTGGAGCTTCTGCTGGGCCAGCGGCCTGGCGCTTGCCCGCTACCTGGCCGAGCAGCCGCAATGGGTCGAGGGCCTGCGCGTGCTGGATTTCGGCGCTGGCTCCGGTGTTGCCGCCATCGCCGCGGCGAAGGCCGGGGCCGCTGAAGTAGTCGCCTGCGACCTGGACCCGCTGGCGCTGGATGCCTGCCGAGCGAACGCCGGGCTCAACGGTGTGACACTAGGGTACAGCGCCGATTTCTTCGCCGAAGCCGACCGCTTCGACCTGATCCTGGTGGCCGACGTGCTGTACGACCGCGCCAACCTGCCGCTGCTCGACCACTTCCTCAGCCGCGGCCACCAGGTGCTGGTCGCCGACTCCCGGGTGCGGGATTTCAGCCACCCGGTCTACCGGCAACTGGCGCGCCTTGAAGCCTGCACCCTGCCGGATCTGGCCGAGCCTCACGAATTCCGCTACGTCAGCCTCTATCACGCACGCCGCGGCTGAGGCGCTTTCGGCCAGCGGCGCCAGCCTTTATAGTGCAACCATTACCGCTTTTTTCGAGATGCACGATGAGCCAGCCCACGCCGTATATTTTCGATGTCACCACCGCCACCTTCCAGCAGGACGTGATCGACAAGTCGTTCGAGCAACCGGTACTGGTGGATTTCTGGGCCGAATGGTGCGCGCCCTGCAAAGTGCTGATGCCCCTGTTGGAAAAGATCGCCGAGAGTTATCAGGGCGAGCTGCTGCTGGCCAAGGTCAACTGCGATGTGGAACAGGACATCGTCGCCCACTTCGGCATTCGCAGCCTGCCGACCGTAGTGCTGTTCAAGGAGGGCAAGCCGGTGGACGGCTTCGCCGAGGCGCGGCCGGAGTCAGAAATACGCGCCATGCTCGAGCCGCATGTGCACATGCCGGCTCCGGCCGAGGCCGACCCTCTGGAAACCGCCCAGGCGCTGTTCAGCGAGGGTCAGTACGCCAAGGCCGAGCAAGTGCTGGTGAACCTGCTGCAAGCGGACAACAGCAATGCCAAGGCGCTGATCCTGTATGCCCGCTGCCTGGCCGAACGCAACGAATTGACTGAAGCACAGACCGTGCTGGATGCGGTCAAGGGCGACGAGCACAAGGCCGCGCTCGCCGGCGCCAAGGCGCAATTGACCTTCCTGCGCCAGGCCGCCGACCTGCCGGACGCCGCCGACCTGAAAAGCCGTATCGCGCAGAACCCGGGCGACGACGAGGCCGTGTTCCAGCTGGCCATCCAGCAGCTCGCCCGCCAGCAATACGAGGCGGCCCTGGACGCCCTGCTGAAACTGTTCGTGCGCAACCGCAGCTTCAACGAAGGCGTTGCTCACAAAACATTGCTGCAAGTGTTCGACCTGCTGGGCAATGACCACCCGCTGGTGACCACCTACCGCCGCAAGCTGTTCGCCGCGCTGTACTGATCTACCCCACCCAGCAATACAGCGGCGCGTCAGCGCCGCTTTCCACCCGCACTTCACGGCAATGGCGCAGGCGCACCAGCAGACGCTTGCCCGCCGCCGTGCTGCCCGCCAGGCCCTCGAGCTGCCCGAGCAATTCGGGGCCGCTGATCTGCCCGGCCTGTTCCACCAGTTGGAGGGTGGTCTGCCACAGCGCGTCGCCCTGCCCGGCCGGCTTCGCTTCAGGGGCGGGCACAGGGGCGGGCTCGGCCTGTACCTGAAGGTGCGCCCCCAGCTGCTGCCAGTCGGCGGCATCCATTTCGATGGTCAAGTCCACCGGCCAGGCGCCGATGGTTCCGCGAATTCGTAACATGGTCATTCCTCTGGTGCGAATGGCCATGTTCCCACAGCTCCCACCCATTGCGCCTGATAGAAATTTCATCTGGGGCTTTATGGCGCAGGCACTTTAAAGTTGTTATAACGTTACAATTATCCCAATTCCACCAGGATTTCTTCATGCGCCGACTTCTGCTCGCCCTGCCCCTCGCGTTGCTGCCACTGGCCATTGCCCACGCTGACGACACCACGGTAAAACACGGCAGCCTCGGCACGCATGAACATGGTACCGCCCGCGTCAACGCCGCTCTGGACGACCGGACCCTGGCTCTGGAACTGCAAACCCCGGCCATGAACATTGTCGGTTTCGAGCACCTGGCTACCACCGACGCCGACAAGGCGGCCGTCGCCAAGGCCCATGCCTTGCTGGAAAAACCCCTGGCCCTGTTCGGCCTGCCAGCCGCGGCCGGTTGCAGCGTGACCAGCCAACACCTGCAAAGCCCGCTGTTCGGTGATGCGATGCCCGCCGATGATGGCGACGATGACCATGACCAGCACGCCGCCGGTGAAGAGCACCACCACAGTGAGATTCATGCGAGCTACGAGCTGACCTGCACCGCGCCAGACAAGCTCAAGGCCCTGGACACCGCCCAACTGTTCAAGACGTTCCCGGCCACCCACAAAGTCGTGGTGCAGATGATCGGCCCAGCCGGACAGAAAGGCCTGGACGCGACCCCGGACAACAGCGCCCTGACATTCTGATGGCCAGCACAGCCCTCATCGAACTGCGCGACCTGCATTTCGCCTGGCCGCGCCAACCGGCATTGCTGGACATACCCGCGTTTGAATTGCAGGCCGGCGAAACACTGTTCCTCAAAGGCCCCAGCGGCAGTGGCAAGACGACCCTGCTGGGGCTGCTGGGCGGCGTGCAGAAACCGGTCAGCGGCAGCGTTCAGGTGCTGGGCCAGGAGCTCAGCGACCTGAGCCAGGGCCGCCGGGACCGCTTCCGAGTCGACCATACCGGTTATATCTTCCAGCAGTTCAACCTGCTGCCGTTCCTCTCGGTACGCGAGAACGTCGAACTGCCCTGCCACTTTTCCCGCCTGCGGGCCGACAAGGCCCGCCAGCGCTACGGCACCATCGACCAGGCCGCCGCGACGCTGCTGGCCCACCTCGGCCTTGGCGACCCGGCGTTGTTGGAACGCCGCGCCGACACCCTGTCCATCGGCCAGCAGCAGCGCGTGGCCGCCGCCCGCGCATTGATCGGCCAGCCGGAACTGGTGATCGCCGACGAACCCACCTCGGCCCTCGACCACGACGCACGGGAGGCATTCATCCGCCTGCTGTTCGCTGAATGCCGCGACGCCGGTTCCAGCCTGCTGTTCGTCAGCCACGACCAGAGCCTGGCACCCCTGTTCGACCGCAGCCTGTCACTGGCCGAACTCAACCGGGCCGTGCGCCCCGCTGCCCCAGGGGAAGTCTGATGTACCTGTTCCGCCTAGCCGTCGCCAGCCTGGCCAACCGCCGCTTCACGGCATTTCTTACCGCGTTCGCCATTGCCTTGTCGGTGTGCCTGCTGCTGGCCGTTGAACGGGTGCGCACCGAAGCCCGCAACAGCTTCGCCAGCACCATCAGCGGTACCGACCTGATCGTCGGTGCCCGCTCCGGCTCTGTGAACCTGCTGCTGTACTCAGTGTTTCGCATCGGCAATGCTACCAACAACATCCGCTGGGACAGCTTCCAGCACTACGCCCACGATCCCCGGGTAAAATGGGCCATTCCCATGTCCCTGGGGGATTCGCACCGGGGGTATCGCGTGCTGGGCACTGACCAGTCGTACTTCGAGCACTACCAGTACGGCCGCCACCAGAACCTGGAGATGGCCGCCGGCCGCTTCTTCGCCACCGACCCGTTCGAAGTGGTGCTGGGCGCCGAAGTCGCCGACGCCCTGCATTACAAGTTGGGCGACACCCTGGTGCTGGCCCACGGCACAGCGGCCATCAGCCTGATCAAGCACGATGACAAGCCCTTCACCGTGGTGGGCATCCTCAAGCGCACCGGCACGCCTGTGGACCGCACACTGCACATCAGCCTGGGCGGCATGGAAGCTATCCACATCGACTGGCACAACGGCGTGCCGGCCCGCGGCGCCGGGCGCATCAGCGCCGACCAGGCGCGCAACATGGACCTCACGCCCAGCGCCATCACGGCGATGATGCTGGGGCTGAACAACAAGATCTCGGCCTTCTCCCTGCAGCGGGAAATCAATGATTTCGTGGGCGAGCCATTGCTGGCCATTCTTCCCGGGGTAGCACTGCAAGAGTTGTGGAGCCTGATGGGCACCGCGGAGAAGGCATTGTTCGTGGTGTCGTTGTTCGTGGTACTGACTGGCCTGATCGGCATGCTCACGGCTATCCTCACCAGCCTCAACGAGCGTCGGCGGGAAATGGCGATACTGCGGTCCGTTGGCGCTCGGCCGTGGCATATCGCCAGCTTGCTGATCCTGGAAGCCTTCGCGTTGGCCCTGTGTGGCATTGGCGCCGGCGTGGCCTTGCTCTATGCCGGTATCGCGGCTGCCCAAGGGTATGTGCAAGCCAACTACGGCCTGTATCTGCCGCTGTCGGCACCTACGGCCTATGAATGGTCGCTGCTGGGGATTATCCTCGGCGCAGCCCTGGTCATGGGCGCCGTGCCGGCCTGGCGTGCTTACCGGCAGTCACTGGCCGATGGCCTGTCCATTCACCTGTGAGCCTTGCCAACATGAAAGCCGCTTTGCTGTGCCTGCTGTTGCTGGTATCCCCCACCCTGTGGGCCGCCGCGCCGCGCGAACTGACCTGGGCGGAAATGATTCCGCCCGATGCGCCGAAGGTGGCCCCGCAAATGACGCCGCTGCACGACCTGTCCAAGATGGGCAGCGACATGGAATCGGCACCGGCGGTGAAGCAGCAGGAACCCGATGCCCCGGTGGTCAAGGCGCTGGATGGCCAGAACGTGAAGATGCCCGGCTTTATCGTGCCATTGGAAGTCAGCGATGAAGGCCGCACCACCGACTTTCTGCTGGTGCCCTACTACGGCGCCTGCATTCACGTACCGCCGCCGCCGTCCAACCAGATCGTGCACGTGACCAGCCAGGTGGGCGTCAAGCTCGACGACCTGTACCAGGCGTTCTGGGTCGAAGGCACCCTGCGGGTCAAGCCGTCCAGCAGCGAACTGGCCGACGCCGGCTACCAGCTGGAAGCGGACAAGATCTATATCTACGAATTGCCGGAGTAAATTCGTCGGTTAATGACGGTTTTATTGAGCTGGGTCAAAACCCTCGACCTAGAGCATTCCTACCATTGGCCAAGGCTTTTTCCCCCTTGTCCGATGGAGACCCGATGAACACCAAACTCCTGGGGGCCTCGCTGTTCAGCCTGGCCCTTGTCACGCCTTTTGCCCACGCTCACCAGGCCGGCGATTTCATCGTCCGCGCGGGCTCTGCCACCACCGCCCCCAATGAGGACAGCGGCAACCTGAAACTCGACGGGGCGAAAGTCGCCGGTACCAAGGCGACCCTGGACAGTGACACCCAGCTGGGGCTGGCCTTTGCCTACATGCTGACCGACCACGTGGGCGTGGAACTGCTGGCCGCCACCCCCTTCCAGCACACCGTGGGCGTGAAGGGCGCGGGCCTGGACGGCAAGCTGGCCGACATCAAGCAACTGCCGCCAACCCTGTCGCTGCAGTACTACCCGCTGGACAGCAGCTCCAAGTTCCAGCCCTACGCGGGTCTGGGCTTGAACTACACCTGGTTCTATGACGAAGACTTGAGCAGCGCGCGCAAGGCCCAGGGCTTCAGCAACCTGAACCTGAAGAACTCCTGGGGTTGGGCCGCGCAGGTGGGTGCCGATTACATGCTGACCGACCACATCATGCTCAACGCCGCCGTCTGGTACGTGGACATCGACACCCAGGCCAGCGTCGACGGCCCGACCGCGCTGGGCGTAGGCCGCACCAAGGTGAACGTCGATGTCGACCCATGGGTGTACATGGTAGGCGTGGGTTACAAGTTCTGACTTACTCGCATGCAGGGCCGGGCGGCCCAGGCCCTGCATGGCAAGCGCTCTACAGCCCCAGCAGACGCTTCAAGCCAGTGGCCATGGGGGTGATGGGCGGCAAGGTAAAGCGTTGCAGCATGCGCGCGTTGTCGGCTCGCGAATGCTTGATGTCGCCAGGCCGTGCCTCGCCGTAACTCACCTCAGGCAAGCTACCCAGCACCGACTTCAACTCGGCCAGCAATTGGTTGAGGCTCATGGCCTGGTTCAGGCCAACGTTGATGGCCCCCTCTTCCACGCCCTGCGCTTCCAGTGCCTGCACCAGCACCGCTACCAGATCACCCACGTAGATGAAGTCGCGGGTCTGCTCGCCATCACCGAACAGGTTGATGCGCATGCCCTGCTGGGCACGTTCACAGAAGATGCTGATGACCCCGGAGTACGGCGAGGACGGATCCTGACGGGGACCGAACACGTTGAAGAAACGAAAGATCACCGGTTCCAGGCCATGCTGGCGGCGGTAGAAATCGAAGTAGTACTCGCTCGCCAGCTTGTCCGACGCATAGGGGGTCAGCGGCGCCTTGGGGGTGTCCTCGGCGATGGCCTCACCTTCGCCGTTGTTGCCGTAAACGGCAGCACTGGAGGCGAACACCACCCGCTGGATGCCGGCGACGCGCATGGCCTCGCAGACATTCAGGGTGCCGATGAAATTGGCCTGGTGCGTGCGCACCGGGTCGTCCACCGAAGCCTGCACTGACGCCACGGCAGCCAAGTGGACTACCGCCTTGCAACCCTGGGCCGCGCGGGCTACCAGGGCAGCGTCGGCGACATCGCCTTCGATCAGCTCCACCCGCGGGTTGTCCAGCGGCAGGTTGCTGCGCTTGCCGGTGGAAAGGTCGTCGAGAATACGGACGGCGTGGCCCTTTTCCAGCAAGGCGTCCACCAGGTTGGAGCCGATGAAGCCGGCGCCGCCGGTGATCAAAACAGGTGCATCAACCATGTCGGTAATATCTGTCCAGTAAACTTGGGAGCCCCGAGCGCCAGGCGCGCGGCTTTATCCCGAAAGTGTGAAGGATTTTCTTGCAGGCCAGCACGGCGTGCTGCGGCTCCTGAGCGGCGTCGGGTTGCGCGGCATGGGCCTGGGCCGTGGGGGCCTCGATCGCCAGCGGGTGCAGGCTGGCTGCCTCGCTGATGACCGCCTGGCCCAGCGCCAGCGGCGTGGTGGCCTCGTTGCCGGCGTAGTGGTAGGTACCCCACAACGGCGCGGCACAATCGAGTTGCTTGAGTACCGAGATGATCACCCGCGCGGCATCATCCACCGGCGTCGGGTTGCCGCGACGGTCATCGGCCAGGAAGATTTCCTGTGGCTGCTCGGCGCGGGTCAGGAAACGTCCCAGCACACCGTCGACGCTATCGTCCAGCAGCCAGCCGAAGCGCAGCAATACATGTTGCGGGCAGGTAGCGCGCACGCTCTGCTCGATCCGCCACAGTGCCTGCCCGCGCAGGCCAAGGGGCACCGGCTCGTCTTTTTCGCTATAGGCCGTGGCTCGGGAGCCATCGAAAACGCGGTAGCTGGAAGGCTGCACCAGAATCACCTGGTGGTGCTGGCACAGTTCGGCCAGCCGCTCGACAGAACGTTCCTGCTGGGCAAGGCGCGTCTCGCTGACAGTCGCAGCCTGGAACCAGTCGAAATAGTAGGCAAGGTTGATCAACGCGTCGGGGCGGGTATCGTCGAGCAGTTGGGTAAGGCTCGCCGCATCCCAGCCGGCTTCCGGCGGGCGCGGAGCGAGGAAGCCGATGTCTTCCTCCGCCCCGAGACGAATCAGCGCTTGCCCAAGGGCATTACCGCCGCCCAACAGCATAAGGCGCATTCGCATAGAGTCAGCAGGTCCAGTCCGGTGAATTCGGTGAGCCAGCGATTGCCCGGGGCCAAGCCCGCGTGGCGATCGGTCAAGAGGCTCATGGTATTGCATTTTGCGGATTTGTGCTGCGCGGATCAATCGATTGGCCGGGCATGTTTTGGCGCTACGGGGTAGGCTGGCCGATACGGCGCAGTGATTGGGACGCGGCCGGGGCCGCGATCGGTCACGGGCACTGCAGCACTGACGGGTTTGTTTGCGAAGGAATAAATAGCCATGCAAGGCATTGTTGATATGAGCGGGCTGCTGGCCCGGGTTCAAGCCGGTGAACGCTTGAAGTACCTGACGTTCTGGGGGCATACGCCACGGGTCGCGGGTGAGGCGGACCGCAGTTGCCTGAGCCAGTGGTTCCCGGCCGCGTTCGAACTGGACGGTATCCACTACGCCACGGCCGAGCACTACATGATGGCCGAGAAGGCGCGGCTGTTCGGCGATTCCGCCATTGTCGACCGCATCCTCAAGGCATCCACACCGGCGCTGGCGAAGAAACTGGGACGCGAAGTGAAAGGCTACGATGACGCGCGATGGCTCGCGTCGCGGTTCGATATCGTGGTCGCGGCCAACCTGCACAAGTTCGATCAGAACCCCGCGCTCAAGATGCTTCTGTTGAATACAGGTGATCGGGTGCTGGTAGAGGCCAGCCCGGTGGATGCTATCTGGGGCATAGGCCTGGCCGCGGATGACCCGGCGGCCGAGGACCCGGCACGGTGGCAGGGCTTGAACCTGCTGGGCTTCGCCTTGATGCAGGTGCGCAATCGACTGGCATGACCCATCAATAGAAAAGCCCCTGCAAATGCAGGGGCTTTTTCATGACATCGGGCATCGATCAGAACGGAATATCGTCGTCGAAGCTGTCGAAGTCTGCCGCAGGCTGTGGCGCGGCCTGTTGCGGGGCTTGCTGCGGGGCCGAGCGCGACTGCTGTGGCGCGGCCTGCTGAGGGCGCGGCGCTTGCTGACGAGGGGCCGACTGCTGGTAGTTGTTGCCACCCTGGTTCTGGTCGCCCTGTTGTGGACGGCCGCCCAGCAGCTGCATGGTGCCCTGCATGTCGACGACGATTTCAGTGGTGTAACGCTTGATGCCGTCTTTTTCCCACTCGCGAGTCTGCAGCTTGCCTTCGATGTAGACCTGCGAACCCTTGCGCAGGTATTCGCCAGCGATCTCGGCAACCTTGCCGAACATCGACACGCGGTGCCACTCGGTACGCTCGACACGCTGGTTGGTCTGCTTGTCGGTCCACTGCTCGCTGGTCGCCAGGCTCAGGTTGGTGACCGCGTTGCCGTTGGGCAGGTAGCGCACTTCAGGATCCTGACCGCAAGTACCGACCAAAATGACTTTGTTAACCCCACGGGCCATAACGTTCTCCTAGGCTTGGCACGTCTCTGGGGCCGGATTGACCAGGCGCTCCAGGGATGCACGATCCAAAATTTCTGTGTCCAATTTGATATAGATGGCGGCTTCTTCTGCCACCACCACTGCATCTGTCACACCTGGTACGGCCTTGAGGCGCTCGGTCAGCCCCGCTTCGCGCAGCGCTTCGGGCGACAGCGGCAAGCGCAGGCTCGTCACATATGGTGGTTCACGCATAGTAACAGCTATGGCCAGCCAAATCGCCAACAGCCCGGCGCATCCGACAAAGACCACGCCAAGGCCGCCATGCTGGTACAACCAGCCCCCCAGAATACCGCCCAGCGCCGCCCCCAGAAACTGACTGGTGGAGTACACGCCCATGGCCGTGCCCTTGCCACCGGCCGGCGACACCTTGCTGATCAGTGACGGCAAGGACGCCTCCAGCAGGTTGAACGCCGTGAAGAACACCACGATGCCAACCACCAGTTCGCTCAGGGTGTACCCGAACGCCCAGAAAAACAGCTCTGTGAGCATCAAGACGGAAACGGACCCTATGAGGACTCGCTTCATCTTGCGCTTTTTTTCACCATAAATGATGAACGGAATCATCCCGAAAAAAGATACCAGCAAGGCGGTCAGGTACACCCACCAATGCTGTTCCTTCGGCAGCCCCGCCCGCTCCACCAATGCCAACGGCAACGCCACGAAGCTGGCCATGAGGATGGCGTGCAGCACGAAGATGCCCGCGTCCAGACGCAACAGGTCCGGATGCTTCAACGTGGGCAGCAAGGCCTTGCGCGCTACACCCGACTCTCGGTGAGTAAAGTGACTGGAGGCGTTGGGCACCACGAAGGCGATCAGCCCGATGCCCACCAGGGCCATCACCGCGGTCACGATGAACAGCCCCGACAGGCCGAACATGCGCGTCACCAGCGGGCCGACCACCATGGCCACGGCGAACGAGACGCCAATGCTCATGCCGATGGTGGCCATTGCCTTGGTACGGTGCTGTTCGCGGGTCAGGTCAGACAGCAACGCCATGACCGCCGCGGAAATTGCCCCTGCGCCTTGCAGCACGCGCCCGGCGATCACCCCCCAGATGGAGTCGGCGTGCGCCGCCAGCAGGCTGCCCAGGGCGAAGATCACCAGGCCAATGTAGATCACCGGCCGACGGCCGATACGATCGGAAATGATACCGAACGGAATTTGCAGGAAAGCCTGGGTAAGGCCGTAGGCGCCGATGGCGAAACCAATCAGGGCCGGCGTGGCTCCGGCCAGGTCCATGCCATAAGTGGCCAGGACCGGCAGCACCATGAACATGCCCAGCATACGGAAGGCGAACACCAGGGCCAGGCCGCCGGCTGCGCGGGTCTCGCTGCCACTCATGCGTTCGCTGTGGAGATCGTGCATGGAAAAACCTCGTGTGAACCGGCGGCGATTCTACCAGTCCCATCGATAGAGGGGGTATATGGCGACGCTTTGCCGCGCAGTTGTCATGTATGGCATCAGGGATGTCATCCAATAGTGTGCATCCATCCAGTATTTGGCCTTATACTCCTGTGTTTACGCCCGCCGTGCGAGGCCACTCTTGGACAAGATCCTGATTCGTGGGGCTCGAACCCACAACCTGAAGAACATCGACCTGACCCTGCCACGGGACAAGCTGATCGTGATCACCGGGCTGTCCGGCTCCGGCAAGTCATCGCTGGCGTTCGACACGCTGTATGCCGAAGGGCAGCGCCGCTATGTCGAGTCGCTGTCGGCCTATGCCCGCCAGTTCCTGTCGATGATGGAAAAACCCGACGTCGACACCATCGAAGGTCTGTCGCCGGCTATTTCCATCGAGCAGAAATCGACCTCCCACAACCCGCGCTCCACCGTGGGCACCATCACCGAAATCTACGACTACCTGCGCCTGCTGTATGCGCGGGTAGGTACGCCCCGCTGCCCGGACCACGATATTCCGCTGGAAGCCCAGACCGTCAGCCAGATGGTCGACCTGGTGCTGGCCCAGCCCGAAGGCAGCAAGCTGATGCTGCTGGCCCCGGTCATCCGCGAGCGCAAAGGTGAGCACCTGGCGATATTCGAGGAGCTGCGCGCCCAGGGCTTCGTACGGGCACGCATCAACGGCCGCCTGCACGAGCTGGACGAACTGCCCAAGCTCGACAAGCAGAAAAAGCACACCATCGAAGTGGTCGTGGACCGTTTCAAGGTTCGCGAAGACCTGCAGCAGCGCCTGGCCGAATCATTCGAGACCGCGCTGAAGCTGGCGGATGGCATTGCACTGGTAGCGTCGATGGACGAGGAGCCGTTCGAGGAGATGATCTTCTCCGCGCGCTTCGCCTGCCCGATCTGCGGTCACGCCATCAGCGAGCTGGAACCCAAGCTGTTCTCCTTCAACAACCCGGCCGGTGCGTGTCCCACCTGCGACGGCCTGGGCGTGAAGCAGTTCTTCGACGCCAAGCGCCTGGTCAATGGCGAACTGACGCTGGCCGAGGGCGCCATACGCGGCTGGGACCGGCGCAACGTCTATTACTTCCAGATGCTCGGTTCACTGGCGTCCCATTACAAGTTCAGCCTTGAGAAGCCGTTCAACGAATTGGCCGCCGACAAGCAGAAGATCCTGCTTCACGGTAGCGGCAGCCAGAACGTCGACTTCAAGTACCTCAACGACCGTGGCGATATCGTCAAGCGCTCGCACCCCTTCGAAGGCATCGTGCCCAACCTGGAGCGCCGCTATCGCGAGACCGAGTCGGCCACGGTGCGTGAAGAACTGGCCAAGTTCCTCAGCACCCAGCCGTGCCCGGACTGCCGTGGTACCCGCCTGCGTCGCGAAGCGCGGCATGTGTGGGTGGGCGAGAAGACCCTGCCAGCCGTCACCGGGCTGCCCATTGGCGATGCCACTGATTATTTCGACGGTTTGAAACTGACCGGCCGCCGTGGCGAAATTGCCGACAAGATTCTCAAGGAAATCCGCGAGCGCCTGCAGTTCCTGGTCAACGTGGGCCTGGACTACCTGACCCTGGACCGCAGCGCCGACACCCTGTCCGGCGGCGAAGCCCAGCGTATCCGCCTGGCCAGCCAGATCGGCGCAGGCCTGGTGGGGGTGATGTACATCCTCGACGAGCCGTCCATTGGCTTGCACCAACGGGACAACGACCGCCTGTTGGGAACCCTCAAGCACCTGCGCGATATCGGCAACACCGTGATCGTGGTGGAGCACGACGAGGACGCCATTCGCCTGGCGGACTACGTGGTGGACATCGGGCCGGGCGCCGGCGTGCATGGCGGGAGCATCGTCGCCGAAGGCACCGCCCAGGAGGTCATGGACCACCCGGACTCGCTGACCGGCAAATACCTGTCGGGCCGAGTCAAGATCGTGGTGCCGGCCAAGCGTACGCCGCGCAACAAGAAGCTGCAGTTGACCCTCAAGGGCGCCCGCGGCAACAACCTGCGCAATGTCGACCTGGAAATTCCCATCGGCCTGCTGACCTGCGTCACCGGCGTGTCCGGCTCAGGCAAGTCGACACTGATCAACAACACCCTGTTCCCCCTGAGCGCCACCGCGCTCAATGGTGCCACGACCCTGGAAGCCGCTGCCCATGACAGCTGCGACGGCCTGCAGCACCTGGACAAGGTCGTCGACATCGACCAGAGCCCCATCGGCCGTACGCCACGCTCCAACCCGGCCACCTACACCGGCCTGTTCACACCGATTCGCGAGCTGTTCGCCGGCGTGCCCGAGTCAAGGTCGCGGGGCTATGGCCCGGGGCGTTTCTCGTTCAACGTCAAGGGCGGACGCTGCGAGGCGTGCCAGGGCGATGGCCTGATCAAGGTGGAGATGCACTTCCTGCCGGACATCTACGTGCCCTGCGACGTGTGCAAGAGCAAGCGCTACAACCGAGAGACACTGGAGATCAAATACAAGGGCAAGAGCATCCATGAGGTGCTGGAAATGACCATCGAGGAGGCTCGCGAGTTCTTCGATGCCGTTCCGGCCCTGGCGCGCAAACTGCAGACGCTCATGGACGTTGGCCTTTCCTACATCAAGCTCGGCCAGTCGGCGACCACCTTGTCCGGCGGTGAGGCGCAGCGGGTGAAGCTGTCCCGCGAATTGTCCAAGCGCGATACCGGCAAGACCTTGTACATCCTCGACGAGCCCACTACGGGGCTGCATTTTGCGGATATCCAGCAACTGCTGGACGTGCTGCACCGCTTGCGCGACCACGGCAACACGGTGGTGGTCATCGAGCACAACCTGGACGTGATCAAGACGGCGGACTGGATCGTCGACCTTGGCCCCGAGGGTGGCTCAAAGGGCGGCATGATCATTGGTTGCGGCACGCCGGAACAGGTGGCAGAGATGAAGCAGTCGTATACCGGCCACTACCTCAAGCCCCTGCTGAAGCGCGACAAGGCATAACCAGGTCCCACCGGAGCCGCGCCGACAAGCCAAGCACGAAAAAGCCCCGGCATCGCAAGATGCCGGGGCTTTTTCTGTTGCAGGCAGTGTCAGAACTGCGACTGCAGGTAATTCTGCAAACCGATGGACTTGATCAGGCCCAGCTGCTTTTCCAGCCAGTAGGTGTGATCTTCTTCAGTGTCCGACAACTGCTGGCGCAGAATATCGCGGCTGACATAGTCCCGGTGCTGTTCGCACAGTGCGATGCCCTTGCACAACGCGGCACGTACCTTGTACTCCAGGCGCAGGTCGGCTTCGAACATGCTCGGTACGTCGGTGCCCACTTCAAGGTCATCAGGACGCATGCGTGGGGTGCCTTCCAGCATCAGGATACGACGCATCAGAGCATCGGCATGGCCTGCCTCTTCTTCCATCTCGTGGTTGATGCGCTCGTAGAGCTTACTGAAACCCCAGTCCTCGTACATCCGCGAGTGGATGAAATACTGATCACGCGCCGCCAGCTCGCCGGTCAGCAGCGTGTTCAGATAATCGATTACGTCCGGGTGCCCTTGCATCGCCCTACATCTCCTTGCTTGAAAGTGGATAGTTTGAACCAAGGCGGGCAAGACGTCACGGACAACCAGGCAGAAAATCGCAAAAAACCGGAGAAAAATGGATGATTGGCAGCGAAAACCGCCCAAATGAGGGCGGTTCTCCTTACCATTTCGAATTACCCGCGTTTTTTCTCAAGCGCGCGGGCAACACCTTCGCCATAAGCCGGGTCAGCGGCGTAGAAGTGCGGCAACTGACGTTCGATTACGTCGCCGGAAACGCTACTCATTGCGTTGGCGATGTTGTCGATCAGCAAGGCCTTCTGCGCCTCGTTCATCAGGCGGAACAAAGCGCCGGCCTGGCTGTAGTAGTCCTGATCAGTACGGTGATCGTAACGATCCGCCGCGCCATTCAATGCCAGCGGCGGCTCGGCATATTGCGGGGCCTGCTTGGGCGCATCGCTGTAGCTGTTGGGCTCGTAATTGGGCGCAGCACCACCATTGCTGCCGAACGCCATGGCGCCGTCACGCTGATAGGAGTTCACGGGGCTGCGTGGCGCGTTCACCGGCAGTTGCTGGTGATTGGTACCCACGCGGTAGCGGTGTGCGTCAGCGTAGGCGAACACACGGCCCTGCAGCATGCGGTCAGGCGACAGGCCAACACCCGGCACCATGTTGCTTGGGCCGAACGCAGCTTGTTCCACCTCGGCAAAGTAGTTCAGCGGGTTGCGGTTCAGTTCCAGCAGGCCAACTTCAATCAGCGGGAATTCCTTTTGCGACCAGGTCTTGGTCACGTCGAACGGGTTCTCCCGGTGGGCTTTGGCCTGGGCCTCGGTCATCACCTGGATGCACACACGCCACTGCGGGTAATCGCCACGCTCGATGGCCTGGAACAAGTCGCGCTGAGCGTAATCCGGGTCAGTGCCGGCGATACGGGCCGCATCGGCCGGGGCAAGGTTCTTGATGCCCTGTACGCTCTTGTAGTGCCATTTCACCCAGTGACGCTCACCTTGGGCATTGATCAGGCTGTAAGTGTGGCTGCCGAAGCCGTGCATGAAGCGGTAGCCATCCGGAATGCCGCGGTCGGAGAACAGAATGGTGACCTGGTGCAACGCCTCGGGCGAGTGCGACCAGAAATCCCACATGGCCTGTGCACTCTTCAGGTTGCTCTGCGCCAGGCGCTTCTGGGTGTGGATAAAGTCGGGGAACTTCAGCGGGTCACGAATGAAGAACACAGGGGTATTGTTGCCAACGATGTCCCAGTTGCCTTCTTCGGTGTAGAACTTCAACGCGAAACCACGGGGGTCGCGTTCAGTGTCGGCCGAACCACGCTCACCACCCACGGTGGAGAACCGCAGAAACGTAGGGGTCTGCTTGCCGACCTCGGAGAACAGTTTGGCGCTGGTCAGGCCAGTGATGTCCTTGGTGACGGTAAAGGTACCGTAGGCGCCTGAACCCTTGGCGTGGACGCGGCGCTCGGGGATGTTCTCGCGGTTGAAGTGTGCAAGTTTCTCGATCAGATGAAAATCATCGAGCAGCAATGGCCCACGAGGCCCGGCGGAACGGGAGTTCTGGTTGTCGGCAACAGGTGCGCCGCTGGCAGTAGTGAGTGTCTTGCTGTCGCTCATGGTGTGTCGTCCTCTGTCAGACCTGAAGGGTTGCCGGGCTAAAGCGGCTTGGTGTTCAGTATCATTGAGCAGGATGACAACATCTAATTTATAGATCTTTTGTGCCCGATAGTTTTTAACAATACCTGGCCCGTTACCGATAGACGGGCATAAAAAAACCGGGCACTAGGCCCGGTTCTTCATGCAGCTATTCGTCTTACTCAGCAGCTTCTACAGCGCCGCCAACAGGACGATCGACCAGCTCGACGTACGCCATAGGAGCGTTGTCGCCAGCGCGGAAACCGCACTTCAGGATGCGCAGGTAGCCGCCTTCACGGGTGGCGTAGCGCTTGCCCAGGTCGTTGAACAGCTTGCCAACCATTTCTTTCGAACGAGTACGGTCGAAAGCCAGACGGCGGTTTGCAACGCTGTCTACCTTGGCCAGGGTGATCAGCGGCTCGGCAACGCGGCGCAGTTCCTTGGCTTTCGGCAGGGTAGTCTTGATCAGCTCGTGCTCGAACAGCGACACCGCCATGTTCTGGAACATAGCCTTGCGGTGAGAGCTGGTACGGCTCAGGTGACGTCCACTTTTACGATGACGCATGGTTCATTCCTTACCAAACTTACGTTCGGTGATTACGACGATCAGGCAGTCGCCTTGTCGTCCTTCTTAAGACTTGCAGGCGGCCAGTTGTCGAGGCGCATGCCGAGGGACAGACCGCGGGAGGCCAGAACGTCCTTGATTTCAGTCAAGGATTTCTTGCCCAGGTTCGGAGTCTTCAACAGTTCTACTTCGGTACGCTGAATCAGGTCGCCGATGTAGTAAATGTTTTCCGCCTTAAGGCAGTTAGCCGAACGTACAGTCAGTTCCAGATCGTCAACCGGGCGAAGCAGGATCGGGTCGATCTCGTCTTCTTGCTCGATTACAACAGGTTCGCTGTCACCTTTGAGGTCGACGAACGCAGCCAGCTGCTGTTGCAGAATGGTTGCGGCACGGCGGATAGCCTCTTCAGGATCCAGGGTACCGTTGGTTTCCAGATCAATTACCAGCTTGTCCAGGTTGGTACGCTGCTCGACACGGGCGTTTTCCACCACGTAAGCGATACGGCGAACCGGGCTGAACGAAGAGTCCAGCTGCAAGCGACCAATGCTGCGGCTTTCGTCTTCATCGCTCTGACGCGAATCGGCCGGCTCATAACCACGACCACGAGCTACAACGAGCTTCATGTTCAAGGCGCCGTTAGACGCCAGGTTGGCGATTACGTGATCGGGGTTAACGATCTCGACATCATGATCCAGCTGAATATCGGCAGCGGTAACCACCCCCGAACCCTTCTTCGACAAGGTCAGCGTAACTTCGTCACGACCGTGCAGCTTGATAGCCAGACCTTTCAGGTTCAACAGGATTTCGATGACGTCTTCCTGTACACCTTCGATGGCGCTGTACTCGTGGAGTACACCGTCAATCTCGGCCTCGACTACTGCACAGCCGGGCATTGAGGACAACAGGATGCGGCGCAGCGCGTTGCCCAGGGTATGGCCGAAACCACGCTCGAGAGGCTCGAGCGTGATTTTAGCGCGGGTTGGACTGACGACCTGCACATCAATGTGGCGGGGCGTCAGGAACTCATTTACCGAAATCTGCATGGATGCACCTATTTTCTAGCCCTTACTTGGAGTAGAGCTCGACAATCAGGCTTTCGTTGATGTCGGCGGACAGATCACTGCGAGCAGGAACGTTCTTGAAAACGCCCGACTTCTTGGCAGTGTCAACATCTACCCACTCAACGCGGCCACGCTGGGCGCACAGCTCAAGGGCCTGAACGATGCGCAGCTGGTTCTGCGATTTCTCGCGAACCGCGACCACGTCACCCTGACGAACCTGGTAGGACGGAACGTTTACAGTCTTGCCATTGACGCTGATCGCTTTGTGCGAAACCAGCTGGCGGGACTCGGCACGGGTAGCGCCAAAGCCCATACGGTAAACAACGTTGTCCAGACGGCATTCGAGCAGTTGCAGCAGGTTCTCACCAGTAGCGCCTTTCTTGCCGGCAGCTTCTTTGTAGTAACCGCTGAACTGACGCTCGAGAACGCCGTAGATACGACGGACCTTCTGCTTTTCACGCAGTTGGGTGCCGTAGTCGGACTGGCGGCCGCGGCGCTGGCCGTGGATACCTGGGGCTGCTTCGATATTGCACTTCGATTCCAGAGCGCGAACGCCACTTTTCAGGAACAGGTCAGTGCCTTCACGACGAGCCAGTTTGCATTTTGGACCAATGTAACGAGCCATTATCTATCGTCTCCTGAATTACACGCGGCGCTTCTTCGGCGGACGGCACCCGTTATGCGGGATTGGCGTCACGTCGGTGATGCTGGCGATCTTGTAGCCACAGCCGTTCAAAGCACGGACAGCGGATTCACGACCTGGACCTGGACCCTTGACGTTGACGTCGAGGTTTTTCAGGCCATATTCCAGCGCAGCTTGACCAGCACGCTCGGCAGCTACTTGAGCAGCGAACGGGGTGGACTTGCGGGAACCGCGGAAACCCGAACCGCCGGAGGTAGCCCAGGACAGGGCGTTACCTTGACGATCGGTAATGGTCACGATGGTGTTGTTGAAAGACGCGTGGATGTGGGCGATGCCATCAACCACTGTCTTTTTTACTTTTTTACGAGGACGAGCAGCAGGTTTTGCCATGACTAGATTCCTGTCGATTCGCTGGTGCGATTACTTGCGGATCGGCTTACGCGGACCTTTACGGGTACGCGCGTTGGTCTTGGTACGCTGACCGCGTACTGGAAGACCACGACGATGACGCAGGCCACGGTAGCAGCCCAGATCCATCAAGCGCTTGATTTTCATGTTGATGTCGCGACGCAGGTCACCTTCAACGGTGAACTTCGCCACTTCGCCACGCAGCGATTCAATCTGCTCGTCGCTCAGATCCTTGATCTTTGCGGCTGGGTTGACCCCAGTGTCTGCACAGATCTTCTGTGCAGTAGTGCGACCGACACCATAGATGTAGGTCAGCGAGATAACAGTGTGCTTGTTATCTGGAATGTTAACGCCTGCAATACGGGCCATTCAGTGGGACTCCAATTGACAGCTACCTACGCCCCGGAAGCCAAGAAATAGGGCGCGAGATAATATCGCTGTAATAACAAATAATCAACCCAGCAGCGCACTAGCTGCTGGGCTTGTAGCACAGATCACACTCAGCCTTGGCGCTGTTTGTGACGTGGTTCCGCGCTGCAAATTACTCGAACGACACCTTCGCGGCGAATAATTTTGCAGTTGCGGCACAGCTTTTTCACCGATGCACGAACTTTCATCACCAACTCCTCGAACCTTATGGGTCTTCAGCGCAGCATGCCGCTGCCGCCGTAGCCCTTCAGGTTGGCTTTCTTCATCAGGGATTCGTACTGGTGTGAAACGAGGTGCGATTGTACTTGGGACATGAAGTCCATCACAACCACTACCACGATCAGCAACGAGGTCCCGCCAAGGTAGAACGGTACGTTTGCCGCGACCACCAGGAACTGGGGGAGCAGACAGACGGCCGTCATGTAGAGAGCACCGAACATGGTCAAGCGGGTCAGAACGCCATCAATGTAGCGCGCAGACTGCTCACCTGGACGGATGCCCGGAATAAAGGCACCGGACTTCTTCAGGTTTTCCGCTACGTCTTTCGGATTGAACATCAACGCCGTATAGAAGAAGCAGAAGAAAATAATCCCTGCACTAAACAGCAGAATATTCAACGGCTGACCAGGAGCGATCGACTGCGAGAGATCCTGCAGCCAGCCCATACCAGCAGACTGACCGAACCAGGCACCCAGCGAAGCCGGGAACAGCAAAATGCTGCTCGCGAAAATAGCAGGAATGACGCCTGCCATGTTCACTTTCAGCGGCAAGTGGCTTGTCTGCGCAGCGAAGACCTTGCGGCCCTGCTGACGCTTGGCGTAGTGAACAGCAATACGACGCTGACCACGCTCGATGAACACCACAAAACCGATAATCGCTACTGCCAGCAGACCGATAGCTACCAGGGCGAAGATGTTGATATCACCCTGACGCGCAGACTCGAAAGACTGCCCGATTGCTCTCGGAAGACCGGCGACGATACCCGAAAAAATCAACATCGAGATACCGTTGCCAACACCGCGCTCGGTAATCTGCTCGCCCAGCCACATCATGAACATCGCGCCGGCCACGAAGGTGGCGACCGCGACGAAATAAAAGCTAATGCCAGCAGAGAACGAAACACCCTGGTTGGCCAAGCCAATGGACATGCCAGTTGCTTGAACCAAAGCCAGGATGACGGTGCCGTAGCGGGTGTACTGGCTGATCTTGCGACGGCCAGCTTCACCTTCCTTCTTCAACTGCTCCAGCTGCGGGCTGACGACGGTCATCAGTTGCATGATGATCGATGCCGAAATGTACGGCATGATCCCCAGTGCAAAGATGCTCATACGCTCCAGCGCGCCGCCGGAAAACATGTTGAACAAGCTAAGAATGGTCCCCTCATTCTGTCGAAACAGGTCCGCCAGGCGGTCCGGGTTGATGCCGGGAACTGGGATGTGCGCGCCGATTCGGTAGACGATAATCGCCAGGAACAGGAAACGCAGACGAGCCCAGAGTTCGGACAACCCGCCTTTGCCTAGCGCTGAGAGAGCACCTTGCTTAGCCATTTATTCCTCGAACTTGCCGCCAGCTGCTTCGATAGCCGCACGCGCACCTTTGGTGGCTGCGATGCCCTTGATGGTGACTGCGCGAGTAACTTCGCCCGACAGCATGATTTTCACACGCTGAACGTTCTGGTTAATCACGTTGGCATCCTTCAGGGACTGAACGGTTACCACGTCGCCTTCCACCTGGGCCAGCTCGGACAGACGCACTTCTGCGCGGTCCATGGCTTTCAGGGAAACGAAGCCGAATTTCGGCAGGCGACGGTGCAGCGGCTGTTGACCGCCTTCAAAGCCTGGAGCAATGGTGCCACCGGAGCGGGAGGTCTGACCTTTGTGACCACGGCCACCAGTCTTACCCAAACCGCTACCGATACCACGGCCCGGACGATGCTTTTCGCGACGGGAACCCGGCGCTGGACTCAGATCATTGAGTTTCATCGATTAACCCTCGACGCGCAGCATGTAGTAAGCCTTGTTGATCATCCCGCGATTCTCGGGAGTATCCTGGACTTCTACAGTGTGACCGATGCGACGCAGACCCAGACCCTTAACGCACAGTTTGTGGTTAGGGATGCGGCCGGTCATGCTTTTGATCAGCGTAACTTTAACGGTAGCCATGATCAGACGATCTCCTCAACGCTCTTGCCGCGCTTGGCAGCAATGGACGACGGGGATTGCATGGCTTTCAGACCCTTGAAGGTGGCATGAACCACGTTCACTGGGTTGGTCGAGCCATAGCACTTGGCCAGAACGTTCTGAACGCCAGCAACTTCGAGGACAGCACGCATAGCGCCGCCAGCGATGATACCGGTACCTTCAGAGGCAGGCTGCATGTAAACCTTCGAAGCGCCGTGGGCGGACTTCATGGCGTACTGCAGAGTGGTGCCGTTCAGGTCAACTTGAATCATGTTGCGGCGAGCAGCTTCCATAGCCTTCTGGATCGCAGCAGGCACTTCACGCGACTTGCCACGGCCGAAGCCTACACGGCCCTTGCCATCACCTACCACGGTCAACGCGGTGAAGGTGAAGATACGGCCGCCTTTAACGGTTTTGGCTACGCGGTTAACTTGAACCAGCTTCTCAATGTAGCCTTCGTCGCGCTTTTGGTCGTTATTTGACATAACTTAGAACTCCAGCCCAGCTTCACGAGCAGCATCAGCCAGCGCTTTCACGCGGCCGTGGTACTTGAAGCCAGAGCGGTCGAAAGCCACCTGCGAGACGCCTGCGGCTTTCGCACGCGAAGCGACCAGCTGGCCAACCTTAGTGGCCGCGTCGATGTTGCCAGTGGCGCCATCACGCAGTTCTTTGTCCAAAGTCGAGGCGCTTGCCAGGACTTTGCTGCCGTCGGCCGAGATGACCTGGGCATAGATGTGCTGCGAAGAGCGGAACACGCAGAGACGCACGACTTCGAGTTCGTGCATTTTCAGGCGTGCTTTGCGAGCGCGACGCAGTCGAGTAACTTTTTTGTCGGTCATTTGCTATGCCCTACTTCTTCTTGGCTTCTTTACGACGGACGACTTCGTCCGCGTAACGCACACCCTTACCTTTGTAAGGCTCTGGTGGACGGAAATCGCGGATTTCAGCGGCCACTTGACCCACCAGCTGCTTGTCGATGCCCTTGATCAGGATATCGGTCTGGCTAGGAGTCTCAGCGGTGATGCCTTCCGGCAGTTCGTAGTCCACTGGGTGCGAGAAGCCGAGGGCCAGGTTCAGGACGGTGCCTTTGGCCTGTGCCTTGTAACCAACACCGACCAGCTGGAGCTTGCGCTCGAAGCCTTGGCTTACGCCTTGGACCATGTTGTTGACCAGGGCACGGGTGGTACCGGCCATTGCACGAGTCTGTTGGTCGCCGTTGCGAGCAGCGAAACGCAGCTCACCAGCTTCTTCAACGACTTCAACGGACGAGTGAACATTCAGTTCCAGAGTGCCCTTGGCACCCTTCACCGAAAGCTGTTGGCCGACGAATTTTACTTCGACACCAGCCGGCAGCTTTACGGGGTTCTTAGCGACGCGAGACATGCTTATCCCCCCTTAGAACACTGTGCAAAGAACTTCGCCGCCGACACCGGCAGCGCGCGCAGCACGATCCGTCATCACACCTTTGGAGGTGGAGACGATGGATACGCCGAGACCGCCACGAACTTTTGGCAGCTCATCGACGGACTTGTACTGACGCAGACCTGGACGGCTGACGCGTTTGACTTCTTCGATGACTGGACGGCCTTCGAAGTACTTCAGCTCGATGGAAAGCGACGGTTTTGCTTCGTTGCTTACCTGATAACCCGCGACATAACCTTCGTCCTTCAGAACTTTGGCTACAGCTACCTTCAGCGAAGAAGATGGCATGCTTACGACGGACTTTTCAGCCATCTGGGCATTACGGATTCGAGTTAGCATGTCCGCTAACGGGTCCTGCATACTCATGGGCTAGACGCTCCTGTTACAAAAATATTTAGCCTTCCGGCTACTACGTCGCCGAGCAGACTGCGAAAAACGCAGGCTCAGGCGAGCCGGTCATTCTAGACACACCCCAGAAATGAATCAAGCCCCATAAGGGGCTTGATTCGATCTCAAGGTCACCGGCGGTCGGCTGATTGCTCAACCTCGCGCCGGGACTTTGGGAACACGGCTTACCAGGAGGCCTTGACCAGACCTGGTACGTCACCGCGCATTGCTGCTTCACGCAGCTTGTTACGGCCGAGGCCGAACTTGCGGTAAACGCCGTGTGGACGACCAGTGATGCGGCAGCGGTTACGCATGCGCGAGGCGCTTGCGTCACGTGGCTGCTTCTGCAGAGCTACCGAGGCGTTCCAACGTTCTTCGTCGCTTGCGGTCAGACTAACGATGATTGCCTTGAGCTCAGCACGCTTCTTGGCGAATTTTGCGACCGTCAGCTGACGCTTCAGCTCACGGTTTTTCATGCTCTTCTTGGCCATTTTCCTACTCCAATCAGTTGCGGAACGGGAACTTGAAAGCGCGCAGCAGAGCGCGACCTTCATCGTCCGAACGAGCAGTGGTGGTCAGGGTAATGTCCAGACCGCGCAGAGCATCGATCTTGTCGTAATCGATTTCCGGGAAAATGATCTGCTCTTTCACGCCCATGCTGTAGTTGCCACGACCATCGAAGGACTTGGCATTCAGGCCGCGGAAGTCGCGTACCCGAGGCAGGGAGATCGCCAGCAGGCGGTCCAGGAATTCGTACATACGATCGCGACGCAGGGTAACCTTGACGCCAATCGGCCAGCCCTCACGGACCTTGAAGCCTGCGATCGACTTACGAGCGTAAGTGACAACAGCCTTCTGGCCGGTGATTTTTTCCATGTCGGCAACAGCGTGCTCGATGACTTTCTTGTCGCCGATCGCTTCGCCCAGACCCATGTTCAGGGTGATCTTGGTAACGCGCGGAACTTCCATCACGTTCGCCAGCTTAAGTTCTTCCTTAAGCTTGGGAGCGATTTCCTTCCGATAAATCTCTTTCAGTCGTGCCATGGTCTTCTACCTAGCAGTGTTCAAGCATCAACCGCTTTTTGGGTCGACTTGAAGACACGAATTTTTTTGCCTTCTTCTACTTTGAAACCAACGCGGTCAGCCTTGTTGGTTTCGCCGTTGAAAATGGCGACGTTGGAAGCGTGCAGAGGCGCTTCTTTCTCGACGATACCGCCCTGTACGCCCGACATCGGGTTAGGCTTGGTATGGCGCTTCACCAGGTTGATCCCACCAACGACCAGACGGTCGTCAGCGAGCACCTTCAGCACCTTACCGCGCTTGCCTTTGTCTTTGCCGGCGATCACGATGATCTCGTCGTCACGACGAATCTTTTGCATGTCGGATCTCCTTACAGCACTTCTGGGGCGAGCGAGACGATCTTCATGAACTTCTCAGTACGAAGCTCACGGGTCACTGGCCCAAAGATACGGGTGCCGATCGGCTCTTGCTTGTTGTTCAGCAGAACAGCAGCGTTGCCATCAAAGCGGATAATGGAGCCGTCAGCGCGACGAACACCGTGGCGAGTGCGGACTACGACAGCAGTCATCACTTGGCCTTTTTTCACCTTACCGCGAGGAATTGCTTCCTTGACGGTAACTTTGATGATGTCACCGATGCCAGCGTAACGACGGTGCGAGCCACCAAGCACCTTGATGCACATAACGCGACGAGCGCCGCTGTTATCAGCCACATCAAGCATGGATTGAGTCTGAATCATATAATTTCTCCGACCCCTAGCCCTTAGACTTCCACAGCGCGTTCGAGAACTTCAACCAGCGCCCAGGACTTGGTCTTGGCCATCGGACGAGTTTCACGAATCGAAACTTTGTCGCCGATGTGGCACTGGTTGGTTTCGTCGTGCGCGTGCAGCTTAGTCGAACGCTTAACGTATTTACCGTAGATCGGGTGCTTTACGCGACGCTCGATCAGAACGGTGATGGTCTTGTCCATCTTGTCGCTGACAACACGGCCAGTCAGCGTACGGACGGTTTTTTCGGCTTCAGCCATGATTACTTACCTGCCTGCTGGTTGAGCACAGTTTTCACGCGAGCGATGTCACGCTTCACTTGCGAGAGCAGGTGAGACTGCCCCAACTGGCCAGTTGCTTTCTGCATGCGCAGATTGAACTGGTCGCGCAGCAAGCCGAGCAGTTGCTCGTTCAGTTGCTGTGCTGATTTCTCACGAAGTTCATTCGCTTTCATCACATCACCGTCCGCTTAACAAAGGAGGTGGCGAGAGGCAGCTTTGCAGCTGCCAAGGCGAATGCCTCACGCGCCAGCTCTTCAGAAACACCCTCGATTTCATACAGGACTTTGCCTGGCTGAATCTGGGCAACCCAGTACTCGACGGAACCTTTACCTTTACCCATCCGCACTTCGAGAGGCTTCTTGGAAATCGGCTTGTCCGGGAATACACGGATCCAGATCTTGCCGCCACGTTTTACGTGACGGGTCAGGGCACGACGTGCCGACTCGATCTGACGGGCGGTGAGACGACCGCGGGCTACAGCTTTCAAGGCGAACTCGCCGAAGCTGACTTTGCTACCGCGCAGTGCCAGACCACGGTTGTGGCCAGTCATCTGCTTGCGGAACTTCGTACGCTTAGGTTGCAACATTTGGCGTACCCCTTACTTAGCAGCTTTTTTACGAGGCGCTGGTGCTTGTGGTTTCAGTTCTTCTTGGCGACCACCAATTACTTCGCCTTTGAAGATCCAAACCTTCACACCGATCACACCGTAAGTGGTGTGAGCTTCGTAGGTGGCATAGTCGATATCGGCACGCAGGGTGTGCAGTGGCACACGACCTTCGCGATACCATTCAGTACGTGCGATTTCAGCACCGCCGAGACGACCGCTCACTTGGATTTTGATGCCTTTGGCACCAATGCGCATGGCGTTCTGTACGGCGCGCTTCATAGCGCGACGGAACATTACGCGACGCTCCAGCTGCTGAGCTACGCTCTGGGCAACCAGCATACCGTCGAGTTCCGGCTTGCGGATTTCTTCGATATTGATGTGCACAGGCACACCCATCTGCTTGGTCAGGTCCTGACGCAGTTTTTCAACATCTTCACCTTTCTTCCCGATAACGATACCAGGACGAGCGGTGTGGATGGTGATGCGTGCAGTTTGAGCCGGACGATGGATATCGATACGGCTTACGGACGCGCTTTTTAGTTTGTCTTGGAGATACTCACGCACCTTCAGATCTGCGAACAAGTAGTCCGCATAAGTCCGACCGTCTGCGTACCAGACGGAGGTGTGCTCCTTGACGATTCCCAGGCGAATGCCAATGGGATGTACTTTCTGACCCATCTGATCGACTCCGTTACTTGTCAGCAACCTTGACAGTGATATGGCAAGACCGCTTGACGATGCGATCAGCGCGGCCTTTGGCACGCGGCATGATGCGCTTCAGCGAACGCCCTTCGTTGACGAAAACGGTGCTGACCTTCAGGTCATCAACGTCTGCGCCTTCGTTGTGCTCGGCGTTGGCTACGGCCGACTCCAGCACTTTCTTGATGATTTCCGCGGCTTTTTTACTGCTAAAAGCCAGCAGGTTGAGCGCTTCGCCCACCTTCTTCCCGCGGATCTGGTCGGCGACCAAGCGGGCTTTCTGGGCGGAGATTCGAGCGCCCGACAACTTAGCGGCTACTTCCATTTCCTTACCCCTTAACGCTTGGCTTTCTTGTCAGCCACGTGCCCACGATAAGTGCGGGTACCGGCGAACTCGCCCAGTTTGTGGCCGACCATGTCTTCGTTCACGAGAACGGGGACGTGCTGACGACCGTTGTGTACTGCGATGGTCAGACCGACCATTTGTGGCAGGATCATCGAACGACGCGACCAGGTCTTAACTGGTTTGCGATCGTTCTTTTCCGCCGCCACTTCGATCTTCTTCAGTAGGTGAAGATCAATAAAAGGACCTTTTTTCAGAGAACGTGGCACTGTCGTATCCCTCTATTTACTTGCGACGACGGACGATCATTTTGTCGGTACGCTTATTACCACGAGTCTTAGCACCCTTAGTCGGGAAGCCCCATGGCGATACCGGATGACGACCACCGGAGGTACGACCTTCACCACCACCATGTGGGTGGTCAACCGGGTTCATGGCAACACCACGAACGGTTGGGCGAACGCCACGCCAGCGTTTGGCACCAGCTTTACCCAGCGAACGCAGGCTGTGCTCGGAGTTCGAGACTTCGCCCAGGGTCGCACGGCATTCAGCCAGGACTTTACGCATTTCACCAGAGCGCAGACGCAGGGTCACGTAGACACCTTCGCGAGCGATCAGCTGAGCCGAAGCACCAGCGGAACGAGCGATTTGAGCACCTTTGCCCGGCTTCAGTTCGATGCCGTGAATGGTGCTACCCACTGGGATGTTGCGCAGTTGCAGGGAGTTGCCTGGCTTGATTGGAGCCAGAGCACCTGCGATCAGCTGGTCGCCAGCGCTCACGCCTTTAGGGGCGATGATGTAGCGGCGCTCGCCGTCTGCGTACAGCAGCAGTGCGATGTGAGCAGTACGGTTTGGATCGTATTCGATACGCTCGACGGTGGCAGCGATGCCATCCTTGTCGTTGCGACGGAAGTCGACCAGACGGTAATGCTGCTTATGACCACCACCTACGTGACGAGTAGTGATGCGGCCATTGTTGTTACGACCACCAGACTTCGATTTTTTCTCGAGCAGCGGTGCGTGAGGAGCGCCTTTATGCAGCTCCTGGTTGACCACCTTGACCACAAAACGGCGGCCAGGGGAAGTCGGTTTGCATTTAACGATTGCCATGATGCACCCCTTCCTTACTCAGCACTGCTGCTGAAATCGAGATCTTGGCCTGGCTGAAGGGAGATAACTGCCTTCTTCCAGTCATTACGCTTGCCCAGACCGCGAGCAGTGCGCTTGCTTTTACCCAGTACGTTCAGGGTAGTCACACGCTCTACTTTCACGCTGAACAGGCTTTCGACGGCCTTCTTGATTTCCAGCTTGGTTGCATCGGTAGCAACCTTGAAAACGAACTGACCTTTTTTGTCTGCCAGAACCGTAGCCTTCTCGGAAACGTGCGGGCCAAGCAGAACTTTAAATACGCGTTCCTGGTTCATCCCAGCAGCTCCTCGAATTTCTTCACGGCCGACACGGTGATCAACACCTTGTCGTATGCGATCAGACTAACTGGATCGGAACCTTGCACGTCACGTACGTCGACGTGTGGCAGGTTGCGAGCAGCCAGGTACAGGTTCTGATCAACAGCGTCAGACACGATCAGGACGTCAGTCAGGCCCATGCCATTCAGCTTGCTCAGCAGGTCTTTGGTTTTTGGAGCTTCAACAGCGAAGTCCTGAACCACGACCAGACGATCGCTACGTACCAGCTCAGCAAGGATGGAGCGCAGTGCAGCGCGATACATCTTCTTGTTCAGCTTTTGCGAGTGGTCCTGAGGACGCGCTGCAAAGGTGGTACCGCCGCCGCGCCAGATTGGGCTACGGATGGTACCGGCACGAGCACGGCCAGTACCTTTCTGACGCCATGGGCGCTTGCCGCCACCGGAAACGTCGGAACGGGTTTTCTGCTGCTTGCTACCTTGACGGCCGCCGGCCATGTAGGCCACGACTGCTTGGTGAACCAGCGTCTCGTTGAACTCGCCACCGAAAGTCAGTTCAGAAACTTCGATCGCTTGAGCGTCATTTACATTTAATTGCATTTCAGCTTCCCCTTAACCGCGAGCCTTGGCTGCCGGACGCACAACCAGGTTGCCGCCAGTAGCGCCAGGAACAGCACCCTTGACGAGCAGCAGATTGCGTTCAGCGTCGACGCGCACAACTTCCAGGGACTGCACGGTCACGCGCTCAGCGCCCATATGACCGGACATTTTTTTGCCCTTGAATACACGACCAGGAGTCTGGCACTGGCCGATAGAGCCAGGGACGCGGTGGGAAACGGAGTTACCGTGGGTGTTATCTTGACCGCGGAAATTCCAACGCTTGATGGTACCGGCAAAGCCTTTACCCTTGGACTGACCGGTAACGTCTACCAGTTGGCCTGCAGCGAAGATTTCAGCATTGATCAAGTCGCCAGCCTGGTACTCGCCTTCTTCAAGGCGGAATTCCCAGACACCGCGACCAGCGGCAACGTTCGCTTTAGCGAAGTGACCTGCTTGAGCAGCAGTCACACGCGAAGCACGACGCTCACCTACAGTGACTTGCACTGCACGATAGCCATCGGTCTCTTCAGTTTTGAACTGGGTGACGCGATTCGGCTCGATCTCAATGACCGTGACCGGAATGGAGACACCTTCTTCGGTGAAAATACGGGTCATACCGGATTTTCGACCGACTACACCAATAGTCATGTTGTAAACCTCATGAGTGTACGGGGCTTTCACCCGCTATGGCCGCCCATTTCAGAGCGTTACACGACTAAGACCCTGTCTTAGCCGAGGCTGATCTGCACTTCCACACCTGCCGCAAGATCAAGCTTCATCAGCGCATCAACGGTTTTATCCGTTGGCTGGACGATGTCCAGAACGCGCTTATGAGTACGGATCTCGTACTGGTCACGCGCGTCTTTGTTGACGTGCGGGGAGACCAGAACGGTGAACCGCTCTTTGCGGGTAGGCAGTGGAATTGGACCACGCACTTGAGCACCAGTACGTTTCGCGGTTTCCACGATTTCCTGGGTGGATTGGTCGATCAGGCGATGGTCAAAAGCCTTCAACCTGATACGGATTTGCTGATTTTGCATTGGATTTCAGACTCCAGGCTGCTATTCCCACCGGACGCACTACGCCCGATAAAAGGAGGCGTGATTCTATAGACGGGTTCATTGGGTGTCAACCCAATAAAAAAACCCCCGCTAAGCGGGGGTTTTTTCAAGGCTCATCGATTACTCGATGATCTTGGCTACGACGCCAGCGCCGACGGTACGACCGCCTTCACGGATAGCGAAACGCAGACCGTCTTCCATTGCGATGGTTTTGATCAGGGTAACAGTCATCTGAATGTTGTCACCTGGCATTACCATTTCAACGCCTTCCGGCAGTTCGCAGTTACCGGTCACGTCAGTGGTACGGAAGTAGAACTGAGGACGGTAGCCTTTGAAGAACGGAGTGTGACGGCCGCCTTCTTCTTTCGACAGAACGTAGACTTCTGCGGTGAACTTGGTGTGCGGCTTGACCGAACCTGGCTTGACCAGAACCTGGCCACGCTCAACGTCGTCACGCTTGGTACCACGCAGCAGAACGCCGCAGTTCTCGCCAGCACGACCTTCGTCCAGCAGCTTGCGGAACATCTCAACACCGGTGCAGGTGGTGGTGGTGGTGTCACGCAGACCAACGATTTCCAGGGCGTCCTGAACGCGGACGATACCACGCTCGATACGACCGGTAACAACGGTACCACGACCCGAGATCGAGAATACGTCTTCGATTGGCATCAGGAATGGCTTGTCGGTCAGACGAACTGGCTCAGGGATGTAGGTATCCAGAGTTTCAACCAGTTTACGAACGGCAGTGGTGCCCATTTCGTTGTCGTCTTTGCCTTCCAGCGCCATACGAGCCGAACCGATGATGATCGGGGTGTCGTCGCCTGGGAAGTCGTAGGTGGACAGCAGGTCACGAACTTCCATCTCGACCAGTTCCAGCAGCTCAGCGTCGTCTACCAGGTCAGCCTTGTTCAGGAAGACCACGATGTACGGAACGCCTACCTGACGGGACAGCAGGATGTGCTCACGGGTTTGTGGCATCGGACCATCAGCGGCCGAGCAAACCAGGATCGCGCCGTCCATCTGGGCAGCACCGGTGATCATGTTCTTCACGTAGTCAGCGTGACCTGGGCAGTCAACGTGAGCGTAGTGACGAATAGTCGAGTTGTACTCAACGTGAGCGGTGTTGATGGTGATACCGCGAGCTTTCTCTTCTGGAGCCGAGTCGATCTTGTCGAACTCAACAACGGCCGAACCGAAAACTTCGGAGCAGACGCGAGTCAGAGCAGCGGTCAGAGTGGTTTTACCGTGGTCAACGTGGCCGATGGTGCCGACGTTTACGTGAGGTAGGGAACGATCAAATTTTTCTTTAGCCACGACAGTGAACTCCTAGCCTAAAGGGGCTGAATCAGCCTTGTTTTTTAACGATAGCTTCGACGATGTTCGACGGAGCTTCGGAGTATTTGGAGAATTCCATAGAGTAGCTCGCGCGACCCTGAGACATGGAACGGACGTCGGTCGCATAACCGAACATCTCACCCAGCGGAACTTCGGCGCGGATAACTTTGCCGGAAACCGTGTCTTCCATACCCTGGATCAGACCGCGACGACGGTTCAGGTCACCCATCACGTCGCCCATGTAGTCCTCAGGTGTTACAACTTCGACCTTCATGATCGGCTCAAGAACAACACCGCCACCTTTGGTAGCCAGTTGCTTGGTCGCCATGGAGGCTGCCACCTTGAACGCCATCTCGTTGGAGTCGACGTCGTGGTAAGAGCCATCGAACACGGTCGCCTTCAGGCCGATGAGCGGATAGCCGGCAACAACACCGTTCTTCATCTGCTCTTCAATGCCCTTCTGGATAGCAGGGATGTATTCCTTGGGAACCACACCACCTACCACTTCGTTCACGAATACCAGACCTTCCTGACCTTCGTCTGCCGGAGCAAAACGGATCCAGCAATGGCCGAACTGGCCACGGCCGCCGGACTGGCGAACGAACTTGCCTTCGATCTCACAGTTCTTCGTGATCTTCTCACGATAAGAAACCTGTGGTTTACCGATGTTGGCTTCAACGTTGAACTCACGGCGCATCCGGTCAACCAGGATGTCCAGGTGCAACTCACCCATACCCGAGATGATCGTTTGACCAGTCTCTTCGTCGGTCTTGACGCGGAAAGAAGGGTCTTCCTGAGCGAGTTTGCCCAGAGCGATACCCATTTTTTCCTGGTCATCCTTGGTTTTCGGCTCAACGGCAACCGAGATAACCGGCTCCGGGAAGTCCATGCGAACCAGGATGATTGGCTTGTCAGCGGAGCACAGGGTGTCACCCGTGGTGACGTCCTTCATGCCGATCAGGGCCGCGATGTCGCCAGCGCGTACTTCCTTGATCTCTTCGCGGGTGTTTGCGTGCATTTGCACCATACGACCCACGCGCTCTTTCTTGCCCTTGACCGAGTTGATCACGCCGTCGCCGGAGCTCAACACGCCCGAGTAAACGCGAGCGAAGGTCAGGGTACCCACGAATGGGTCGGTAGCGATCTTGAACGCCAGAGCCGAGAACGGCTCGCTGTCGTCTGCATGACGCTCCATGGCAACAGTCTCGTCATCCGGGTCCGAACCCTTGATGGCAGGAATGTCGACAGGTGCCGGCAGGTAGTCGATAACGGCGTCCAGAACCAGGGGAACACCCTTGTTCTTGAACGAGGAACCGCAAACGGCCAGAACGATTTCGCCGGCAATAGTACGCTGACGCAGCGCAGCCTTGATCTCTTCGATCGACAGCTCTTCGCCTTCCAGGTACTTGTTCATCAGCTCTTCGCTGGCTTCGGCCGCAGCCTCAACCATGTTGCTGCGCCATTCTTCAGCCAGTTCCTGCAGCTCGGCAGGGATAGCTTCGCGACGAGGAGCCATGCCCTTGTCAGCGTCGTCCCAGTACACGGCTTCCATGGTCATCAGGTCGATCTGACCCTGGAACTCATCTTCCGCGCCGATTGCCAGCTGGATCGGCACCGGGGTGTGACCCAGGCGCTGCTTGATCTGGCCGACCACGCGCAGGAAGTTGGCACCTTGACGGTCCATCTTGTTGACGTAAACCAGACGTGGGACGCCGTATTTGTTGGCTTGACGCCATACGGTTTCCGACTGAGGCTCAACGCCCGAAGTACCGCAGAACACAACGACAGCGCCGTCGAGTACGCGCAGCGAACGCTCTACTTCAATGGTGAAGTCAACGTGGCCGGGGGTATCGATGATGTTGAAGCGATGCTTCTCGAACTGCTTGACGGAACCAGCCCAGAAAGCGGTAGTAGCAGCGGAAGTAATGGTAATACCCCGCTCCTGCTCCTGCACCATCCAGTCCATGGTCGCGGCGCCATCATGCACCTCGCCCATTTTGTGGTTTACGCCTGTGTAGAACAGGACGCGCTCGGTGGTCGTGGTTTTACCCGCGTCCACGTGAGCAACGATACCGATGTTACGGTAGCGTTTGATATCAGTTGTACGAGCCATAAAGCCCTCGCAAAATAATTGACGCTGGATTTAGAAGCGGTAGTGCGAGAACGCTTTGTTGGCTTCAGCCATACGGTGAACGTCTTCACGCTTCTTAACTGCAGCACCTTTGCCTTCGGCAGCATCCAACAGCTCGCCAGCCAGGCGCAGAGCCATAGACTTCTCACCGCGCTTGCGCGCGAAGTCTACCAGCCAGCGCATTGCCAGGGCATTACGACGGGACGGACGAACTTCGACCGGAACCTGGTAAGTAGCACCGCCAACACGGCGCGACTTTACTTCGACCAGCGGAGCGATGGCGTCGAGAGCTTTCTCGAAGATTTCCAGTGGGTCGCTGTTCTTGCGTTCTTTAACCTTGTCCAGCGCGCCATAAACGATACGCTCGGCAACGGCTTTCTTGCCGCTTTCCATCACGTGGTTCATGAACTTGGCCAGGATCTGGCTGCCGTATTTTGGATCGTCAAGCACTTCGCGCTTGGCTGCTACGCGTCTTCTTGGCATGGATAAGCCCTCAAACGGTCTTCAGGTTAGCTCGGGACATCCCACCCTGAGGTGCGGGACCCGACCTTACTCTTATCGACTCAGAAAAATAGATAATTGCAATGTGCTGCAAGCGGCCATTACTTCGGACGCTTGGTACCGTACTTCGAACGACCTTGGTTACGACCTTTGACGCCAGAGGTATCCAGGGAGCCGCGAACGGTGTGGTAACGAACACCTGGCAAGTCTTTTACACGACCGCCGCGGATCAGTACCACGCTGTGCTCTTGCAGGTTGTGGCCTTCACCGCCGATGTACGAGGAAACCTCGAAACCGTTGGTCAGACGCACACGGCATACTTTACGCAGTGCCGAGTTAGGTTTTTTCGGCGTGGTGGTGTACACACGGGTGCACACGCCACGACGTTGCGGGCAGTTCTGCAGCGCAGGTACGTCGGATTTCTCGACGATACGCTTACGCGGCTGACGTACCAGCTGGTTGATAGTTGCCATCTACTAGCTCCACTGTTGTCTTGCGACGCTATTGTCTTGCAAGAAAAGCAAAATGGCAGGACATACGTCCCGCCAGATTTAGGGGTACAAGAGTCTAAAGAGGATCTTGTCCCCAGTCAAGGCAAGGCCCCGCCCTCCCCGACCAGACGAACCCGAACATCATGTGTCCGGTTTCGTCGGTCGTAGAGGCCAGGGCCCTGCGCTGATCAGTTACCGCTGGAGTTCAGCGCTTCAGTCAGTGCCGCTTCGACTTCGCTCGCGCTTACACGCAACGGTTTGTCAGCATCACGGCGACGCTTGCGCTCGCTGTGGTATGCCAGACCGGTACCAGCCGGGATCAGACGACCCACGACCACGTTTTCCTTCAGGCCGCGCAGGTAATCGCGCTTGCCGGTTACCGCCGCCTCGGTCAGTACACGGGTGGTTTCCTGGAAGGAAGCCGCCGAGATGAACGATTCGGTGGACAGCGAGGCCTTGGTGATACCCAGCAGCACACGGGTGTACTTGGAGATGAACTTGTCTTCCGATGCCAGGCGCTCGTTCTCGCCCAGTACCTGAGTCAGTTCCATCTGGTCGCCCTTGATGAAGCTGGAGTCACCCGACTCGGCGATCTCGACCTTGCGCAGCATCTGACGCAGGATGGTCTCGATGTGCTTGTCGTTGATCTTCACGCCTTGCAGACGGTAAACGTCCTGGATCTCGTTGACGATGTACTTGGCGAGCGCACTCACACCCAGCAGACGCAGGATGTCGTGCGGATCGCTAGGACCGTCGGAGATTACTTCGCCGCGGTTGACCTGTTCACCTTCGAACACGTTCAGGTGACGCCACTTCGGAATCAGCTCTTCGTACGGATCGGTACCGTCGTTCGGGGTGATGACCAGACGGCGTTTGCCCTTGGTCTCTTTACCGAACGCGATGGTGCCGCTGACTTCAGCCAGAATCGACGCTTCTTTCGGACGACGTGCTTCGAAGAGGTCGGCAACACGCGGCAGACCACCGGTGATGTCGCGGGTTTTCGAAGTTTCCTGTGGAATACGGGCGATAACGTCACCCACACCCACTTGCACACCATCCGCCACACCGACCAGGGCGTTGGCTGGCAGGAAGTACTGAGCCGGTACGTCGGTACCTGGCAACAGCAGATCCTTGCCATCGGCGCCAACCATCTTGACCGCTGGGCGAATTTCCTTGCCGGCAGCAGGACGGTCTTTGGCATCCAGTACTTCGATGTTGGTCAGACCGGTCAATTCGTCGGTCTGGCGCTTGATCGTAATACCTTCTTCCATGCCCACGTAGGTCACGGTACCTTTCATTTCGGTAACGATCGGGTGAGTGTGCGGGTCCCACTTGGCCACGATGGCGCCAGCGTCGACCTTGTCACCTTCTTTAACCGAAATCACGGCACCGTACGGCAGCTTGTAACGCTCACGCTCACGACCGAAGTCATCAGCGATGGCCAGCTCACCGGAACGGGACACGGCAACCAGGTTACCGTCAGCACGCTCTACGTGTTTCAGGTTGTGCAGACGAACCACACCACCATTCTTCACTTGAACGCTGTCAGCAGCGGAAGTACGGCTTGCCGCACCACCGATGTGGAACGTACGCATGGTCAGCTGGGTACCCGGCTCACCGATGGATTGGGCGGCGATTACGCCGACCGCTTCACCGATGTTCACCTGGTGACCGCGAGCCAGGTCACGACCGTAGCACTTGGCGCAGATGCCGTAGCGGGTTTCGCAGCTGATCGGCGAGCGAACGATCACTTCGTCGATGCTGTTGAGTTCGATGAACTCTACCCACTTCTCGTCTACCAGGGTGCCGGCAGGAACGATGACTTCGTCGGTACCTGGCTTGAACACGTCACGGGCGATGACACGACCCAGTACACGTTCACCCAGCGGCTCTACAACGTCGCCGCCTTCGATGTGCGGGGTCATCAGCAGACCCTGCTCGGTGCCGCAGTCGATCTCGGTAACCACCAAGTCTTGCGCCACGTCTACCAGACGACGAGTCAGGTAACCGGAGTTCGCGGTTTTCAACGCGGTATCCGCCAGACCCTTACGAGCACCGTGAGTCGAGATGAAGTACTGGAGTACGCTCAGACCTTCACGGAAGTTCGCGGTAATCGGCGTCTCGATGATCGAGCCGTCCGGCTTGGCCATCAGACCACGCATACCAGCCAGCTGACGAATCTGAGCTGCCGAACCCCGGGCACCGGAGTCAGCCATCATGTACATCGAGTTGAACGATTCCTGGTCAACTTCGTTGCCATGACGGTCGATGACCTTCTCTTTCGAGAGGTTGGACATCATCGCCTTGGACACTTCGTCGTTGGCCTTGGACCAGAGGTCGATCACCTTGTTGTACTTCTCGCCCTGGGTTACCAGGCCGGAAGCGTACTGGCTTTCGATCTCTTTGACTTCGTCGGTAGCGGTACCGATGATGCGAGCTTTCTCATCCGGGATAACGAAGTCGTTGACACCGATGGAAACACCCGAAATCGTCGAGTAGGCGAAACCGGTGTACATCAACTGGTCAGCGAAGATAACGGTCTCTTTCAGACCAACCACGCGGTAGCACTGGTTGATCAGCTTGGAGATCGCCTTCTTCTTCATCGGCGTGTTGACCACGTCGAAGGACAGGCCTGGTGGAACGACCTGGAACAGCAGCGCACGGCCGACGGTGGTGTCGACGATACGGGTGTTCTTAACGCTGCCGCCGTCACGGTCGTTGACCGTTTCGTTGATGCGCACTTTGATCTTGGCGTGCAGAGCTGCTTCGCCGGCGCGGAATACGCGGTCGACTTCCTGCAGGTCGGCGAACACGCGGCCTTCGCCCTTGGCGTTGATCGCTTCACGGGTCATGTAGTACAGACCCAGTACAACGTCCTGCGACGGAACGATGATTGGCTCACCGTTGGCTGGCGACAGGATGTTGTTGGTCGACATCATCAGCGCACGGGCTTCGAGCTGGGCTTCCAGGGTCAGCGGTACGTGCACCGCCATCTGGTCGCCGTCGAAGTCGGCGTTGTACGCAGCACAGACCAGAGGGTGCAGCTGGATAGCCTTGCCTTCGATCAGTACCGGTTCAAACGCCTGGATACCCAGACGGTGAAGGGTCGGTGCACGGTTGAGCAGCACGGGGTGTTCGCGAATCACTTCGGCGAGAACGTCCCACACTTCTGGCAGCTCACGCTCGACCATCTTCTTGGCGGCCTTGATGGTGGTAGCGAGACCACGCATTTCCAGCTTGCCGAAGATGAACGGCTTGAACAGCTCCAGGGCCATCTTCTTCGGAAGACCGCACTGGTGCAGGCGCAGGGTCGGGCCTACGGTAATTACCGAACGACCGGAGTAGTCAACACGCTTGCCGAGCAGGTTCTGACGGAAACGACCCTGCTTACCCTTGATCATGTCAGCCAGGGATTTCAGAGGACGCTTGTTGGAACCGGTGATGGCACGACCGCGACGACCGTTGTCCAGCAAGGCGTCGACAGCTTCCTGCAGCATGCGCTTTTCGTTGCGCACGATGATGTCGGGAGCCGACAGGTCCAGCAGACGCTTCAGACGGTTGTTACGGTTGATCACTCGACGATACAGATCGTTGAGGTCGGACGTCGCGAAGCGACCGCCATCCAGTGGTACCAGTGGACGCAGGTCTGGCGGCAGAACCGGCAGAACGGTCAACACCATCCACTCAGGCAGGTTGCCGGAACCCTGGAAGGCTTCCATCAACTTCAGGCGCTTGGACAGCTTCTTGATCTTGGTTTCCGAGTTGGTCTGCGGAATCTCTTCGCGCAGGCGGCCAATCTCGTGTTCCAGGTCAATGGCGTGCAGCAGTTCGCGGACCGCCTCGGCACCCATGCGGGCGTCGAAGTCGTCACCGAACTCTTCGAGGGCTTCGAAGTACTGCTCGTCGTTCAGCAGCTGACCCTTCTCCAGGGTAGTCATGCCCGGGTCGATAACGACATAGCTCTCGAAGTAGAGAACGCGTTCGATATCACGCAGGGTCATGTCCATCAGCAGGCCGATACGCGACGGCAGCGATTTCAGGAACCAGATGTGGGCAACGGGCGATGCCAGTTCGATGTGCGCCATGCGCTCACGACGAACCTTGGCCAGCGCGACTTCAACGCCGCACTTCTCGCAGATCACACCACGGTGTTTCAGGCGCTTGTACTTACCGCACAAGCACTCGTAGTCCTTGACTGGGCCAAAGATCTTGGCGCAGAACAGGCCGTCACGCTCAGGCTTGAACGTACGGTAGTTGATGGTTTCCGGCTTTTTAACTTCACCGAACGACCACGAACGGATCATCTCAGGCGACGCCAACCCGATACGGATTGCGTCAAACTCTTCGACTTGACCCTGGTTTTTCAGCAAATTCAGTAGGTCTTTCAAGGCCTTTCCTCCTGGCGGAGCAGGGAGCGGGCTTTAAGGGCCCACTCCCGATTCGCGTCGCGTGTTATTCGGTTTCCAGATCGATATCGATACCGAGGGAACGAATCTCTTTGATCAACACGTTGAAGGACTCGGGCATGCCCGGCTCCATACGGTGATCGCCGTCCACGATGTTTTTGTACATCTTGGTACGACCGTTCACATCGTCCGACTTCACTGTGAGCATTTCTTGCAGGGTGTAGGCGGCACCATAAGCTTCCAGTGCCCAGACCTCCATCTCCCCGAAACGCTGACCACCGAACTGAGCCTTACCACCCAGCGGCTGCTGGGTAACCAGGCTGTAGGAACCAGTGGAACGCGCGTGCATCTTGTCGTCCACCAAGTGGTTCAGTTTCAGCATGTACATGTAGCCAACAGTAACGTGACGCTCGAACTTGTTGCCAGTCCGGCCGTCGAACAGCTGCATCTGGCCGCTTTCTGGCAGGTCTGCCAGTTTCAGCATGGCCTTGATCTCGCTTTCCTTGGCACCGTCGAATACCGGGGTAGCCATAGGAACGCCAGCACGCAGGTTCTTCGCCAGATCCAGGATTTCCTGGTCGCTGAAGCTTTCCAGGTTTTCTTGGCGGCCACCGATCTCGTTGTAGATCTCGGTGAGGAACTTGCGCAGTTCGATGACTTTACGCTGCTCTTCGAGCATGCGGTTGATCTTTTCGCCCAAGCCCTTGGCCGCGAGGCCCAGGTGGGTTTCCAGAATCTGACCAACGTTCATACGCGAAGGTACGCCCAGCGGGTTGAGAACCACGTCCACAGGGGTGCCGTTGGCATCGTGTGGCATGTCTTCAACCGGCATGATCACGGAGACCACACCCTTGTTACCGTGACGACCGGCCATCTTGTCGCCCGGCTGGATGCGGCGACGGATTGCCAGGTAAACCTTGACGATTTTCAGCACGCCTGGAGCCAGGTCATCGCCTTGCTGCAGTTTGCGCTTCTTGTCTTCGAACTTGTCGTCCAGCAGGCGACGACGGTCAACGATGTACTGCTGGGCTTTTTCCAGCTGTTCGTTGAGGGCGTCTTCGGCCATGCGCAGCTTGAACCACTGACCGTGTTCCAGACCGTCCAGGACTTCGTTGGTGATTTCCAGACCTTTCTTCAGGCCGGCACCACCATCGACGATCTGACCGACCAGGGCCTGACGCAGACGTTCGAAAGTTGCGCCTTCGACGATGCGGAACTCTTCGTTCAGGTCCTTGCGGATCTCGTCCAGCTGGCTCTTCTCGATCGACAGAGCACGAGCGTCACGCTCGACGCCGTCACGGGTGAAGACCTGGACGTCGATGACAGTACCTTTGGTGCCGGTAGGCACGCGCAGGGAGGTGTCCTTAACGTCGCTGGCTTTCTCACCGAAGATGGCGCGCAGCAGTTTTTCTTCCGGAGTCAGTTGGGTCTCGCCTTTCGGAGTGACCTTGCCGACCAGGATGTCGCCGGCGCCGACTTCGGCACCTACGTAGACGATACCGGCTTCGTCCAGCTTGTTCAGCGCTGCTTCACCCACGTTCGGGATGTCAGCGGTGATTTCCTCTGGGCCAAGCTTGGTGTCACGGGCCACACAGGTCAGTTCCTGGATGTGGATCGTGGTGAAACGGTCTTCCTGAACCACGCGCTCCGACAGACAGATGGAGTCTTCGAAGTTGAAACCGTTCCAGGCCATGAACGCGATGCGCATGTTCTGACCCAGTGCCAGTTCACCCATATCGGTGGACGGGCCGTCGGCCATGATGTCGCTGCGCTGGACGCGGTCACCCTTGCTCACCAGCGGACGCTGGTTGATGCAGGTGTTCTGGTTCGAACGGGTGTACTTGGTCAGGTTGTAGATATCTACACCGGCTTCGCCTGGCTCGACTTCATCGTCCGCCACGCGAACAACGATACGGCTGGCATCGACGGAATCGATCACGCCGCCACGACGGGCCACGACGCAAACGCCGGAGTCACGGGCAACGTTGCGCTCCATGCCGGTACCTACCAGCGGCTTGTCGGCGCGCAGGGTCGGTACAGCCTGACGCTGCATGTTGGAACCCATCAACGCACGGTTGGCGTCGTCGTGCTCCAGGAACGGAATCAGCGAGGCTGCGACCGAGACTACCTGCTTGGGCGAAACGTCCATCAGGGTTACGTCTTCAGGCGCCTTCACGGTGAATTCGTTCAGGTGACGTACGGCTACCAGCTCGTCGATCAGGACCTTGTTCTCGTTCATGGTCGCCGAAGCCTGCGCGATCACGTGATCGGCTTCTTCAATGGCGGAGAGGAACACGATCTCGTCGGTGACCACACCCTCTTTGACAACGCGGTACGGGCTTTCCAGGAAGCCGTACTGGTTGGTGCGCGCGTAAGCGGCCAGGGAGTTGATCAGACCGATGTTCGGACCTTCAGGGGTCTCGATCGGGCATACACGGCCGTAGTGAGTCGGGTGTACGTCACGAACTTCAAAGCCTGCACGCTCACGGGTCAGACCACCTGGGCCGAGTGCAGAGACACGACGCTTGTGGGTAATTTCCGACAGCGGGTTGTTCTGGTCCATGAACTGCGACAGCTGGCTGGAACCGAAGAACTCTTTCACCGCGGCCGCTACCGGCTTGGCGTTGATCAGGTCCTGAGGCATCAGGCCTTCGCTTTCGGCCATCGACAGACGTTCCTTGACCGCACGCTCAACGCGTACCAGGCCAACACGGAACTGGTTCTCGGCCATTTCGCCTACGCAGCGAACACGACGGTTACCCAGGTGGTCGATGTCGTCGACGATGCCTTTGCCGTTACGGATGTCGACCAGGGTCTTCAGAACGGCAACGATGTCTTCCTTGCTCAGCACGCCCGAACCTTCGATCTCGGTGCGACCGATACGACGGTTGAACTTCATGCGACCTACAGCGGACAGGTCGTAACGCTCAGGGCTGAAGAACAGGTTGTTGAACAGGGTCTCGGCAGCATCCTTGGTTGGCGGCTCGCCAGGACGCATCATGCGGTAGATCTCGACCAGCGCTTCCAGTTGGTTGGCGGTGGAGTCGATCTTCAACGTGTCGGAGATGAACGGGCCGCAGTCGATGTCGTTGGTGTACAACGTTTCGATACGGACGACCTGAGCCTTGGCGATCTTCACCAGCAGCTCGGTGCTCAGTTCAGTGTTGCACTCGCACAGGATTTCGCCGGTGGCCGGGTGAACGATGGCCTTGGCGGTGGTGCGACCCAGCACGTAGTCCAGCGGGACTTCCAGCTCTTTGATGCCGGCTTTTTCCAACTGGTTGATATGACGGGCAGTGATACGACGGCCCTGCTCCACGATCACCTTGCCGGTGTTGTCGAGGATATCCAGGACGGCGATTTCACCACGCAGGCGCTGTGGCACCAGCTCCAGGCTGAGCTTTTCGCCCTGCACGTGGAATACGTTGGTGGTGTAGAACGCATCGAGGACTTCCTCGGTGCTGTAGCCCAGTGCGCGCAGCAGTACCGACGCAGGCAGCTTGCGACGACGGTCGATCCGGACGAATACACAGTCTTTCGGGTCGAATTCGAAGTCCAGCCACGAGCCGCGGTAAGGAATGATACGGGCCGAGTACAACAGTTTGCCGGAGCTGTGAGTCTTGCCACGGTCGTGGTCGAAGAACACACCTGGCGAACGGTGCAACTGGGAGACGATGACGCGCTCGGTACCGTTGATTACGAAGGTACCGTTCTCGGTCATCAGGGGGATTTCCCCCATGTAGACTTCCTGCTCCTTGATGTCCTTGATCGCTTTGTTCGACGATTCTTTGTCGAAAATGATCAGGCGTACTTTTACCCGCAAAGGTACGGCGTACGTTACGCCACGCAATACGCATTCTTTGACATCAAAGGCCGGTTCGCCCAGGCGATAACCAACGTACTCCAGAGCAGCGTTGCCGGAGTAGCTGATGATCGGGAAAACGGATTTGAAGGCCGCATGCAGACCGACGTCACGGAACTGGTCCTTGGTCGCGCCCGCCTGCAAGAATTCGCGATACGAATCCAGCTGGATAGCCAAGAGGTACGGTACGTCCATGACGTCCGGCAACTTGCTAAAGTCCTTGCGGATACGTTTTTTCTCAGTGTATGAGTAAGCCATCAGCGTTCCCCAGCTTGGTCACCTGCTTGTTTGGCTCCTCCCGACGGGGAGCAGCCAGAAAATCGTGCAAACCCCTTGGTTTGCGCCACCATCATCGGTGGTTGAAGCACGTTGTTGGCGCTGACCTGATCAGCTGCCAATAACGGAAAAAGGCCGGTGGCATGAGCCACCAGCCATCAGCCGTTCGCTTGACGCTCGGGCTGGAGACGCAAGGTCGAAATTACTTGATTTCGACTTTGGCGCCAGCTTCTTCCAGCTTCTTGGCAGCGTCAGCAGCGGCTTCTTTCGAAACGCCTTCAGCTACGACCTGAGGAGCGGTGTCAACTTTCTCTTTGGCTTCTTTCAGGCCCAGACCGGTCAGTTCACGAACGGCCTTGATGACGTTGACTTTCTTCTCGCCGGCTTCAACCAGGACAACGTTGAATTCGGTTTGCTCTTCAACAACAGCGGCAGCAGCAGCTGGACCAGCCGAAGCGGCAGCAGCGGTAACGCCGAATTTTTCTTCGAAAGCTTTGATCAGCTCAACAACTTCCATTACGGACATTGCGCCAACGGCTTCGAGGATTTGCTCTTGAGTAACGGACATGACTCTTTTCCTGAATTGGGGGACGGCCTACGCGACCATCGAAATAAACAAAAAACGCGAGAAGCGAGCGGCCCTTAGGCTGCAGCGGCTTCTTTCTGGTCGCGAAGTGCCGCCAGAGTACGAGCCAGTTTGCTGGTAGCGCCTTGAATCACGCTCATCAGCTGGGAAATGGCTTCGTCACGGGTCGGCAGCGTTGCCAGTACGTCGATCTGATTGGCTGCGAGGAACTTGCCCTCGAACGCAGCTGCCTTGATCTCGAACTTGTCCTGACCTTTGGCGAACTCTTTGAAGATACGAGCAGCAGCGCCCGGATGTTCTTTCGAGAAAGCGATCAAGGTCGGGCCTTTGAACACGTCGTTGAGGATCGAGTAATCGGTGCCTTCAACAGCGCGCTTGAGCAAGGTGTTACGTACAACGCGTACGTACACGCCAGCTTCGCGGGCCTCTTTACGGAGTCCGGTCATAGCGCCTACAGTCACACCACGGGCATCAGCCACGACAGCGGACAGGGCAGCTTTGGCAGCCTCGTTGACTTCAGCGACGATGGCCTTCTTGTCTTCGAGTTTAATTGCCACGGGTTTAACTCCTGCTTGTTACCGTTTCATCTGGCCGAGGCCGGATGTCGTTTTGGTGTCTAGTTCCAAAAGGAACCGGGAGCACCATCTGCGTAGGCTTGTGGTTTAAGGCTCGCGCCGCCTACGGTCTTGGATAGCCCCCGCAAAGCAGGGACCCCAATTTTTCAGCTCGGAGCGGTTACCCGCCCCGGCTGCAAGTCTTACGCGCTCAGGGAACCCTGATCGATTACCAGACCTGGGCCCATGGTGGTGCTCAGGGTAACGCGCTTGACGTAGATACCTTTCGAGGAAGCTGGCTTGATACGCTTCAGATCAGCGATCAGGGCTTCAACGTTTTCCTTCAGCTTGGTGGCTTCGAAGCCAACCTTGCCAACGGAAGTGTGGATGATGCCGTTTTTGTCGGTGCGGTAGCGAACCTGACCAGCCTTGGCGTTTTTAACCGCGTTGGCTACGTCTGGAGTCACGGTACCGACTTTCGGGTTAGGCATCAGGCCGCGTGGACCCAGGATCTGACCCAGTTGACCTACAACGCGCATGGCATCAGGCGATGCGATGACGACGTCATAGTTCAGGTCGCCGCCTTTCATTTCGGCAGCCAGGTCGTCCATGCCAACGCGGTCTGCGCCTGCAGCCAGGGCAGCTTCAGCAGCTGGACCTTGGGTGAAGACAGCAACACGTACAGTCTTGCCAGTGCCGTGTGGCAGCACGGTAGCGCTACGTACGACCTGGTCGGATTTACGTGGGTCAACGCCCAGGTTCACGGCGACGTCGAACGACTCGCTGAACTTGACGGTCGACAGCTCGGCCAGCAGAGTGGCGGCTTCTTCGAAGTTGTAGACTTTGCCAGCTTCGATTTTGGAAGCAATAGCCTTTTGGCGCTTGGTCAGCTTAGCCATTACACACCCTCCACGTTAAGGCCCATGCTGCGAGCCGAGCCAGCGATGGTGCGCACAGCGGCGTCCAGGTCGGCAGCGGTCAGGTCAGCATCTTTTGCCTTGGCGATTTCTTCCAGCTGAGCGCGGGTCACGGTACCGACTTTAACGGTGTTCGGACGAGCGGAGCCGCTGGTCAGGCCAGCAGCTTTCTTCAGCAGAACCGAAGCAGGGGTGCTTTTGGTTTCGAAGGTGAAGCTACGGTCACTGTATACAGTGATGATGACTGGAGTCGGCAGGCCGGCTTCTTGCACCTGGGTACGGGCGTTGAAGAGCTTGCAGAATTCCATGATGTTCACACCATGTTGACCCAGAGCCGGGCCGACGGGCGGGCTAGGGTTGGCCTGGCCGGCCTTTACTTGCAGCTTGATATAAGCCGTGATTTTCTTAGCCATGAGCTACTCCAATATCGGGTACAGGCGCCTGAAAAGGCTCCCCGGTTGCTTGCGTTTTATCCCAGAGACGACAAAACCCCGCAGCTTACGCCTGCGGGGCATGGGATATGCCTTCAATCAGACCTTTTCGACCTGACTGAACTCGAGCTCTACCGGAGTAGAGCGTCCGAAAATAAGCACGGCCACTTGGATCCGGCTCTTTTCGTAGTTGACTTCTTCGACGGTACCGTTGAAATCCGCGAAAGGACCATCGGTAACGCGAACAACCTCGCCCGGCTCGAACAGAGTCTTGGGCTTTGGCTTGTCGCTGCCGTCAGCGACACGACGCAGGATAGCTTCAGCTTCCTTGTCGGTGATAGGTGCAGGCTTGTCGGCGGTACCGCCAATGAAGCCCATCACACGAGGAGTGTCCTTGACCAAGTGCCAAGTACCCTCGTTCATTTCCATCTGGACCAGCACATAGCCTGGGAAGAACTTACGTTCGCTTTTGCGCTTCTGGCCATTGCGCATCTCAACCACTTCTTCAGTGGGGACCAGAATCTCGCCAAAACCGTCTTCCATGCCAGCCAGCTTTACACGCTCGATCAAAGAGCGCATAACATGCTTCTCGTAACCCGAGTAGGCATGCACAACGTACCAACGCTTAGCCACGGGACACCCTTAGCCGACGATCAAGGAAACAAGCCAGCCTAGCAGGGAATCAAGCCCCCACAACAGCAACGCCATGACCAGGACGACCGCCACTACGATCAGCGTGGTCTGCGTGGTCTCTTGGCGAGTTGGCCATACGACTTTACGGATTTCGGTGCGAGCTTCCTTTGCCAGAGCGAAGAACGACTTGCCTTTCGCGGTCTGCAGCGCGGTAAACGCAGCTACGGCAGCAATGACGAGCAGTGCGAGCACTCGGTACAGGATCGGAGACGCGTGGTAATACTGATTACCAACCACGCCAACCACCACCAAAGCGACAACAACCAGCCACTTGAGCAGATCAAAGCGAGAGTCTTGGGCTTCAGCCTTCGGGGTCATCTAGGAGGATCCTGTGAAAAGAAAGCCAGACATCACCGAGTGAATCTGGCAGGTCAGGAGGGAATCGAACCCCCAACCTACGGTTTTGGAGACCGTCGCTCTGCCAATTGAGCTACTGACCTAAAAACATAATCAGGCCGACCATTATGCCGGGCCGAATAAGCGATTTCAACCACTTATAAAACAAAGGCAGATATTTTCATATCTGCCTGAGTAATGGAGCTCTTGAGCGGATTTGAACCGCTGACCTCACCCTTACCAAGGGTGTGCTCTACCAACTGAGCTACAAGAGCGAAACACTTTGCACAACCAGCAAACTTGGAGCGGGTAGCGGGAATCGAACCCGCATCATCAGCTTGGAAGGCTGAGGTTCTACCACTAAACTATACCCGCGGAGCTTGCTGCTCACGCTAAATTGGTGGAGGGAGAAGGATTCGAACCTTCGAAGTCTGAGACGTCAGATTTACAGTCTGATCCCTTTGGCCGCTCGGGAACCCCTCCGTAACGTGGGCGGCATTATCAACCTCTGCCGTCCTGCTGTCAAGCTATTTTTTCAATTAAATCTTGAAGTTAGCTTCGTTTGACAGCTGCTTCACACCTTGAGCGTTTCCGCTTATCGCTGTGGAGCGGGCGCCATTCTATGCAGGATTCAAGGTACTTGCAACCCCCCACACAACATTATTTTCTGTTTTAAGTCTTTGAAATCATTGGAAAGTCTTTGGAGCAGGGTTTCGTCCAGCAAACGCCGGGCTTCCGGCGAAATGCGCAACCAGTGAGAGACTCCCTCCGGGGCATTCACCGCCACTGCACGAGAGGAAATATCCAGGCTGGTCAGGCGCTGCTCCACCGGCGCGAGCTGCTCCAGCCGAGAAAACCCGCCCACGTACAGACAGTTTTCAGTGTCCACTGCAGGCTTGGCGGCCGCTGCTCCCCGTGTTTGGCCAGCATCCGACTCGCTGAGCAGCTTGATATCCTGATGCGCGCCTTTGTAAAGGGACAGCGACGCGACTTCCTTGGGCCGCATGGGAGCGACCTGCTGATGCCACACGGCGTAGAAAACATTGAGCACAACCAGCAGGAGGAATAACCAGCGCATAAGGCACCTCAGACAATAGGGCAGGCGATTGCCAAGCCGACGAACACCAGGTCCGGAATAACCTGCGCCTGAGGGACCACGTCGCTGACAAGGCCGGCATCCCCGCCCGTGAGGAACAGCGTGAAGTCATCCCCCCACAGGCGCCTGGCATGCTCGAGCTGACTCAACACGAACCCGCGCGTCATCAGGGTGCAGCCACGCTCGACAGCCTCGACGGTATTCCGCCCCGGCTGCAGGCTGGCATGGGCACGCTCGGCAGACTGGTCGTCGTAGCGGATCTTGCGCGTATGGGTGCGCAACTGGCCGCGCATCAGTGGCATGCCAGGGCAGATAAAACCACCGATGTGCTCACCGTCGACGGCAACGAAGTCGGAGGTAATGGCCGTGCCCAGGTCGATGACCACGCACGCTCGGCCGGCCAGGCGATAACCCGCCACCAACGCTACCCAACGATCCAGCCCCAGGCGCTCGTACTCTTCATAGCCGTTGTGGACACCTGCCAGCACCCGGGACGGCCGCGCAGTGATCGGCTGCACCTTGAACTCGTCTGCCAGGGCCGCCACCAACCTGCCGGTTTCATCTTCATTGCGCACGCTGACCAGGCGGCAGTGCTGCAGCTGCAACCCGTCGATGGCTTTCAAGGCATCAATGAGGACACCGTCAGCGTCCACCACGCCGCCGGCAATACGCTTGTCGTCATCGCCTGCGGTGACCCGCCACTTGATGAAACTGTTACCGCAGTCCAGCTCAAGAATCATTGCGCAACCTCAGGCTGAGCTCACCGCCACTAAAGCTTTTTTCCACGCCATCGACCTTGAGGCGCAAGGCGCCTTGGTGATCAATGCCCATGACCTCACCATCCACCTGGTTGACCCCGGCAATCAGCGATACTGCCCTGCCCTGCCACAGATGATTAGCTTCCCATTGCGCCTGGATAGGCGCAAAGCCCTGCTCGCGATGCAGCACCAGGTATTCCTGCAGGCGCTTGCTGAGCAATGACACCAACTGATTGCGGTCCACAGACTTGCCCGACTCGAGCCGCATCGAAGTCCACTGCTGGTCGACCGCGTCGGTAGACTGCATGTTCACATTGATACCGATACCCAGGACGACATGGCAGACGTCAGCAGGATCGCCGACCAGCTCCAGGAGAATACCGGCTATCTTCTGTTGGCCTACCAGCACATCATTGGGCCACTTCAATCCAGCCCTGGCGATACCCAGCTCCCGCAATGCCTGCATGACCGCAAGGCCAACCACCAGGCTCAGCCCTTCCAGCTGGCGCATGCCACCGTCGATACGCAGCACCAGGCTGTAATAGAGGTTTTCCGCGAAAGGGCTGACCCAGGTACGACCTCGCCTGCCCCGCCCAGCAGTCTGGCGCTCCGCCAGGACCATGAAGGGCGCCTCCCGACCTTGCGCTACAGCCCTCAGCGCTTCAGCGTTGGTGGAGTCGATGGAATCGAAGATGAAGGCAGGCCAGCCTGGAGCCCCGGCATAGGCCTTTATTTCATCAGCATCAAGCAGCGCCAACGGCGTCGCCAACTGGTAGCCGCGGCCGCGGACCTTGTGGATAGGAAGATTGAGTTCGGCTTCCAGGTGCTGGAGCTGTTTCCAGACCGCACTGCGGCTTACGCCCAGCGCAGCACCCAGGGCCTGCCCGGAATGGAAGCGACCATCCTTCAAGAGCTTCAACAACGTCAACATGCCAGATTCGCCTCACAATGAGGCACGCATGATAGCCATGCCGATGGCCGTTGCATAGAAAGCGCGATAGCGTTTGACCGACATCCGCACAGGCATTTTCGGCAGATCCGGGAGTTGTCCCGCCAG